>NZ_JBEOYE010000050.1:0-70257 GCF_040296945.1 Streptomyces sp. NPDC001941 | reverse complement strand
GTGGGTGATCGAGCCCACCACGCCCGACGGCCACCGCGGCGCGCCCCCGGCGCCGACCGGCACGACGACCTGACGCCCGCGCCGCTCTTCCCCGAGGAGTCGGTGCTCGTGGCGGGACGACGCCCCAGCCGCGTACGGCAGTTCGCGACGGCGCGCGGCTGCGCCCGCCGCTCGATGGCCGCCCTCGGGCTGCCGCCGGTCGCCGTGCCGGTCGGCGCCGGGGGCGCGCCGCGGTGGCCGTCGGGCGTGGTGGGCTCGATCACCCACTGCGACGGCTACCGGGCGGCGGCCGCGGCGCTGGAGCGGGACGCCCTCGCGGTGGGCATCGACGCGGAGCCCGCGGGCCCGCTGCCCGAGGGCGTGCTGGGCCTGGTGGCCTCGGACGCCGAGCGGGCGGCGCTGCCCACGGCGCCCGGGATCTGCTGGGACCGCCTCCTGTTCAGCGCCAAGGAGGCGGTCTACAAGGCGTGGTACCCGGGCACCCGGCGCTGGCTGGGCTTCCGGGACGCGCACCTCTCGCTGTACGAGGACGGGACGTTCGCGGCCCGGCTGCTCCCGGTGGACCTGCCGCCGGGCGCGGTGCGGGAGTTCACGGGGCGGTGGCTGGTGGACGGGGGGCTCGCGGTCACCTCCGTGGTGGTCGGGGCGAAGGTCGACAGACCTTCCGCCGAACGGACTTACTCCTCGGTGGCGCCCAGCAGGCGGTAGCCGAGGCTGGTCACCGTGTGCAGCAGGTGGCGGCCCACCCGCCGGCTGGCGATCAGGCCGCCGTCGCGGAGCACGGTGAGCTGCTGGCTCGCGGACGGCAGCGACACGTACGCCGCCTCGGCGACCTCCGTCGTCGAGGCGCAGCGCCGCTCGGCGAGCGCGAACAGCATGGTGGCGCGGGTGCGCCCGACGAGGTCGGCCAACGCACTGTCGGACGCGGCCGGTTCGGCGCCGAGGCCGTGGTCGACGGGGTAGACGAGGACGGGCGGCAGCGTCGGGTCGACCAGCGACACCGGCATCCGCCAGCAGAAGTACGACGGCACGAGCAGCAGGCCCCTCCCGCCGAGCAGCAGGTCGCGGTCGACGGGGTAGCGCATGGAGAGCACCGGCCGCTGCCAGCCGGCCAGCGGCCGCAGACTGTCCAGCAGCGCGTCCGGCCCCTCGGTGGCGAGGATGCGCCGCCGCCAGGCGATGTCGGCCCCCACGGCGGTCTCCACCGCGTCCCAGCCGGGCTGGACCACGGCGGCGCTGTAGGCGTGGATCATCCGGCCGAGCCCGGCCATGGCCGTGGCCTCGCCGCGGGCCAGCGCCCGCAGCGGCGGCGGCACGGGCCCCGGCGTCGAGAGCCTGCTCAGCTCGGCGGTGAGCCGTCTCGCGGGCGTCACGAGGACCCGCTCGACGCCGGTGGTCAGATCGGCGCCGGTGACGGTCGGGGTGAGGAAGTCGGGGATGTAGGAGGCGTACGGCGCGAGCGTCCGCAGCCCGGCGGCGGCCCGCCAGCCGGGCGTGCCGGGCACGAGGCGGGCGGAGGCGGCCCTGCGCCAGTCGGCGAAGACGAGCTCGCCCTCCTTGCTCTGCAGCACGTGCAGGCTCCCGACCACCTCCCAGAGCGGGTCGGGGCGCTGGGCGACGCGCAGTCGTTTGAGGTCGGTGGGGTCGAAGTGAATGCGGAGTGTGGGCACGGCTCTGTTTCCCCCTTGCCCTTGCCGGTCCAGTCGGTTGGGGCAGGACCGAAGTGTGGTGCCACCTGGTCGGGGTGGCGGCAGGCTGTCGGTCCATGAGCCCCGGCTTCGAGGCTGCCAAGGGCGGTTGATCGAGTGAAGTCGGCGCGCAGGACCCGACGGGGGAAAGGACGCACAACACCATGATCAGGATGATCAGGACTCGTACCATCTCGGCGTTCCTCGCGGCAGGGGCGGCGACGGCGGCACTGACGCTGTCCGGCGCGGCCACGGCCACGGCGGCGAGCACCAACGACGCCCCGCCCTCCTACAGCGGCCCGAAGATCGCGGTGGGCGCGGCGGTGCCCGCCTCGCTCAGCGCGAAGGCCGCCGGCTGCTGGTACAGCGGCAGCCACTGGTGGTGCAACAACCGGGTGGGCGCCGCGGTCTACAAGCCGGGCGTGCTGGAGGTCGTGGGCCGGATGTACTCCAACCCCTCCTGGTTCACGTGCCGTTCGGACAACGGCGGACACGTGGGCGGGCCGCACCCGAACCGCTGGGAGTGGACGCAGGCCGACAACGGGGCCTGGGGCTGGATGAAGGACACGGACATCTCGAGCGAGACGGACCCGCTGCCGGTGTGCTGACGGCGGGGGCCCGGTGAGGTGACCGGGTGACCGGAGGGGGAGCGGGTACGGGGGCCCGCTCCCCCTTCGGCGCGTCCTCGTGCGCGCGTGCCCGCCCTCCGTACGCCCGCGCATATGCGTGGAGGACGTATATGCGTGGAGGACGCCTGACCCCCTGTGAAAGGGTCCGCCCCATGGCAACCCTGATTCGACACATCACGATCGACTGCGCCGACGCCTACGAGCTGGCGACCTTCTGGGCGAAGGTACTCGAGGGCAAGGTCACCGACGACGACCACCCCGGCGACCCGGAGGCCCTGGTCGAGGCGGGGGCGCACGCGCTGCTGTTCATCCGGGTCGAGGACGAGCGCCGGGTGAAGAACCGCGTCCACCTGGACCTCCAGCCCCAGGACCGCACCCGGGACGAGGAGGTGGAGCGGCTGCTCGCGCTGGGCGCCGTGCTCCACGAGGACCACCGCGTGCCCGACGGGCGGGGCTGGGTCACCCTGAAGGACCCGGAGGGCAACGAGTTCTGCGTGGAGCGCAGCGCCCAGGAGCGGGCGTCCTGACCCACCCTTCCCCTACAGGGCCACCAGCGTGATCTCGGTGGCCTTGACGCTGCACCAGACCGGGGTGCCGTCGGCCAGGCCGAGGTCGGCGGCGGCCTGCGGGGTGATCTCGGCGACGGTGTCCGGGACCCGGTCCGAGGAGACGACCAGGCGCAGCCGGCTGCCGGTGGCGGTGATCTCGCGGAGGGTGCCGGGCCAGACGTTGCGGGGGCTGCCGGTGGGCTTGTCCCGGTGGAGCGAGACGGCCTCGGGCGGTACGACGACGAGGACCTCGGCGCCCTCGGGCGCGGGTTCGGCGGCCACGAGCTCGCTCCCGGTGGCGAGTCGGGCGCCGGTGGGGGTCGCGGTGGCGGGCCAGGCGTTGCGGCCGAGCATGCGGGCGACCCAGGGCGAGCGGGGGTGCCGGGTGACCTCGGCGGGCGGGGCGTCCTGGAGCGTACGCCCGTCGGCGAGGACCAGGACCCGGTCGGCCAGCGAGACGGCCTCGACCGGGTCGTGCGTGACGATCAGGCAGACGCCGTTGAAGCCGGCGAGGTGGCCGCGCAGGGTGTGGCGTACGTGGGCGCGGGTGGTCTGGTCGAGCGCGGCGAGCGGCTCGTCGAGCAGCAGCAGCCGGGGGCGGGTGGCCAACGCCCGCGCGAGGGCGACGCGTTGGGCCTGGCCGCCGGAGAGCTGGGCGGGCTTGCGGTGGGCCAGGTGGCCGACGCCGAGCCGGTCGAGCCACGCCTGGGCCTGTGCGCGGGCCTCGGCGCGCGGGACGCCGTGGGCGCGCAGTCCGTAGGCGGTGTTGGCGAGGGCGCTCATGTGGGGGAAGAGCGCTCCGGCCTGCGGGACCCAGGCGACGCCGCGCCGGTGCGGGGGCAGCCGAGTGACGTCGAGGCCGCCGAGGCGCAGTTCGGCGTGGGCGCGGTCGGTGAGCCCGAGCAGGGCGCGCAAGAGGGTGGTCTTGCCCGCGCCGTTCTCGCCGACGACGGCGATGGTGGTGCCGGGGTCGGCGTCGAGGGTGAGCTGGTTGAAGCCGGTGACCCGGGCGTGCAGCGGCCACGCCTGGCCGGCGGGAGCGGCGGGGGTGGCCGGCCGGTCCGGTGTCATGGCCGGCGGGGCGGGCTCAGGGCCTTCGGCGGAGGTGGTCGGGGCGGTGCGCCGCTGGGTCGTCCCGGTCCAGCGCCCGCGCAGCCCGATGAGGACGGCCATCGCGATGACCAGGAGCAGCAGGGAGACGGAGGTGGCCGCCTCGGGCCGGTCCTGGAGCAGCAGGTAGACCTGGAGCGGCAGGGTCTGGGTGGTGCCGGGCAGGTTCCCGGCGAAGGTGATCGTGGCGCCGAACTCCCCCAGCGCCCGCGCCCAGGCGAGCGCGGCGCCGGCGGCGAGGCCGGGGGCGACCATGGGCAGGGTGACGGTGGCGAACACCCGCAGCGGTGACGCGCCGAGGGAGGCCGCGGTCTCCTCGTACGCCGGGCGCAGCCCCGCGAGCGTGCCTTCGAGGCTGATGACCAGGAAGGGCATGGCGACGAAGGTCGCGGCGACGACCGCGCCGGAGGTGTGGAAGGGCAGCACGATCCCGAAGGCGTCCTCCAGCCACGGCCCGAGCAGACCGCGCCGCCCGAAGCCGAGCAGCAGCGCCACCCCGCCCACGGTCGGCGGCAGCACCATCGGCAGCAGCACCAGGGACCGTACGAGCGTCTTGCCCGGGAACTCGACCCGGGCCAGCAGCCACGCCAGCGGCACCCCGAGCAGCAGGGACAGGCCGAGCGAGCAGAAGGACACGTACAGCGACAGCTTCAGCGCTTCGGTGACGCCGGGGCTGGTCAGGTGGCCGCCCAGCTCGCCCCAGCTGGTGCGGGCCAGGATCCCGACCAGGGGGACGAGCAGGAACAGGACCGCGAGCAGCGCGGGAACGGCGAGCACGAGCGAGGTGCGCGGACCGGCGACGCGGCGGCGGGGGCGGGGCATGCGGGGTCCTGTCGTGGGGGCCGGGACCGGGCCCGGGCGGCGGGGTGCCGCCGGGGTCTCCCGAGGGATCAGGTGCGGTCGATGTGGACGTTGGTGGACTTCACGCGGGCGGTCGCCCGCAGGCCGACCTCCAGGCCCAGCTCCTCGACGGCCTCCCGCGTGAGCAGGGACACCAGCCGGTGCGGGCCGGCCTGGATCTCGACCTGGGCGGCGACGTCGCCGAGCTTGATCGCGGTGACGATCCCGGGGAAGGCGTTGCGCGCGGAGGTGTGGGAGGGGTCCTCGTCGCCCCCGCCCGCCCTGGCGAGCTCGACGGCGAAGGCGGCCAGGTCGCGGCCGTCGATGACGCGGTGGCCGGAGCCCTCGCGCCGGGTGGGGATCCGTCCGGCGTCGGCCCAGCGGCGGGCGGTGTCGGGGCTGACGCCCAGGAGACGCGCGGTCTGCCCGATGGTGTAAACCTGCATATGCGGGACATTAGACGCCACGGACTCGCACCTGCCGCCCCACCACACCCCCCATACCCCGCACACCTGCGGAAAGCGTGCCCGAAGGCCCCGGATCCACCGGACCGTAGGCCCCGGGAACGTCCCGCCTTCGGTCCCCCGCCGGATCTGCCACGCGACCGGGTGCTTTCGCCTCGCTGCTGCCACCATGGTCGGAACGGGACGTTCTTCCCGTACTAGGTTCGTTCGTACCGGCCGACCGCGCGTCCGCGGCCCGGCGGCAAGCACCGACCCAGTGAGGCAGTTCTCCATGACCCTGAGCATCCGCAACCAGATCGCCGGCACCGTCTCCGCCATCACCGTCGGCGAGGCCATGGCGACCGTCAAGGTCCGCCTCGCCGGTGGCCAGGACATCACCGCCGCGATCACCGCCGAGGCCGTCAAGGACCTCGGCCTGGCCGAGGGCTCGCAGGTCACCGCCATGGTCAAGGCCACCGAGATCTCCCTGGCGACCGGCCCGGTCCAGGGCCTGTCCATCCGCAACCAGATCCCCGGCACGGTCACCGAGGTGGCCACCGGCCCCGCCATGGCGTCCGTCAAGATCGACGTCGAGGGCGGCGCGCTGACCGCGGCGATCACCGCCGACGCGGTCAGCGACCTGGCCCTGGCCGGCGGCGCGTCGGTCGTCGCGCTGATCAAGGCCACCGAGGTCTCCCTGGCCGCCGCCTGATCACGTACGGCCCGCAGGCCGTAGGGCCCCGCACCGACTCCGGTGCGGGGCCCTTGCCGTCGGGGCACGGCGCGACGGGTACGTTCCCGAAGGAGCCCGGAGCCCGGCCGGGAACGCGAGCGTAGGGAGACCCACGATGACGGCGGACAAGGACCTGTACCGCGAAGGGGACGTACGGGGCTGGCTGCGGGGCCTCCCCGTGTTCGCGGGCCCGCTGGCGGAGTTCGAGCCCGCGGACGCGCCGCCCGAGCCGGTCGAACTGTTCCTGGAGTGGCTGCGCGCCGCGGTGGCAGCGGGCGAACCGGACCCGCACGCCATGACGTTGTCGACGCTGGGCGAGGACGGCGTGCCGGACGCGCGGGTGCTGATCCTGAAGAACGTGGACCGGGACGGCTGGCAGTTCGCCTCGCACGAGGCGAGCCCCAAGGGCCGCCAGCTGGCGGCGCACCCGAGCGCGGCGCTGACCTTCTACTGGCCGCTCCTGGGCCGCCAGGTCCGGCTGCGCGGCACGGTGACCCGGGCCTCGGCGGAGGCGAGCGCCGCCGACCTCCTGGCCCGCTCGCGCCCGGCCCGCGCGGAGGCGCTGCTGGCCCGCCAGAGCACGCACCTGCCGAGCCCGGCCGACGGCGACCGCGCCCTGCGGGAGGCGCTGACCCGCATCGAGGCGGACCCGGACCTGGTCACTCCGGAATGGACGCTGTACACGGTGGCACCGACACGGGCGGAGTTCTGGCAGGCGACGCGGACCCGGACCCACACGCGCCTGCGCTACGAACGCGAGGACGCGTCCACCCCGACCTGGGAACGCCACTTGCTCTGGCCCTGACCCAGGACGTGGGCCTGTGGGGGCCGCGCCCACCGAAAACCCGGAGACAAGGTCCCCCACCCCCGGCACGATCCCCCCATGGGACTTCTAGAAGCGATGGCCGTACGGGTATCGGCCGGCGAAACCGTCGAGTTCCGCCCCAGCGGCCACTCCATGACCCCCCTCATCCGCGACCGCCAACAGGTCCGGGTCTCCCCCGCCCTCCCCGCCACCCTGGAACGGGGCGACATCGTGCTGGCACGCGTGGCGGGCACGGTCTACCTGCACCTGGTCTCAGCGGTCGACCACGCGAACCGCCGCGTCCAGATCAGCAACAACCAGGGCCGCACCAACGGCTGGACGTCGCACGACAAGGTGTTCGGGATCTGCGTGGCGGTGGAGGGGACGGAGCGGCGCCGGGTGACGGGGAAGGTGAGGGTCACGAGCGCCTGATGTTCACCGACGCGGGACGGCGCCTCGACGCTAGGCCCACCCGTCGAGGGAGACCTCTTGGCCGCCGCGCAGATAGCAGGTCAAGGCGCTGGCTGTAGTGCTGACGAACGCCTCGGGGATGGCCTCGGCATCGACCCAGCGGACCTGGGAGTGCTTACGCGGTTCACGGTTCTCCGGCGCGCCCGTCCACTCGTCGGCTACGAAGACGACAGTGAGGAACCCATTGGGCGCTTCCACGCCCCAGGCACCGTGGATCACGTGGGCGACCTTGAGCGCCTCTGCCTTCACCGTGAGACCCGTCTCCTCGTACAGCTCACGGACCGCGGTTTCCGTGATGGGTTCACCGGGCTCGCTCTTCCCGACTGGGAGGTCCCACAGCCCCTGAGCGAACTTGGCGTTCTCGCTGCGTTGCAGGAGGACCACTCGGTTGGTGGCCCGACACGACGGTGATGGCTACGGTTCTCGATGCATCGGCGAGCTGAGAACGTACCAGCGACACTGCTACTCGCCAGCGAAGTCAGGCAAGTTGCGCCAGGGCATCGTGAACCCTGCGCGCGAGATCCACTGCCCCTGGGACCTTGCGCCGCTGGTAGACGTGCAGGAGGTTGCGGGTCGAGGCGATGGCCTTGTGTGTCCGGTCGGACACCAACCCCTCCATGAGCGTGAGGGCTTGTGCCCAGGCTTCGATCGCTTCGTCGGCCTTGGCTTGGTCCGCGAGGCTGTCCCCCAGGTCTGCATACGTGAGCACGTGTACGCGTCTGAACTGGACCGGATCCCACCGGGTCAGGGCGTCGCGGTGCTGCTGTTCGGTTCCGGGGAAATCACCCATCTCGGTGAGCTCCTTGGCTGTGTGGCTGGCCACGGTTCCTGCCGCAGGACCGCTCAGGAGCGAGAAGCTGGGTTGGGGCTCGTCCTCACGCAGCAGAGCGTCTTCAGCGGCAAGAAGAGCGCGGCTGGCGGACGTGTTCTCACCAATTGCCGCACAGGCGCGCGCGTGAGTGATGTGCAGGAGCGCCTCGGTCCGCCCGTCGACGTACCCGTCCGCCCTGCGCAAGGCACCTTCAACGAGGTCGACGCAGTGACGGGGCTGCCTGAGCTTCAGCGCCTGGTGGGCCAGGGAGCGCATCATCCACGCCGCGTGGCCGTGCGGGTCGGCTTCACAGGCCAGTTGGTAGCCGACTTGGTAATAGCGCTGAGCAGCACCCTCCTGGCCCAGGTCGTGGTGCTTCCACCCCGCCAGGTAAGCCAGTTCGGCCACGGCTCCAAAGGCTTCCCGGCGCAAAGCCTCGTTGTGGAAGCGCCCACGCAGCATGGGCGCTGCCGTGTCGGCGAGGTACGCGGTAACCGTGGTCAGACCGTGCCCGCCGCCAAGGCGCTCATCAGCCGCGCTGAAGGCTGTGGTGATCTGTCGTACCACGTCGATGTCGTCGCGACCGACGAGCGAACGACCTTCCCGTGCACGAAGGACTCGGGCAACGGCCTCGTGGTCGTGCAGCAGAGGCATGGCCACACCGGCCGCGGTGAACGCGGCCACGGAGAGGAACCGGCGGCGTTCCACGTCCGCGCGGCTGAGGTCAGTGACGACGGTAACCGGATCGCCGTGGGCGGGCTGTTCGGAGTCAGGTGGGTGGAGCCCGATCTCCTTGAGAGTGATCACCCGGCCCAACCGGCGCGATAGCGCCTCGGCGAGGTATTGCCCCGCCTGCCCCGAGGGCACCCGGGTCTGCTTCACCCAATGGGCGATGGCCGACTTGTTGGTCTGGAGCAGCTCGCCGTTCTCGGCAGCGACGCGACGAACGTCTCTGGCCAATGCCTCGTACGTGCACTTGGCTTCAACGATCGTGTCGCGCAGTGGGGAGTTGAGGGGTGAAAGCGTTGACACGAGCCCTCCGATCCGGGGCTGTAAACCGCGTATACCGCTTGGGTCCGGCGCCACCGTATCGCCTCTGCGTAGCGGACTGTTCACTTATCGACAGCTTCCCTGCTCACGGGGCCGTACGGATTGCAGCGCACCCCTACGGCCCCGGGGCCCGGGCATTCCCATGCCTGTTGCCAACCGATCCGAGACGGAGACATCGTGGCCATCCTCGACACCCGGACTGCTCCGACCGACGCTCCAGATCCTCGATGGGACCGTCTCCCCGGCATCCAGGTCCACGGCAACCACCTCAGCATCGACCCCACCGAATACTTCTTCCGCTTCGAGTCCAACAGTTGGCTCGTCGCCGATTGGGAGTCGGTCGGATCTGGACTCCTGGACGTCGACGAGACCACGGAAAGCTCTGTCGAGCAGCTCACGCTCGACTTCATCAAGAGCCACTGCGAGTCCACGTCCGACGCCGCACGTGTCCTGACCACGGCGCACCAGGTGTACGCGTACCTCTTCCGGGAGGAGCACCTCTCGGGGCTCGGGCTGCCTCGGGTGACCGCAGATCACCTGGGGATGCTTCGCGAGGCTGCCACGCTCATGGCTCTCAACAAGGTCGAGCTCGACGGTCACATCTCCAACGTCGGCCCTTGCTGGTTCTTCCCCGCGGCCACGTCCGTCGTCTTCGACCTCGACGACGAAACGGGCGCCATGCTCGACGAGGTCTACCACGGCGGCTGGTTCAACGAGCACCGGCGAATCGAATCGATCAAGGCACACGCGGCCCTGGGCGGCCGGCTCGTCCACGGCTGCCAGTCCGTACCGGACCAGTCAGGCGGTGTCGTTGCCCCCTACGGTGCCTCAATGGCCACCTTCCGTCGCGACCTCGGTGCCTTCAAAGCTCAGTGGATCGAGCAGGTCCTAGCCCACCACGTGACCACGCCCGCGTAGCACCATCCACCGAATCGCTCCGGGGCGGCCGCTTCCCGCCCCGGAGCCCGTGAGCCCCGGAGGCACCCAGATGGACCACGCCCTCATCACCGCCCTGCTCGACGACCTCTGCCCGCTCGTCGGCCGAACCAGGCCCGAACGCACCGGCATTCGCGTCTGGAGCATGTCCGGCGTCGAACGCCTCACCTTCTCCGACGGCGCGACCGCAGTCTTCAAGTACGCCAAGGAGCCCTTCGACCGCGAAGCCCAGGCCCTTCGAATCGCCCGCCAGAGAGGGCTACCGGTGCCCGTACTCCACGCCACCGCCGTACGTGACCGGTGGCTCGGGATGCTCATGGACGACCTCGGCACCCCGGCACGGGACGCGGACGACCTCGACGGTGTGGCGGCCGCCGTGATGCTGCACGCCGCACGCCCGGCCGACGACCTTCCGTTCCTCGGCGGCGCGGCCTTGGCCGCCCTGCCCGTTCAGGCGCTCGATCATCTACGTCGGCTGCGCAAGGCCGATCGGTGGGCCGACTGTGAGGACGTCGAAACCGCACTCGTGCACATCGCCGAAGCGGCACCGGCCCGCGCCCAGGGCGCGATGCTCGCCCCCTTCGGCTGGGTCCACTCCGAGTTCCACCCCACGAGCATCCACATCGGGGACGAAGGCTGGCACCTCCTCGATTTCGCGCGTGCCTTCACCGGCCCCGGGCTTCTGGATCTCGCCTCGTACCACGGCACCCTCGAAACACCGGACGCCGTTCGACTCAGAGTGCTGCTCGAGCAGTACGTCACAGCGGGTGGGCACGCTGACGCGCTCACTGCCCGAGGCGGGCTGCCCGCCGAGGCCTGGGCGCTGGGGTGGCACCGCATGTGGGCCGTGGAGTGGTTCATGGAGCAGGCGATCCGGTGGATCGACGACCCTTCGACCGATCCCGCGTACGTCTCCGTCGTCCGCCGCCATCTGGGCGACGTGGTCCGGCTGCTGGAGGTGTAGTGCTCGCCGCAGACTCCCCGTGGCAGGCCCACGCGATGCAGCGGATCGTGACCGGTCGACCAGAGCCGCGTACTCCTCCGGAGCGCGTCGACTGGAGTACGGGCGGTGGAGCGGGTCCCGGCACAGAGGTGCTCGGAAGGGACCTACTCGGCAATCGCGTACTGGAACTGGGCTGCGGAGCCGGTCACCATGTCGCCCACTTGGCGTTGCACCACGGCGCCCGTTCCGTCGGCGTGGATCTGGTGGACCTTCAGATCCGGCGGGCGCGTGCTCACTACGGACACGTCGACGGTGCCTCATTCGCGGTCGTTGACGCACTCCGCCATCTGCAGACCCCCGGCGAGACGTACGACGCGATCTACTCGGTGTTCGGTGCCATTGGGCTGGTCCCACCGGAACCTCTGTTCCGTGCCGCCGCCTCTCGCCTGTGCCCCGGGGGCGTACTCGCCTTCTCCGTACCGCACCCAGAGCGAGCCGGAAGACGCCCGTCACCCGATGACCGTCCCCGCGAGGACTACGTCACCCTGCCGGATCGGACCCGAATCCCCGTCGAACGCTGGGAGTTCGATGCTCAGTGTTGGGGCGTGCATCTCTCTCGGGCAGGGCTGCGCATCACCTCAGCGACCGGGCTGGGCCCCGCACACCCCGGTCCATGGCCCACCAGTCTCCTCATCACCGCCCGTAGGCGCTGACCGAATGAGGGAGGACAAGAAGATGCCTCTGCCCCGCCTTCTCCTGGACGTCGACGGGGTCCTCATACCGTTCCCCGCGACCGACGGCTCCACCCCCGCCACCCACACACGCCACCTCGTCCTGCCCACGGGCAGAGCTCCCAGCGACCCGGTACCGATCTGGCTCGACCCGTCCGACGGCAGGCTCATCACCCAGTTCTTGGCCGAAGGACTCGTCAGTCCTGCATGGTGCACCAGTTGGCGCCGGGACGCGACAACGGTCATCGGACCCTTGCTGGGCCTGGCCGACTTCCCGTACGTCGACCTGCCTCGCCCTCGAATCACCAGTAGCCATCCAGCCGGGTACCTGTGGAAGCGCGACTTCGTCGACCAGTGGCTCCGCGGCTCCGCAGCGGCCTGGATAGACGACGACTTCACCGAACTCGATCACCTCTGGGCTGCCGAACGGTCCGCCGCCGGCCACCCGACACTGCTCGTACAACCGGATCCGTACCGCGGCATCCAGCCAGTCCATCTCGCCCAAGTCCGCAGCTGGGCCCAGGAGATCCACGTTTCCCTGCGCGACGCCGCCCGGCGGAGGAGAGTGGGGGACCGGCAGGAGGACCGACTGCCCTGAGCTCGGCAGGTGACACCATGGCCGCCCACGAACGGCGCAACCAGTACGCGGGTCGCTGCGCCCTCTGCGGCGGCGACGTCCCCGTCGGAGCAGGTGTGTCGCTTCGGAGTGCCTGGGGAAGCTGGGTGACGTACGACCACGAGCACGCCCCGGTTCCGGACGCCGACGGCACCACGTCCGACCCCTCCGCGCTGCGCGCCAACCGCTGGGAAGCGGAGTGCCTGGTCTGCGGCTCCCCCGTAGCGGCCGGGGAAGGCCTCCTCGTCAAGGGCCGGTTCGGCGGCTGGGAGGTGTACCACCCGGAGCACCTGCGCGATCCCGCTCCCCCGCCCCGGCGCCGACACCCGGGGTGGCACCGGCGCCGTCTCCTGTCGGTCGACATCGCGACCACCGGCAACCGTTACGCCATCGACCGCATCCTCCGGGCCGACCTCTGCGACTCCGACGGCAACCAGTGGTCCTGGCTCGTGGATCCCGGGCCCGAGCCCGATTCCGTGGCGGCCGAGAAGAACCACGGGATCTGCGTTCCCCACGCCAGGGAGCACGGAGTTCCCGCCGCCCGCGCCCTCGCGGAACTGGCGGACCTCCTCGCCGCACACCTCGCGGCCAAGGAGCCGCTCGTCGTCTGGCACGCGCCCTTCGTACTCACCACCCTGGAGGCCGAGTTGCGCCGACACCGGGTCGGCGCGTTGTCCGATCAGATGTCCGGCGGCCTCGCCCCCGTCTGCGATCCGCTCCTCCTCGACCGGCACGTCGACCCGTACCGCTCCGGCGGGCGCTCGCTGGAAGCCGTCACCGCGTGGTACGGCGTGCCGCACACCGACCCCCGGGACCCCAATGATCCGGGGGACGACGCCGTCGCCGCTCTCGTCCTCGCCCAGGTCATCGCCGCCTGTGAACCCTCCGTCGGGCGGCTCTCGCGGCCCGGGCTGCACCGTGAGCAGGTGAGCTGGCACGCCGAGCAGTGGGAGGAGGCCGAGAGGCGGAACCCTAGGCCGGGGCGTGATCGTCACTGGCCGGTGGAGACGGGGAAGGACCAGCCGTTGCCGTGGGAAGCCCACCGGGAGCGGTGAGCCCGTCCCCGTCCCGCACTACGCCGCGCAGAACTCGTTGCCCTCCGGGTCGCGCATCACCCACCAGTGGCCCGCCGGGCCCTTGTCGAACTCCTCCACGCGCGTGGCGCCCAGGCCCTCCAGGCGGGTCACCAAGGCGTCCAGGGTGCCCGGGGTGGCGTGGACGTCCAGGTGGAGGCGGTTCTTCGTCGTCTTGGGTTCCGGTACGTCCTGGAAGAGCAGGCGCCGGCCCCGGCCCACGCCGCTGGTCTCGTCGTAGGGGTCTTCCGGGTGTCGGATCGCCGCGTAGCCGCGGAAGTTCTTCGTGCCCCGGTGCTCGATGACCGCCGCCTCGGGCAGTTGGCCCGCCGCGAGCAGTTGTCCGATGAGTGCGCTGGGGTCCTCCACCTCGTACCCCAGGGCCTCGGCCCAGAAGTCCGCCAGGGCGGGGGCGTTCGTACTGTCGATGACCAGCTTCCAGCTCAGTGTCGTCATGCGACCAGTTATAGCCGCAGTCATAGCCGTACGCGGTCGGGGCCCCGGGGGGCATCGAGGACGTGCCGGGAGCAGGTGCGTGCCGTCATCACGCGCCTGCTCCCGGACCGGTCGGTTCCCACCCGTACGCCGTTCAGGCCCCCAGCACCACCGTCTGCGACGGTGCCGGTGCCGGCAGGACCTCGCGGGAGGTGTCGTGCGTGCGGAACTCCTGCGGGCTCATCCCGCGCACCCGTTTGAACGCCGTGCTCAGCGCGAACGCGCTGCTGTAGCCGACCCGCCGAGCCACCGTGCCCACCGTCGAGTCCGGCTCGCGCAGCAGGTCCGCCGCCAGGGTCAGCCGCCAGGTGGCGAGGTACGCCATCGGGGGTTCGCCGACCACCGCGGCGAACCGGCGGGCCAGGCCCGCGCGGGAGACGCCCACCTTGCGGGCCAGCGACTCCACCGTCCAGGCCTGGGCCGGGTTCTCGTGCAGCAGGCGGAGCGCCGGGCCGACCGTGGCGTCGGACTGGGCCCGGTACCAGGCGGGGGCGCCCGCACCGGGCTCGGCGAGCCAGGCGCGCAGGACGCTGACGAAGAGCAGGTCCAGGAGGCGGTCGAGGACCAGCTCCTGGCCCGGCTCGTCGCGGCCCATCTCCTCGGCGAGGAGCGGCACGAGCGGGTTGTCGTCCAGGTCCGCGCGGCGCACCAGGAGCGCGGGCAGCGCGTTGAGCAGGCGGCGGCCGACCTCGCTGGGCGCCTGGTAGGTGCCGCTGAGCATCACGTACGAGCCCTCGCCGACGGTGTCGCCCCAGGTGCGCACGCCCAGGGCCATCGAGTCGGTGACGTCCTCGCCGTCGTTGGTGTTGCAGCGCTGTTCGGGGCCGACCGTGATCTGCACCGGTGTCCCGGTGCTGTCGGCGATGGTGTACGCGTCGGGGCCCCGCAGCACCGCGACGTCGCCGGGGCGGAGCAACGCCGGGGTGCCGTGGTCGGGGATCACCCACGCGTCCCCGTGCACCATCGTGACCAGGGAGATCGGGGCGTGGTCCTCCACCCGCAGGGCCCAGGGCCCGTTGAAGACCGACTTGAGGAGGAACGCGCCGCGTGCCTTGGGGCCCTCCAGGAGCCCGGTGAGAACGTCCATGTGATGACCCGTCGGATATGCGGACATGGGGACGAACGCGCCCGCTCTCCGTGCGGGGGACTGACGGAGAGCGGGCGCGGCTGGTGGGGGTCAGTGACGCGAGGAGGCCAGGGCCCTGCCCAGGCAGATCAGGGCGGCGGTGCAGGCCACCGTCCTCGCCGCGTTCGACGGAACCCAGGTGTTCTTGAACTTGGCGCGCAGCTCGGCGAGTTCGGCCGCCGTGCGGCCGGCCGCGAGCCGCTTGTTGAGCGGTACGTTGATCTTCATCGTGAGCACCACCGCCGCGGTGTACAGCGCCAGTGCCGCCCAGGTCCAGCGCGCCGCGGTGCGCCGGCCGATGCGCTGGAGCTGGCCTCCGGCCACGCCGGTGGCCAGGAACGCCCCGAAGAAGACGAGTCCGAAGAAGCCGTTCTCGATGGCCTCGTTGATGTGGTTCATCGCGGACGCGTACGTCTCGTCGTCCGCGCGGTCGAGCCCCGGCATCACCGAGACGTCGAACGCGAAGTACAGCCCCGCGCTCAGTCCCATGGCGATGGTCGCCGCGGTCAGGGCGGGCTGGGCCGCCGTCGCTCTGGGTGCCTTCGACATGCCCAGTCCTCCCTCGGGTTCGATGGATCCGGTGCGATGGATCGGGTTCGATGGGTCGGGTTCGATGGATCGGCCCCGCTGCCGGTCAGACCGGGTTGGTGATCGCCGTCAGCGTGCGTTCGTACCTGCGCTTGAGCACGGTGCGCCCGAGCAGCCGCACCGGTGGCGGCATCGTCGCCGCCACCAGCGACACCGAGCGCTTGTCCGCGCCGTCGAACATCCACGGCGGCAGCGTGGTGAGCACCCCGGCCGGCGCGGTGCGCACCAGGCGCTGCTCCAGGTCGAGGTACTCGCGCGCGCCGAGCCGGTCGAAGACCGGGAACACGGTCTTCTCCTCGTCGGCGAGGTGGTCGTGCAGCACCCCGCTGAAGGTGGCCGCGGCGGGGGCGACCCTCGCCGGGTCGCCGCCGGGGCGCAGGGCGTCGGTGACGGCGTCCATGGCCCGGTCGAGTTCGGTGTGGTCGCCCGCGAGCTGCTGCGCCTGCCCCTTGAACTCGGGGAGCTTGCGCAGGAGTTCGGGCCAGAGGAAGTCGTCCTCGCTGTGGTGGTGCCAGTCGATCACGTCGCGCAGCTGGCGCCACCAGCGGCCGGCGGGGCCGAGGCCCGCGGCCGAGAGCCTGGGGGCGGCGGCCACCAGCCGCCGTGCGTCACGGCGCATCGCCACGTGCATCAGGGCGAAGCCGTGGAAGTGACCCGGCAGGGTGTCGAGCCGCTCGCTCGACATGCCCGGTGCTGTGCTCATGGCCGCCTCCTGGTCAGGCGCGGGGAGAGGGAGGGGTACGGTGGCGTGCGGCGGCGGGTGCGTCCGTGGACCACCGCCGCACGCCTCCGGTCGCGCGTGGTGCGTGGTGCTCACTGCCTGTTGCGTACTGCCTGTCGCGAACTAGGTGTTTCCTGAACTGCTCTGTGCTGTGCGCTGGCTGACAGGTTGTCAGACAGTCCAGACGCCGCTGGCGGCCGCCTCGCGGGCGAAGTCCGCGAAGCGCTTCGGCTTGCGGCCGAGGGCCTCCTCGACACCGCTGGTGACACTGGCGTTGCGGCCGTCCAGGATCAGCCGGAACAGGTCGGCGAACTCGAGCGGGAGCCCCAGCTTCGCCAGTTCCGCGCGGTACTCCTCGGTGGTGACCGGGATGTACTGGATCTCGCGCCCGGTGACCTCGGTGAGGATCTTGGAGACCTCGTGGAAGGTGAGCAGGTCCGGGCCCGACACCTCGTACGTCTTGCCGATGTGCTTGTCGTCGGTGAGCGCGGCGACCGCCACGTCGGCGATGTCGTCCGCGTCCACGAACGGCTCCACCGCGTCCGCCGTCGGCAGCGCGAGGACCCCCTCGCGGACCGGGTCGAGGAAGAAGCTCTCGTTGAAGTTCTGGTTGAACCAGTTGGCGCGGATGACGGTCCAGTCGGCTCCGGACGCCTTGAGCGCGTCCTCGCTGACGATGGCGCCCTCCTCACCGCGGCCGGAGAGCAGCACCAGGCGGCGCGCCCCCCGCTCGACGGCGAGCTTGGCGAAGGCGCCCACGGCCTCGGCGGCCCCCGGGAAGGCGAGGTCGGGGTAGTAGGTGACGTAGACGGCGCCGACACCCTCCAGGGCGGGACCCCAGGTCGCGGGATCCTCCCACACGAAGGGGGGCTGGCCGTTGCGTGAGCCGGCCCGCACCGGGAGGCCCTTGGCGGACAGCCTCTCGGCAACTCGGCGTCCGGTCTTGCCGGTTGCGCCGATGACCAGCGTCGTCTTCGTCTCGGTCGTCTGTACGTTCTGCGTGTTCGTCATGTGGATTAGTCAACTCCAGTGCGGTGAGACGAGCCATAGCCGCAGCGCTCAACTCCATAAGCGTGCGTCTACGGTTTCCGTAGAACGCGGCTGAACGGGAGGAGCGGGGCCGAAGCGAGAACACCGCCAGCGTGGCAGCTTTACCGAACCCTTGCCATCGCGGCGGGGGCCCGCTCCACCGCGACGCGAGCGGGACTCTAGCGGACCGGAGGTTTCCGGCCAAGCGTCGTGCGAGGGGGATTTCCGGGGGCCTCCGCGCCCTCGTCACGCTCCGCCTGGGCCGCGTACACGGCGAGGAACACCGCCAGGTCACGGACGGTGGGGCGGGTGAAGAGCGCCGTCAACGGCACCTCCCGGCCCAGTCCCGCGCAGAGCGCGCTGTGGGCGCGCAGGGCGGCCGCGGACGTGGCTCCCGACTCGAAGAGCCGGCGGTCCCCGTCGACGCCCGCGAGGCCCAGCGCCTCCGACCAGGCACGCGCCACGACCTCCGCGACCGGGGCGGCCCCGGCGACGGCGGCTGGTTCCGCGACGGGGACGGGAGCGGCCCCGGCGACGGGGGCTGGTTCCGCGACGGCGACGGGGGCGGGTTCCGCGACGGGCGGCGCGGTGGCGGCGGGTTCCGCGCGGTGCGCGGCTGGCTCCGTGCCCCGCGCGACAGGCTCCACGCAATCCCTGACGGGGTCCTGCTGAGAGTCCGGCATGGGCCCAGGATCCCGCTCTCCTCTCGTACCGGACTCGATCCCCTGCCCGCTCCGCATCCCGGCTGTGGCGGGGCTTGAGCGG
Source organism: Streptomyces sp. NPDC001941 (assembly GCF_040296945.1). Taxonomy (NCBI): domain Bacteria; kingdom Bacillati; phylum Actinomycetota; class Actinomycetes; order Kitasatosporales; family Streptomycetaceae; genus Streptomyces; species Streptomyces sp. NPDC001941. The sequence goes on along the minus strand of NZ_JBEOYE010000050.1, from coordinate 52,106 downwards.
CCCTCCAGGCCTTCGAGCGAATCTCAGGTCATTCACCGGTGGGTCTAAGGAGAAACGAGATGGATTGCACCACAGGACCGCTCCGGCACGAACTCTCCAGCTGGCGCGGAACCGGTGGCACCGGGGAATTCCCTTACGCGTCCGTGGTCGCGCACCTGCGTTCCGTCGGGAAGCACTTCCTCTCCGAGGAGGTGCTCGACGCGCTCGACGCGTGCCGTACCGCACTGGTCGGGCGCCATCCGGAAAAGGCCGCGGATTCCTTTCTCGGCCGTTTCCTCGACGTCGTGCTCGACAAGTTCGACGGGCGTTACGACTACCCCAGCTACACCGCCCTGCCGCTGCTCGGCACCGCGCCGGACGCGGACCCGGGGGGCCTGCTGCGGCGCCGTGACCGCACCGTGCTGCTGCTGCTCGCCGACCTGATCGCCTTCGAGCGCAAGGCCCTCGCGGGCACCCCCGAGGACCCCCGTGAGATGCCGCCGCCCGCCGCGCTCCAGCACAAGCGGCTGCGGCTGGCCGCGCGGGTCATGGAGCCCGCGGCGCTGCGCGAGCTGGACGGCGTCGTCGATCCGGCCGCGGTCGCCGCGACGCCCGGGCGCACGCCCGCCGGGACGCTGTCCGAGGCGGTGCTCGGCTCGGCCGGTACGGAGGAGCTGCTGCGGCTGCGCACCAGCGTCCAGCCGGTGTACGTGCTGCACGACGAGTACCTGTTCCTGCGGGTGCTGCAGTCCTTCGAGGCCACCTTCGCCTTCATGTCGGCGACCCTGGACCGCGCGGTGGGCGTGCTGCACGGCGAGGAGCCGGGCGACGCGGCCTCGCTGGTCGCGTCGGTGGCCGACGTGCTGCGCGAGTCGCTGCCGCTGTTCTCGCTGCTCGCGACCATGCAGCCGGCCTCGTTCCAGGACTTCCGGCAGTACACGGACGGTGCCAGCGCCATCCAGTCCGAGGGCTACAAGACCTTCGAGTCGTACTGCTCCACGCCCGCGCGCGCCCGGCTCGACGCACCCGCCTTCGCCTCGGTGCCGCGGGTGCGCGACGCCGTGCTCGCGGGCCGCGAGACCGTGCAGGGCACCTGGGAGGACGTCATCGCCAGCGGCTGGCTCACCGAGCCGGACGCGGCGGCGGTGCGGGCCGCGGCGCTCCAGCTGGAGGCCGTGCACCAGCGCTGGAAGCAGACGCACTACCGGCTGGCCGTGCGCATGATCGGCACCCGCACCGGCACCGGCTCCACCGAGGGCGTGCCGTACCTGGAGTCGGTCATCGCCAACCGGCTCTTCCCCGCGATGGCGGACGCCCTTGCGGGGCAGCCCGCCGCCGGCTGACCGCGTTCCACGACCGGAGGACACCGAGCTCATGAGCAAGCGAGCCAAGACCGGACGCCCGGGGGCCGCCCGCCGGGCCCTGAACCCGCAGGCCGCGGACCACCTGCTCGTCTTCGAGTACGACCGGGGCAGCAACTACGAGGCCGACACCCGGCTCACCACGGCACTCTCCGCGCTGCTCACGGAGGACGAACTCGTCCACCCCGACCAGCGGTTGTTCCAGTCCGTGCACCTGATCACCGAGTACGCCTGGGTGGCGATGCACTACGAGATGGGCCGGGCGGCCGGGCTCCTGGACGACGGGGACCCGCTGCTCGCCGCGCAGGTCCTGGAGCGCGCGGCGTCGCTGGGCGCGATCCCGGTGCAGGCGCTGCGCACGCTGACCGACTTCCTGCCGCAGACCGGGCTGCTCACCATGCGCGACACGTTCCCGGAGAACACCACCGGCCTGGACTCCCCCGGGGCCCGCAACCTGCGGCGCGCGGCGCAGCCGCTGTGGCGCTCCTTCACCCGCGCCCTGGAGCGCGCCCGGCTGGCGCCGGAGGACCTGATCACCGCCCAGGGGCGTACCTCCGTGCCCGGCGAGGACGACCGGGCGGCGGTCGAACTGGCCCTGGTGCGCCAGGGCCTGATGCGGCTCGACGGCGCGGTCGGCGACTGGAAGCAGCTCCACCTGCGCATGGTGTGGGGCCAGTTGGGCGGCCACCCGGAGGCGGAGCCGCACCCGACCGCGGCCGCGCCCGGCTGTCCGATGGGGCCGACCAGCCTGCGCGGCGAGTCGACGCTGAGCCTGGCCAAGATGGCGGAGCGGACGCTCTTCCCGCAGCTGTGGGACGCGGTCGACACCGTCTACCGGCGCATGGTGCGCCCCGCGCCCGCCACCGAACCGTCCGCCGTGCCCGTCGACGCGGCGTCCTGACCCCACGGCCACCCCTAGGAGCCCGCCATGACCTCTTCCCTCCCTCCCCAGCCGAGCACCGCGGACGTGGCCGGTCTGGTGCGCACCGCCTGGGCCGACGGCCTGGGCCACGCCGAGTTCCACGACGACGAGCACTTCTTCCAGGTGGGCGGGCACTCGATGTGCGCGGTGCGGATCGTCCGGGCGCTGAAGAAGGAGCTGGACATCCAACTGACGGTGCGTCAGTTCTTCGCGCACCCGACCGTCGCCGAACTGGCCCTCTTCCTGCACGAGCTGGTCTCGGTGCCGGACGCCCGCACGGAGGCCGGAGCGTGATACCCGCCTCCCCCGCCCAGCTGGAGATCTGGCTGGCGGACCGCTGCGAGCCCGAGTCGGGCCGCTACAACATCCCGCTCGCCCTGGAGTTCCGCGGCGCCCTGGACACCGGCGCGCTGCGCGCCGCCCTGGCCGACGTGCTGCTGCGCCACCCCGCGCTCGCGGGCCGCTTCGAGACCTCGGGCGGCACCCTGCACCAGGTCCCCGAGCCCACCGCGGTCGTCCCGCTGGGCGTGAGCGACCGGCCGGGCCCCTACGACCGGGAGGCCGCGCTGACGGCCGCCGCCGCGTCCGGCGCCCGCCCGCTCGACCCGGCGACGGCGCCGCTGCTGCGCGCCGAGGTGCTGCGGTACGAGGACGGGGCCCTGGTCGCCCTCACCGTGCACCACATCGTCGCGGACGGCCGGTCGGCGGAGGTCCTCGCCGAGGACCTGGTGACCGCCTACCGCGCCCGGCACCGGGGCGGCCTCCCCGGCTTCGCCCCGGTCACCGCGCCGCCCCCCGCTCCGGTGGCCGCGGGCCTGGACCCGTACTGGACGCGGCTGCTCGACGGCGACCCCGCGCTGCTCGCGCCGCTGGCCGACCGGGTGCGCCCCGACGACGGGCTGCGCGGCGCCGCCGGCTGGACCGAGCGGGCGCTGACCGCCGGGCGCCTGGCGGACCTGCGGGCCTTCGCCGTCCGCGAGGGCGTCAGCCCCGCCATGGCGCTGCTCTCGGTGTGGAGCCTGCTGCTGCACGCCTGGTCGGGCGAGGACGACGGACTGCTCGGCATGCCGTTCGCCGGGCGCGACGAGCCGGGCACGGAGGACGCCGTCGGCCTGTTCACGCGCGTCCTGCCGGTGCGTACGACCCTGGTGGCGGACCGGGTGTTCGCCGACTACGCGGGCGACCTCGGCGAGCAGGTCCTCGCCTCGATGGAGGCGCACGCCGAGGCGGGCGACCCGCCGCCGGGCAGCGTCCCCGCCGTGCAGGCCGTCTTCCTGCACCAGCCGCAGGCCGCCGCCGGGTGGCAGGTGCCGGGCGCCGAGGTGCGGGTGCTGCACCCGGAGGCCGCGTCGGCCAAGTACGACCTGGCGTTCGCGGCCGTCGAGGCCCCCGACCGGCTGGTCCTGCGCGTCGACTACGACCGCGCCCTGTACTCCCCGGCCACCGCCGCGCTGATGGCGGAGCAGATCGACGAGCTCCTCGCGGCGGCGGCGCAGCGGCCTGGGGCGACCTGCCGCGAGCTGCTCGCCGGCCTCGCCCGCCCCGCCCCGGCCGCCGGGGCGCCCTCGGAGCCCGCCGCGCCCACCGTCCCCGAGCTGGTGCTCGCCCAGGCCCGCCGCGACCCCGACGCGGTCGCGCTCACGCACAACGGCCACCGGGTGACCTACGGCCGGCTGGTGCGCGACGCCGTGCGGATCGCGCACTGGCTGCGCACCCGGGGCGTGCGCACCGACGACGTGGTCGCCCTGCTGCTGCGCCCGGGCCCGGACACCGTGGCCGTGATGCTGGGCGTGGGCCTGGCGGGCGCCGCGTACCTGCCGCTGGACCCCGCCTACCCGGACGCCCAGCTGGAGCTGGTCGTCACCGACGCCCGGCCGCGGCTGATGATCGCCGAGCAGGGCGAGGAGGAGCGGGTGCACGGGCTGCCGGTGCACGGCGTGCGCGCGGTGCTCGCCGGATCGGCGCCGATGCCGGTGGTCCCGCCGGTCACCTCGGCGGGCCCGGACACCGCGTTCAACGTGCTGTACACCTCCGGGTCCACCGGCCGCCCCAAGGGCGTCGTGCTCCACCACGGCGGCGTGCTGCGCATGATGCACCGCCCCGAGTTCCTGCCGCTGGGCCCCGACGACACGCTCTCGCACCTGTCCCCGCTGAACTTCGACGGCGCGACGTACGAGATCTGGGGCGCCCTGACCCACGGTGCCACGCTGGCGGTCCTGGACAAGGAACTCGTCCTCAGCCCCCGCGAACTACGCACCGCAGTGCGGGAGCTGGGCATCACCACGCTCTTGGTGACCACCCCGCTGCTCAACCGGATCATCGAGGACGCCCCGGACCTGCTCCAGTCGCTGCGACGGGTCTACTTCGGCGGCGAGATCATCTCGGTCCCGCACGTGCGCAAGGCGCTGCGCTGGGCCAGGCCCGGCACGCTGCTGCACAGCTACGGGCCCACCGAGAACTCCTTCACCTCCTCCTGGCACGCCATCGAGGAGGTCCCCGAGAGCGCCCGCACCGTGCCGATCGGGCGGGCCGTGCCGGACACCCGGCTGCACGTGGTCCTGGAGGGCACCCTGGTGCCCGCGCCGCCGTACGTGCCCGGCGAGCTGGTGCTCGGCGGGACCGGCGTGGCCCGCGGCTACCTGGGCGACCCGCGCCGCACGGCGGAGCGCTTCGTGCCGGACCCGTTCGGCGCGGAGCCGGGCGCCCGGCTCTACCGCACCGGCGACCGGGTGCGCTGGACGGCCGACGGGCAGCTGGAGTTCATCGGCCGCGCCGACAACCAGGTCAAGATCCGCAGCCAGCGGGTGGAGCTCGGCGAGGTCGAGTCCGCGCTGCGCGACCACGCCGAGGTGCGCGGCGCCTTCGTGACCGCGCGGGTCAACGCGCGCGGCGAGAAGGAGATCGTCGGCTACGCGGTCCTCGACCGGCCCGCCGCGCTGGACGCCGTCAGGGCCCATCTGCGCGCCGTGCTCCCGCAGTTCGCGGTGCCCTCCCACCTGATCACGGTCGGCGAGCTGCCGCTGACCGCCAACGGCAAGATCGACCGCAAGCGCCTCCCGGCCCCGCCGGACACCACCGCCACCACGACGGCGCCGTCGGCCGCCGCCCCGGCGCCCGCGCCGCGCGCGGCGGTGACCTCCGAGGCCGCCGGGGTCAGCGGCGCGGTCCTGCGCGCCTGGCAGGAGGTGCTGCCCGGGCGGGAGTTCGACCGGGACACCAACTTCTTCGAGGCGGGCGGGCACTCGCTGCTCCTGGTCAAGCTCCAGGACGCGCTGCGCGCGCACACCGGCACCGGGCCCGGCATCGCCGACCTGATGCGGCACACCTCCATCCGCGCCCAGGCCCGCCTGATCGGCGGGTCCGCCGCCGACCGGGAGCCCGAGGCGCCGGCCCGCGCGCCGCGCCCCGCCGTGCGCGCCGAGGACGACGCGATCGCGGTCGTCGGCATGGGCGCCCGGTTCGCCGGGGCGGGCGGCCTGGAGGAGTTCTGGGCCAACCTGGAGGCCGGCCGGGACTGCTTCACCGAGGGGACGGGCCCGCTGGTCACCCCGTACGAGGACGGCACCCGGCGGGTCGCCCGCTGGGGCATGCTCGAAGGGGGCCCGGCCTACGACGCGTCCCTGCTCGGCTTCAGCGGCGACGACGTGGCCTCCGGCGACCCCCAGCAGGGCGTCCTGCACGAGGTGTTGTGGGCGGCCGTGGAGGACGCCTCGCTGCGGCTCTCCGACATCGCGCACCGCACCAGCCTGTACGCGGGCTGCCCCAAGGTGGTGCGCACCGACGGCGAGGCCCGCGTGGACGACGTCGTCAACGCGGACCCCACCTTCGTCGCCTCCCGCTTCGCCTACCTGCACGACCTGTGGGGCGAGGCGCTGCTCCTGGACACGGCCTGCTCCACCGGCCTGTACGCGGTGCACCTGGCCTGCCGGGCGCTGCTGTCCGGCGAGAGCGACTACGCGCTGGCCGGGGCGGTCTCGCTGGACGGCGACTTCGACGGCGCGTACACCTTCAGGCCCGGCATGCTGTACGCGAACGACGGCGTCTGCCGCCCCTTCGACCGGCGGGCCACCGGCACCGTCGGCGGCTTCGGCGCCGGGGCGCTGCTGCTGCGCCGGCTCTCCGACGCCGAGCGCGACGGCGACCCGGTGCACGCGGTGATCCGCGGCAGCGCGGTCAACAACGACGGCCGCGCCCGGGTGGGCTACTCGGCGCCCGGCGTCGAGGGCCAGGCCCGGGTCATCCGGCGCGCCCTGGAGGCCGCGGGCGTGACCGGCACGGACGTCGGCTACGTGGAGGCGCACGGCACCGGCACCCGGCTCGGCGACGCCATCGAGGCGACCGCGCTGGGCGAGGCGCTCGGCACCACCGGACCCGACGTGGCGGTCGGCTCGGTGAAGGCCTCCATCGGCCACTGCAACACGGCCGCCGGGATCGCCGGACTGATCAAGGCGGTCCTCGCGGTACGGCACGGCGTACTGCCCGCGACCCCCAACGTGGGCGAGCCGATCGACGAACTCGCCCGGCTCGGCGGCCGGTTCGCGCTGCTCCCGGAGAGCAGGACCTGGCACGAGCCCACCGGCCGCCCGCGCACCGCGGGGGTCAGCTCATTCGGAGTAGGCGGCACCAACGCCCACGTGGTGGTGCAGGAACACGTACTGGAGAGGGTGTGAGCTTGCCATGGCGAAGCTGACCGACCCGGACGCCCCGCGCGTCCTGGCCGTCTCGGCCCGGGACCCGCAGGCGGCGGTGCAGGCGTGCGTGCGCCTGGCCGAGCGCCTGGAGCGCTCCCCGGGCCTCGACCCGGACGACGTCGCCGCGACCCTGGCGCACGGCCGCGAGCGGTTCGCCGTGCGGCACGCGGTGGTGGGGGCCGACAGCGGCCAGCTGGCCCGCGCGCTGCGCAGGTCGGCGCTCACCCCGCGCCCCCTGCCCGGTGCCGGGGCCGACCTGGTGATCGACCTCGGGGACGGCTCCGGGCTGCGCGGCACCCCCGACCTGCCGCAGGTCGCCGAGGCCATCGCCTACGCGGGCGACCTGGACTTCCCGGCCGGCGCCGACCGGCTGGCGGCGGGCGAGGCCGCAGTGCTGCACGGCACCGTCCAGTGGCTGGCGTCCCTGGGCGTGCGCCCGGTGACGGTACGGGGACGGGGCACCGCCGCCCCGGTCGCCGCCGCACTGCGCGGCGAACTTCCGTTGCGCGAGGCCCTGTTGGCGGCGGCAACGGAGACCCCGGCGCCGGCGGCCCCGTCGGTCGCGGCGGACGCCGTCGTGCTCCACCTGGGAGCCGGACCCGAGGAGGCACTCGTGCTCGACCCGCTGTCGCCCGCGTCCGTCGCCCACGCCTTCGCGGCGCTGTGGGAGCACGGCGCCGACGTGGACGCCTCGCTCGGCCGCGAGGGGCGGCGCGTACGGCTGCCCGGCTACCCCTTTCAGCGCGGGCGGGCCGTCGACGAGCCCGCCCACGGGCTGCGCCCGCTGACCGCGCACGAGCAGCGCTGGCTCTTCCACGACCTGGTGCGCTCCGGCAGCGCCGCCGAGCACACCCTCGCGGCGACCGCCTCCTTCCGGGGACCGGTGCCCACGGCCGCCGAGGCCGACGCCGCGCTCGCCGCGCTCCTTGAGCTCCATCCCCGGCTGCGTACCCGCTTCACCCGGCACGCCGGGCGCTGGTTCGCCCGGGACGCCGTCGAGGCGCTGGCCGTCACCGTCGTGCCGGACGCGCCCGGCTCCCCGGCCGGGGAGCGGGTGCGCGCCGCCGTCGTCGGGGCGTCGTTCGCCGGCGAGGACCTGCCGCTGGTGCGCTGCGCCCTGTCCCCGGCCGGGGACGGCTGGGCCGCGGCCCTCGCGCTGTACGCGCCCGTCGCCGGGGACGCGGCACCCCAGGAGCTGCTCGCCTCCTGGGCTGCGCTCGCCCGGGACGCCCACGCCGACGGCGCCGCGCCCGCCGCACTCGCCACCCTCTGACCCGCACCCGAAAAGGACCCGCCATGACCCTCATCCAGGACCACACCACCGTCCCCGCCGACTGGGCCGGGGCCGCGCCCGCCCCGGTCGGCGTCGACCAGGCGTACAACGGCTACGTCGCGGCCACCGTCATCAACGCCCTCGACCGGCTGGGCATCTGGGAGCGCCTCGCCCGCACCCCGCTGCTCGACCTGCGCGCGTACGCCGCCGAGGCGGGCCCCGGGGTGCGCGAGCGGATGCTGCGCGAGCTGGTGCGCGCCGCCGCCACCTGCGGCTGGGTGCGCCTGCAGGACGACGGCGCGAGCGTGCTGCTCACCAGCGCGGGCGCCGAGGTCATCCGGATGCGCGGCTACTTCACCTGGGGCGTCGGCGGCTACCACGACGTCTTCGGCCAGGCCCACCAACTGGTGTCCGGGCAGGCCGACTTCGGCACCGGGGTGCTGCGCGACGAGGCGATGGTGGCGCTCGGCTCGGGACAGAACGACCGCTCCTTCATGGCCGGCACCCTCGACGCGGTCCTGGCCGACGTCGACTTCTCCGTCCTGGCCGACCTGGGCAGCGGCATCTCGGCCCGGGTGAGCCGTGTCGTCGGGCAGCGCCCCGGCACCAAGGGCCTGGGCCTGGACATCAGCGGCCCGGCCACCGAGCTCGGCCACCGCACCATCGCCGACGCGGGCCTGAGCGACCGCGTGCAGGCGATCAGGACCGACGTGCTCGACGTCTGCCACCGCGACGCCCACCGCGACAAGCTCGCCGAGGTCGACACGGTGATGAGCTTCTTCCTGCTGCACGACCTGCTGGCCGACCCCGAGACCCGGCCGCACACCTTCACCCGGCTGCGCGAGGCGTTCCCCTCGGCCACCACCTTCGTGCTCGCCGACACCATGCTGCGCCCGGACGCGGAGGACTCCGAGACGCTGCCCGTCTTCTCGCTGGGCTTCGAGCTGGCGCACGCCCTGATGGGCGTACCGCTGCACACCAAGGAGACGTACGAGGAGCTGTTCGCCGCCGCCGGTCTGGTGCCGCGCCGCACCGTCGCCTTCGGCACCCCCCACTCGTGGCTGTACGTACTGGAGGCACGCTGATGGCCAACCCCCTCGCCCTGTGGCGGGAGTTCACCCCCCGCACCCGCACCGTGCTGGCCGTCAACGCGGTCAGCTCCTTCGGCGGCGGCCTGGTGCTGCCGTTCCTGTGGATCTACCTGAGCGACGTGCGCGGGCTGCCCGCCTGGGTGCCCGCCGCCACGCTCGCCCTGCAGGCCGCGACCGCCGTCGTCGGCGGGCTGCTGTGGGGCGCGGTCCTCGACCGCTTCCCGCCGCGCACCACGGTGCCGCTGGTGATGGCCGTCGCGGGCGCGGGCACCGCCCTGTACGCCCAGGCCACCGGCGCGCCGTCGGCGATGGTCGCGGCGCTGGTGTACGGCTTCGGCATCAGCGGGGTCGGCACGGTGCTGCGCTTCCTGTACGCGGGCGCCGCCACCTCGCGCGAGCGGGGCCTTGCCTACTCGGCCGACTACGCCGTGTTCAACGCGATGACCGGCCTCGGCGTGCTCGCCGGCGGCGTGGTGGCCGCCCTGGACGTCGGCTCGCGCGCCACCCGCTTCGCCGCGCTGTACCTGGCGGACGGCGCCACGTTCCTGATCGCGGGGGCGGCGCTGTTCTGGCTGCTGCCCCGGGTGGTGCAGCAGACGTCCGCCCCGGCGAAGGAGGCTCGGGCGAGCTACCGCGAGGTCCTGAAGCAGCGTCACATTGCGGCGCTCCTCGGCGCGTTGGTCATCTGCTCGCTGGTCTCCTACGGCCAGTTCCGCTCCGGCCTGCCCGGCTACCTCACCCAGGGCGGCGCGCTCGGCCCCGAGGGCATCTCGGGCGCCTTCGCCGTCAACATCGTGGTCGCGGTGGGCGCCCAGTTCCTGCTGGCCGACCGCATCCAGCGGGTGCGCCGCAGCACCGTCCTGGCCGTGTCGGGCGCCGTCTGGGCGGTGGCCTGGGGCCTGGTCCTGGTGGCCGGCACCCAGCGCGGCACCTCCGCGCTCGCCTGGGCCGTCGCGGGCGTGGTGCTGCTCTCCGTCGGCGAGGCGCTGGTCTTCCCGGTGGTGACCTCGCTCCTGAACGACCTGGCGGCCGAGCGGGTACGCGGGCGGGTCAACGCCCTGCTCTCGGTGGCCGTCTCCACCGGCTCGGTGGCGGGCCCCGCGCTCGCGGGCGCCACCCTGCCGTGGGCCGACGGCATCGCCCTGATGATCGTCCTGCTCGCGGGCTGCCTGCTCGTGGTGGGCGTGGCGCTGCGCCTGCGGGCCTCGCTGACCGCGTCGGCGGACGTGCCCCCGGCCGAGGAGCCCGGACCGGTGACCGCCACCGCCGCCGCCACGGCCCCGGAGCCGGTGGCCGCGTGACCCCGGGACCCGAGCGGTCCCTCCCGAACCCGACGAGGTGCGACCCGATGATGAACAACTGGCCCCAGACCCGCGTCCGTGTCCGGACCGACCGGATCGAACTGCGCTTCCCCACCCCGCAGGACCTGGACGCGCTCGCCGACCGCGCGGTGGAGGGGGTGCACGCGCCCGGCTTCATGCCGTTCTTCTCCCAGTGGACGGACGGCACGCCCCAGGAGGTGGCGCGGCGCGTGCTCCAGCGGCACTGGAACGCGATGGCCAACTGGACGCCCGAGGACTGGACGCTCTACCTGGTGGTCGTCCACGACGGCGAGGTCATCGGCTCGCAGAGCCTGGGCGCCCGGGACTTCGCGGCGACCCGGGAGGTCCTGCTGACGTCCTGGCTCTCGCTCGGCAGGCAGGGCGGCGGGCTCGGCGGGCACGCCAGGGCGGCCGCCCTGGAGCTGGCGTTCACCGGTCTCGGCGCCGAGCAGGCGTTCTCCGTGGTCCGGCAGGGCAACGAGGCCTCCCAGGGGGTGTGCCGCAAGTTCGGGTTCGAGCACGACGGCGTGCAGGTGAACGCGGTGCGCGGGGAGCGCGTGGTCAGCGACCGCTTCCGGCTCGGCCGCGCCCGCTGGGCGGCCCACCGCACGATCGACGCGCACGTCTCCGGGGTGTCCGGCGCCCTGGCCGAGTTCGGCGCCCCCGCGGCCGCCCGCGCCCCGCTGACGGTGCCGGTGGTGCCGCTCTCCAGCAGGCTCTCGGGCGTGCACTACGCGGAGGAGTCCGACCAGCCGGCCGCCTGACGGGCACGACCGCGCCCGACCCGACGCACGGTCCGCCTCCCGACCCGACGCACGTACCGCCTCCCGCACCGTCGCACGGCCCGTCGCCCGCGCCCGGCCCGCGGCCCGCCCCCGGCGCCGTCGCACGTACCGCCGCCCGACCCGACGCACGTACCGCCGCCCGCGCCCGATGCCCGGCCCGCCGCGCCGCCCCACCCCGCGCACCGCCTCCACGTCCGCCCGGCAGTTCACCTCCAAGGACCCGACATGCCCGCACGCCCCGTCATCCTCGTCGTCTACGACCGCGGCTCCGCCTCCCTCCTCGACATCGTCGACGGCCTGGAGCCGCTGGGGACGCCCGTCCTCGCCCTCTGGCCCTCCCCGCACACCGAGGAGATCGCCCCGTTCGCCGAGGAGCTGGCCCGGGTCGTGCACCTCGATCCGTACGACCACGACGCCTCCGCCGAGCGGCTGCGCGCCTGCGCGCCGGACGCGATCGTGACCTTCTGCGAGTCCCGCCAGCCCGAGACGGCCGCGCTGGCCGAGCGGCTCGGGCTGCGCTACCACACCCCGGCCACCGTGGAGCTGCTGCGCGACAAGTACGCCCAGCGGCGCCGGCTGCGGGAGCGGGGCGCCGACTCGGTCCGTACGCACCTGCTGGCCTCGCCCGCCGACTGGGCGCCCGCGCTCGCCGCCGTCGGGCTGCCCGCCGTCCTCAAGCCCGCGCGCGGCGAGGGCAGCCGCAGCACCCACCTCGTACAGACGCCCGCGCAAGGGGCCGCGCTGGCGCGGGAGCTGCTCGGCGACCCGGCCGAGGGGCCGCTGGTCCTGGAGGAGTTCCTGGTCGGGCAGGACCGCCTGCCGTTCGGCGACCACGTCTCGGTGGAGTCCGCCGTCACCGCGGGACGGGTCCACCACTGGGCCGTCACCGGCAAGTTCCCGCTCGCCCCGCCCTTCCGCGAGGTCGGCCACCTGCGCCCGGCGCCGCTGGCCGACGACGAGCGGGCCGCGTGCCTGGACGTGGTGACCGCCGCGCTGACCGCCCTGGGCATCACCACCGGCATCACGCACACCGAGCTGAAGCTGACCGCCGACGGGCCGCGCCTGATCGAGGTGAACGGCCGACTCGGCGGGTTCCAGACCCAACTGGCAGCACTGGAAGGCGACTTCGACGCCATCACGCTGGCGGGCCGGGTCGCGCTCGGCGAGGACGTCTCGGACGTACGGGCCCGGGACGAGCGGGTCGTCTTCGCCCGCGCCGTGCCCTCGCCCGCCGAGGGCGGCACCTACGGCGGCGTGCGCGGGCTGCGCGAGGCGCTCGCCGTGGAGGGCGTCACCAACGTCATCACGCCCTACTCCCCCGGCGCCCCGCTCCCCCCGGGCGTGCACACGGGCGAACTGGCCTGGATCGAGGGCGCCGTCACCGACCACGCCACGATGTTCGCGGTGATCGAACGGACCCTGGGGGCCCTGTCGTTCCTGGTCGAGGGCCCCGACGGCGCGTACGTCGTCGAGGCGGCGCCCGCGCCCGCCGCCTGAGACCCGGTCCACACCGGTGGCACGGACCGGTCGGCTCCCGGCGGAGCGGGACCGTGCTCCAGTGCCGCTCTAGCGAGATCGTCCACGCTCTCCAGTGAACGCCACGCTCTCCGGGAACCGGGAGTGCCGTAGCCGGAAGGGAAGTGCCCCCGTGGCCACCGCGCAGATCCGTACCGACGTACCCCAGTTCCTGCCCGTCGCGGGCCACCACGACCCGGCCCCCTTCTACCTGACGTCGGACATGTTCGGCGGCGTCCCGGTGCAGCTCGCGGGCGGTCCGATCGACCACCTGGTGGGCAGGCCCGTCGCGGACCCGCACCGCCACGACGTCGACGAGATCTACTTCCTGGTCTCGCCCCGCCCGGGCGGCGCGCGCATCGAGGTCACCGTCGACGGCGTGGTCCACGAACTGTCCTCCCCCGCCCTGCTGAACGTGCCCGCGGGCGCCGAGCACCGCTTCCTCACCCTGGAGGCGGAGCCGGGCAGCTACTGCTTCGGCATCCTGCTGGGGGACGCCGCATGACCACCGCCGCCGTCCGCACCGGGCCCGCCCGGCTGCACCTGAGCGAGAACCCCTACGGCCCCAGCCCGCGCGCCCTGCGGGCCGCCCAGGAGGCCCTGGACCCGGCCGTCTACCCCGACCCGGCCCGCTCCGCCCCGCTGGCGGCGATCGCCGACCGGCTCGGGGTGGCCGAGGACCAGGTCGCGGTGGCCAACGGCAGCGACGAACTGGTGCTGCTGACCGCGCTGTCCCTGGGCGACCGCACCCGCCCCGGCGCCACCACCGCGGGCACCTTCCCCGGCTACCGGGTCTGCCTGGAGACGGCGGGCCGCGGCTGCGAGGAGGTCCCGCTGGACGGCGCGCACACCGACGTACGGGCCGTGTGCGCCGCGATGGAGCGCGCGGGCGTCGTCTACCTGTGCCACCCGCACAACCCCACCGGCGCCGCCCTGGACCGCGAGCAGCTCGACCTGCTCGTGGAGCGGGCGGCGGTCACCGGGACGCCGCTGGTGGTCGACGAGGCGTACGCCGAGTTCGCCCCGGCCGGCACCCCGCAGCTGCGCGACTACCTGGGCAGCGGCGCGCCGCTGCTGTCCCTGCGGACCTTCTCCAAGGCGTACGGCCTCGCCTCGCTGCGCGTCGGGTACGCCGTCGGCAGCGCGGAGCTGGTCGCCCGGGTCCGCGCGGCCCAGGGCGCCGTGCCGTTCAGCGTCAACTCGGCCGGCCAGGCCGCCGCGGTGGCCGCGCTGGCCGACCGCGAGCACCTGGACGAGGTGCGGCGGCAGAACGCGCTGCGCCGGGCCTGGTTCCGTACCGAACTCACCGTGCGCGGACGGCGGTCGCTGCCCTCCACCACCAACTTCGTCGCGGTGCCCGTCACCGACTCCGCGCACGCCGAGGCGCTGCTCGCCCGCGACCACGACATCCTCGTGCGCGACGCGGGCCGCTTCGGCTTCACCGGACACCTGCGGGTCTCGCTCGGCCCCGTCGAGGACCTGATACGGCTGCTCGACGCCCTCGACGTGATCGACCCGGTCCGGTGACGGACCCCACCCCAGGAGACCCCGTGTCACACGCAGTCATCGTCAACACCCGCCAGCAGTACGCCCTGTGGCCCACCGGCAGCGAACTTCCCGACGGCTGGGCCAGCACCGGCTGGACCGGCGCCGAGCAGGCCTGCCTGGACCGGATCGCCGGCCTGTGGAACGACGGCAGGCCCGCCTCGGTGCGCCGCGCCGCCCAGGAGGACGCGGCCCGCGCCGCCGTGCGGCTGCACGCCACCGCGCGGCTCTGGCTGCGCGAGGTGCTGCCCGAGGAGGCCCGGGAGATCCGCGAGGGCGGCACCGCCGGGCTGCAGTGGCTGGGCGACGAGCCCAGCGCCGAGAGCCGGGTGGCCGCCCGGATGCTGGTCAAGGGCGCCGACGCCGGACTGCACGCGCCGGGCTGGGGCATGTACCTGCTCTTCCGCGCCTCCGACGCGCGGGTGGTCGGCGCGATGGGCTTCCACGGCCCGCCCTCCGAGGGCTCCGTGGAGATCGGCTTCGACCTCAACGAGGCGGCGCGCGGCAAGGGTTACGCCACCGAGGCGCTGGCCGAGCTGGCGCACTGGTCGCTGCGCCAGGACGGCGTGGGCACGGTCGTGGCCACCACCACCGAGGACAACACCGCCTCCCAGCACGTGATGGAGCGGGCCGGCTTCGCACTGCTGCCCGAGCGGGACCCCGAGGGCCTGCTCGTGTACCGGCTCACGCACTGAGATCCGTACGAACGCCACCCACGGAAGACCACGAGGAGCATGGTGTCCCGTTCCCTGCGCGCCGAGACCCGTTCCGAGGACACGGCCGCCGAGCCCCTCCCCCAGCCGTACGCCTACCGCCGCCACGAGGCCGTGGAGCCGGAGTGGCGGCGGTTCCCCGGCTGGCGGGACGTGACCGAGGCCCAGTGGCGCGACGCCCAGTGGCAGCGCGCCCACTGCGTCAAGAACGTCCGCCAGCTGCACGAGGTGACCGGCGGCGCGCTCGGCGAGGTGTTCTACGCCGACCTGGAGTCCGACCAGCGCGACCACGCCACCATGTCCATCCTGCTGCCGCCGCACGTCCTCAACACCATCGCGCCGTACGGCGAGTTGGAGACGACCGCCTGGTACGACGACCCGGTGCGGCGCTACATGCTGCCGGTCGCCTCCGACCGGCACCCGCTCTGGCCCGACCACCCGATGGCCTCGCGCGACTCGCTGCACGAGGCGGAGATGTGGGCGGTGGAGGGCCTCACCCACCGCTACCCCACCAAGGTGCTGGCCGAGCTGGTCACCACCTGCCCGCAGTACTGCGGCCACTGCACCCGGATGGACCTGGTCGGCACCTCGACGGCGCAGGTCACCAAGTACCGCTTCGTGCTCCGCCCGGCGGACCGGCTCGACCGCATGATCGACTACCTGCGGGCCACCCCGGCCGTGCGGGACGTGGTGGTCTCCGGCGGCGACGTGGCCAACGTGCCCTGGCCGCGCCTGGCCTCCTTCGTCGACCGGCTCCTGGAGCTGGACTCGGTGCGCGACATCCGGCTCGCCTCCAAGGGCCTGGTCGGACTGCCCCAGCACTGGCTCGCGCCCCAAGTCCTCGACGGCATAGCGGACTTGTCGGCCAAGGCGCGCGCCCGCGGGGTGTCGCTCGCCCTGCACACCCACGCCAACGCCGCCCAGCAGGTCACCCCGCTGGTCGCCGAGGCGTCCCGGGCGCTGCTCGCGGCGGGCCTGCGCGACGTGCGCAACCAGGGCGTCCTGCTCGACGGCGTGAACTCCACCCCCGAGGCCCTGCTCGACCTGTGCTTCGCACTGCTCGACTCAGCCGGCGTCATGCCGTACTACTTCTACCTCTGCGACATGATCCCCGGCGCCGAGCACTGGCGGCTCCCGCTGCACCGCGCCCAGGCGCTGCAGCGCTCCATCATGGGCTACCTGCCCGGCTTCGCCACCCCGCGCCTGGTGTGCGACGTGCCCTACGTCGGCAAGCGCTGGGTGGACCAGGTGGACGGCTACGACCGCACCCGCGGCATCTCGTCGTGGACCAAGAACTACCGCACCACCGTCGACCACACCGACCCCGCCGCCCTGGACCAGGTGCACCACTACTACGACCCGGTCCACACCCTGCCCGAGCAGGGCCAGAAGTGGTGGACCAGCGCCCGCACCCTGATCGGCGGCCCGGCGTGAGCACCACCACCGCCTCCCCGCTGGGGCTGCACCGGGTGCGCGCCCCGCACGGGGTGCTGCCGCAGGCCGCGCTGCGCCTGGACACCGACCCGCGCCTGGCGCCGGACGAGGTGCGGGTGGACGTCAGCCGCCTCAACCTGGACGCCGCGTCCTTCCGCCAGCTGCGCGAGGCGCACGACGGGGACGGCGCGGCGGTACGGGACGCGGTCCTCGCGCTCGTACGCGAACGGGGCAAGGTCCACAACCCGGTGACCGGCTCCGGCGGCATGCTCATCGGCACCGTCGCCGAAGCCGGACCCGACTCCCCGCTCGGGCTGCGCGCGGGGATGCGCGTCGCCACCCTGGTGTCGCTCACCCTGACCCCGCTGGAGATCACCGACGGGCTGCGCGACTGGGACGGCCGGTCCGAGCGGGTCCCCGCGCGCGGCCACGCGATCCTCTTCGGGCGCTCCATCGCGGCCGTGCTGCCCGAGGACCTGCCGGAGGAGCTGGCCCTCTCGGTGTTCGACGTGTGCGGCGCCCCGGCGCTGACCACCCGGGTCGTCTCCTCCTACGCCTCCCCGTCCGTCCTGGTCCTGGGCGCCTCCGGCAAGTCCGGCTCGCTGTCGCTGGCCGCCGCCCGCCGCGCGGGCGCCGCCCGGCTGACCGGCGTGGTGCCCGACGCGGCCGAGGAGGCCGCCCTGGCCGCCGCCGGCCTCGCGGACGAGGTCGTGCGGGCCGACGCGCGCGACGCGGTCGCCCTGGCCGCCCTGGTGGACGAGGCGGACGTCACCGTGGTCTGCACCGACGTGGCCGGCTGCGAGCACGCGGCGATCCTGGCGACCCGGGACGGCGGCACGGTGGTGTTCTTCTCCATGGCGACCTCCTTCAGCGCCGCGGCCCTGGGCGCCGAGGGCCTCGCCCGCGACGTGACCATGCTGATCGGCAACGGCTACCAGCCGGGGCACAGCGCGGCGGCCCTGGAGCTGGTGCGCGGGGTCCCGGGCGTGCGCGCCCTGTTCGAGCGCGCCGGAGCGCACCGGGGGGCCCGATGACACCGCTGCTCGCCGGGGCGCCCGCCACGGCCTCGCCCGTACCGCGCCCGGAGCCCAAGCTGGGCCTGGACCCGCGCACCGTCGCCCGCGCCCGCGCCCTCGCCGCCCGCGCCGGGCGGCCCGTCGTGGACCTGGCCCGCTCGCACACCACGGTCGCGGTGGAGCGGGCCACGCTGCGCCTCGCCGGGCTCGACGGCGCTGACAGCGAGGGCATCCCCTGGGTCAACCGGCTCGTCGACGCGGTCGCCGACACCGTGGGCCTGGAGCACGGGGTGTGCCTGCCCGTGTGGGACGCGCTCGGCAGCGGGGAGTACCGCGGCCTCACCGACCTGGCCGCCCGGGCCGCGGCGCGCACCGTGCCGTTCCGGGTCCCCGCCGGGTCCGAGGCGCGCACGGCCCTGGGCGCGGCCCGCGCCGCGGTGGCCGGGGGCATCGCGACGATCGACGCGCGCCGGGCCGAACGGGACCGCCTCGCGGGCCTGTTGGGCGATCCACCCGCGCCCTGGATCTACCTGATCGTGGCCACCGGCGACATCTACGAGGACATCCGCCAGGCCCAGGCCGCGGCGCGCGGCGGCGCCGACGTGATCGCCGTCATCCGCTCCACGGGCCAGTCGCTGCTCGACTACGTGCCCGAGGGCGCCACCCGCGAGGGGTACGCGGGGACGTACGCGACCCGCGAGAACTTCCGCCTGATGCGCGCCGCCCTCGACGAGGTCTCCGCCGAACTCGGCCGCTACGTACGCCTGACCAACTACGCGTCCGGACTGTGCATGCCCGAGATCGCCGCGCTCGCGGGCCTGGAACGGCTCGACATGATGCTCAACGACTCGATGTACGGGATCCTCTTCCGCGACATCAACCCGGTGCGCACCTTCGTCGACCAGCGCTTCTCCCGCCAGCTGCACGCCCGCGCGGGCATCCTCATCAACACCGGCGAGGACAACTACCTCACCACCGCCGACGCCGTCGACGCCGCGCACACGGTGACCGCGAGCCAGCTGCTCAACGAGTACTTCGCCAAGGAGGCCGGGCTGCCCGACGGGCAGCTGGGCCTGGGCCACGCCTTCGAGATCGACCCGGACCGCCCCGAGTCGTTCCGCATGGAGCTCGCGCACGCGCTGCTGGCCCGCGAGGTGTTCCCGGACGCGCCGCTGAAGTGGATGCCGCCGACCCGGCACATGACCGGCGACGTCTTCCGCGGCTACCTGCTCAACGGGTTCTTCAACCTGGCGGGCGCGCTCACCGGCCAGTCCATCCTGCTGGTCGGCATGATGACCGAGGCCGTCGTCACCCCCTTCCTGTCCGACCGCGACCTGGCCCTGCAGAACGTGCGCTACGTCCTGGGCGCCGCCGGCTCGCTGGCCGAGGACTTCCGCCCGGCCCCCGACGGCTTCATCGTCCGCCGCGCCCACCAGGTCCTCGACGAGGCCGTCGACCTGCTCGGACAGCTCTGCGACGAGGGCCTCCTGGAGGCCATCGGACGCGGCACCTTCGGCGGGATGAAGCGTCCCGCCGACGGCGGGCGCGGGGCCGACGGCGTCGTGGCCCGCGCCCCCGGTTACCGCAACCCGGCCGCCGACATCCTGGAAGGAGACCAGGCCGATGAGCAGCACTGAACCCACCACGGGGACCGTCCGCCCGTACGGCGACACCACCGGCGACGGCATGGTGCAGCTGTCCTTCACGCTCCCCCTGCCGCTCGGCCCGCGCGCCGAGGGCGCGGCCCTCCAGCTCGCCCGCCGCATGGGCATGGACCGCCCCCTCCTGGTGCACAGCAAGGCCGTCGGGGGCACCGACTTCAGCTTCTTCGTCGTGTACGGCGCGGTGACCCACGCCGTGGAGCTGTCCGAGGTCGAGGTGGCCGAGCGGGACTACCCCCTGCTGTCGGCCAAGGAGTGCGACGCGGCCATCGACGTGCGGCTCGGCCGTCCGCTGGTCGTCCTGGGCGCCTGCATCGGCACCGACGCGCACACCGTCGGCATCGACGCGATCCTCAACATCAAGGGCTTCGCGGGCGAGAAGGGCCTGGAGTACTACAAGAAGATGCGCGTGCTCAACCTGGGCGCGCAGGTCGCGGTCGGCGACCTGGTGCGCCGGGCGCGCGCCGAACGGGCGGACGCGGTGCTGGTCTCCCAGGCGGTGACCCAGCGCGACGCGCACCTGACCAACGTACGAGAACTGAGCGCCGAGTTGCGTGCCGAGTTCGCCGAGGACGAGCGTCCGCTGCTCGTCGTCGGCGGCCCACGGTTCGACGCTTCTACGGCGGCGTCCCTGGGCGCCGACCGGATCTTCGGCCGAGGTACCACGCCCGGGGACGTGGCCAGCTACCTGGTCCACGCCCTGGCGTCCGAGGCCGCGGCGGTGCCGGCGGCCGTACTGGAGGGCGTCGCGTGAACAGCGTGGACGGGACGCCCGCCAGCACTCCGAGAGGGACCCGAGGGAGGACCCGATGAACGCCCACATCGGCACCGGCGACGACCGGCTGCCAGAACTGGACCGGCTGGCCGGCGAGGTCGACGCGCTGCTCGGCGCGATCGGCCTGGCCCGCCCCGCCGACCGCATCGACACCCGGTTCGCGGCCACGGCGTCCCGCAACGCGGCGCGCACCGCCACCTGGGACGCCGAGGGGAAGGTGACGTACCTCGAACTGGAGTGGATGGCCGACGAGATAGCCCGCCGCCTGGAGGGCCGCACGGGCCCGGGCCGGCTCGTGGCGCTGCGCGCGTCCCGCGGCCGGTACGCGCCGGGCGGCGTCCTGGGCATCCTGCGCTCCGGCGCGGCCTACCTGCCGGTGGACCCGCACTACCCGGCGGCGCGCCAGGAGTTCCTGCTCTCCGACTCGGGCGCGGACCTGGTGCTCTCCGACTCGGGGCTGCTCGCGGACGAGGTGCCGATCGCGAAGGCGGGCCCGTTCGTCCTGGCGACGCGGCCGACGGCGACGGCGACCGTGGTGCTGCCGGAGGACGCGGCGTACGTGATCTACACCTCGGGCTCCACGGGGTTGCCGAAGGGCTGCGTGGTCGGCCACTCCCAGGTCCTCGCCCTGCTCGACTCCACGATCCCGATCCTGGACACCGGGCCCGAGGACGTCTGGACGCTGTTCCACTCGCTGAGCTTCGACTTCAGCGTGTGGGAGCTGTGGGGCCCGCTGCTGTACGGCGGGCAGCTGACGGTGGTCGACCGGGAGGCGGCGACCGACCCGCTGGAGTTCGCGCGGCTGGTCGCGGAGCGCGGGGTGACGGTGCTCAACCAGGTGCCGTCGGCCTTCAGCAACCTCACGGCCGAGGCGGTGGCGGAGCGGATGCGCTTCCCGGCGCTGCGCCGGGTGGTGTTCGGCGGGGAGGCCCTGGTCCCCGACGACATCCGCACCTGGTGGGAGCGGCAACTGGCGCCGAACGCGGCGCTGGTGAACATGTACGGGATCACCGAGACGACGGTCCACGTGACGTTCTGCGAGCTCACGCCCGAGACGCTGGCCTCCCCGCACACCCCCGTCGGCCGTCCGCTGCCGCACCTCACGCTCACGCTGCGGGACGAGGACGGCACCGAGGTGGGCCCGGGCGAGCCGGGCGAGGTCTGGGTGGGCGGCGCGGGGGTCGCGTACGGCTACCTGAACCGCCCGGAGCTGACCGCGGCGCGCTTCGTGGACGGGGAGTACCGCAGCGGCGACTGGGCGGTGGCGGACGAGGACGGCGCCCTGCACTACATCGGCCGCCGGGACGGCCAGGTGAAGGTGCGGGGCTTCCGCATCGAGCTGGGCGAGGTGGAGTCCGTACTGCGCACCCTGCCGGGCGTCAGCGCGGCGGCCTGCGCGGTGCCCGCGGAGACGGGCGCGCTGACGGCGTACGTGGTGGGCGACCCGGAGACGGCGTCGTCCCGCGAGATCCGCGCGTCCCTCTCGGCGGAGCTCCCGCCGCACATGGTCCCCCAGGTGATCCACCACCTGCCCCGCCTCCCCCTGACCCCGCACGGAAAGCTGGACAGGGCGTCGCTGCCGGTGTGACGGCGCACCGGACGGCGGCGGGGCCCGGACCTCCTGGTCCGGGCCCCGCCGCCGTCCAGCGCCAGGAGTCAACGCCGCTGCAGCAGTAGGCAGAGCACGCTGACCACCGCGATCCCCACGAGCAGCGCGACTCCGAAGGCGGGGTGGAGGAAGGCCACGTAGGTGGCACCGGCTCCTGTCAACAACAACACCAGGGCACTGACGTCCATACGACCGTCCACGGTCCGTCCTCCTCGATTCCGGTGCCCATCGGCACTTTCCGGCGGACCTTCAGGGTCGAGGTGGGTAAGAGTGTTGCCAGAGGGCAACACCGCGAGCCGGTGTTGCCGACCCGTGCAACACGTCGTGGGGGGGCGCGTGAACGACGGAAGCGATCGTCCCGGAGCGGAAGTCGAACGGCGGGCTGCCGCAGTCCAGCAGACACGTGCCCGGGCCGATTCCGAACGACTGCGCCGGCAGCAGCACCGGCGGGAAGTCGAAGCCGCTTGCGATGCACTGGCTGTCGAACTACGCACGCTCGTGGGTGGTTTGGAGATCAGCCAGAACAGGCTGGCCCAGCGCCTTCACATGAACAAGGGCACTCTCTCCAGGTATCTGAGCGCCAGTCAGGTACCCGACTGGAACGTCGTGCTCGGGATCTTCGAGGAAGTGGCGCACGAGCGCGGCGTCCCGATCACCCGCGAATCATGGCAGCGGATTCACGACGCCCACCGGGTCGCGCTGATGCTGAAGCACCCCATGGCCTACGAGGTCCACGTCGCTCGCGATGAACTTGCGGCCGGAGAAAGAGAGCTGCGGTCACTAAAACTACGCGAAACTGCACTGAACGCCCACATCGGCGACCAGGTCGAGAGGATCGGCCAGCTGGAGGCCGACAAGCAGGCGCTCATCATGGAGAACGTCCAGGACCACGGCCGTACACGTGAGGAACGCCGCCGTCTGCAGGAGCAGATCGACGCCCTCCAAGCGGCTTACGCGGAACAACAGGACGAGCTTCGAGTCCTGCAGGAGGACCTGCGAAGGACTCAGGAAGAGAAGCGGATCGCAGAACGACGCTGCGAGGAACTGGACCAAAGGCTCGCCGAGGCGGAGGAACGCGGGGCGGACGAGTCCGCGGAGGACACCCCGGCCGACCGAGCCCTGGAGGACCCGACCACACGACGGATCAGGATCGGTCTCAGCTGGCAGTACGGACGAGCCGGGCAAGCTCTTGAGTACCTCACCGGCGGCTGCCGGCCCGACGAGATCGATGGGGAGATGCTGTGGGCCCTGGCCTCCTCCCTGAACGCCAATGAGCTGGCCCACTTGTTCCTCCTGCTGCACGAGGACCACGAGTTCGACCCGATGTTCCAGACGCTCTCCCGGGAGATCGTCAACGTCTACGACCACGTTCAGGATCGCTATCTCGGGATCTATGCGAAAGCGCAGGAAGTCGCGAACGCCCTGCAAGCGATCAGCGCCCCCCAGGTCGCGGAGAGAATCGCGGTGATCGTCACCGGCATCACCGACCCGGACGCGGCCGTGGAGCACATGAACGAGCGGGTCACTCCGTGAACAGGCGGATCGCCGGAGCCCGCAGCGGGCCTGGCGCCCGCCCCGGTGTCGCCGTGGGAAAACCGAGTACCGAACGCACGACGCGCCTAGTAACCTCCCCCGCCATGACCACCCGACGCCGCCGCAAGAAGCTCGACCACCGCCTCTACGGGGCCGTCCTCGGCGGCAGCGTCCCCGCCGTGCGCGCCGCGCTGCGGGCCGGAGCCGACCCGCACGGCCCCTACGCCGACGGCACCACACCGCTGTACCAGGCCGCCGTGCAGGGCAACGGCGGAGTCGTACGCCTGCTCCTGGAGCTCGGGGCCGCCCCCGACACCGAGAGCCACGGCCTCGGCGCCGAGGGCACGCCGCTGTGCGCGGCGGCCTGCTGGGGCCACGAGAGCGCGGTCCGCGCCCTGCTGTCCCACGGCGCCGACCCCAACCTCCCCGAGGACGCCGGCACGGGCCTCACCCCCCTCCAGTGGGCCGCCCGCGGCCCACACGACGGGACGGTGGAGCTGCTGGTGGCGGCGGGGGCGGTCGACGCCGCCGGCTGAGCGGCGGCGCGGCTACCCCAGGGCCCGCGATTCCGCGCGGACCAGGTCCTCCGCCTCCACGCCGTACACGGCCGAGCGCGCGAGGAGGCTGAACGCCTTCTCGTACGAGGCCAGTTGCCCGGGGTCCGTCTGCGTTGGGTAGTCGCCGAACAGCTCCACTTCCACCCGCTGACCGTCGAAGACCGAGAACGAGTTGCCCGGGTAGATCCACCGCTCCGACCGGTCCGGGATGATGCCCAGCCGCAGGCCCTCCAGGTCGAAGGAGTTCAGCAGGTGGTCGAGCTGGGCGCGCATCACCGCCCTGCCACCGATGTTCGTGCGCAGCGCCTGCTGGCCCAGCAGCACGTGGTAAGTGCGGCCTCCGGTACCGATGTACCGGGCCCTCGCCGTGCGCGCGGCGACGCCCGCCTCGATGTCCCTCGGGGTGTCGAGGAAGTCGACCACCAGGCGCAGCATCGCGCGTACGTAGTCCGGGGTCTGGAGGTTGCCCCAGATCACCTCGGGACAGTAGTGGCGGGAGTGCGTCGTCGCCCTGACCAGGTCCAGGAATGCCTCCTGCGTCGGCCCCATTCCCTCGCGGTGCAGCTCTTCCCACGGCTTCTCGGTCACTGTTCCTCCTCCGGTGCGCGTCCCGCCATGCCTGCCCACGCAACCCGCCGCCCAACGCGCCCGCACGCGGAAAGCCGGAACCCGTCGGGGTTCCGGCCTTCCGTGCGATGTGGGGCGGGTGGCGGTCAGTAGCGGTAGTGGTCCGGCTTGTACGGGCCGTTGACGTCCACGCCGATGTACGACGCCTGTTCCGGGCGCAGTTCCGTCAGCTTGACGCCCAGGGCCGACAGGTGGAGGCGGGCGACCTTCTCGTCCAGGTGCTTGGGGAGCACGTAGACGTCCGTCGGGTACTCCTCGGGCTTGGTGAAGAGCTCGATCTGGGCCAGGGTCTGGTCCGCGAAGGAGTTCGACATCACGAAGGACGGGTGGCCCGTCGCGTTGCCCAGGTTCAGCAGCCGGCCCTCGGACAGGACGATCAGGACCTTGCCGTCCGGGTACGTCCAGGTGTGGACCTGCGGCTTGACCTCGTCCTTGACGATCCCCGGCGTCTTGGCCAGGCCCGCCATGTCGATCTCGTTGTCGAAGTGGCCGATGTTGCCCACGATCGCCTGGTGCTTCATCCTGGCCATGTCGCTCGCCATGATGATGTCCTTGTTGCCCGTCGTGGTGATGAAGATGTCGGCCGTCTCGACGACCTCCTCCAGCGTCGTGACCTGGTAGCCGTCCATCGCCGCCTGCAGGGCGCAGATGGGGTCGATCTCCGTCACGATCACCCGCGCGCCCTGGCCGCGCAGCGACTCCGCCGAGCCCTTGCCCACGTCCCCGTAACCGCAGATGACGACGGTCTTGCCGCCGATCAGGACGTCGGTGGCGCGGTTGATGCCGTCGACGAGGGAGTGGCGGCAGCCGTACTTGTTGTCGAACTTCGACTTCGTCACCGCGTCGTTCACGTTGATCGCCGGGAAGAGGAGCGCCCCCTCCTTGTGCATCTCGTACAGGCGGTGCACGCCCGTCGTGGTCTCCTCGGTCACGCCGCGGATCCCGGACGCCACCTCCGACCACTTCAGCCCGGTGCGGCCGAGCAGTTCGAGGATGACCTGGAACTCCTCGTTGTCCGCGGTCGACGGGTCAGGGACCGCGCCCGCCTTCTCGTACTCGACGCCCTTGTGGACGAGGAGCGTGGCGTCACCGCCGTCGTCCAGGATCATGTTCGGGCCCGGCTGGCCGGGCCACGACAGGGCCTGCTCGGTGCACCACCAGTACTCCTCCAGCGTCTCGCCCTTCCAGGCGAAGACCGGGATCCCGGCGGCCGCGATCGCCGCCGCCGCGTGGTCCTGGGTGGAGAAGATGTTGCAGGACACCCAGCGGACCTCGGCGCCCAGCGCCACCAGGGTCTCGATCAGGACCGCCGTCTGGACCGTCATGTGCAGGGAGCCGGTGATCCGCGCGCCGGCCAGCGGCTGCCGCTCCGCGTACTCCTTGCGGATCGACATCAGGCCGGGCATCTCGTGCTCGGCGAGGGTGATCTCCTTGCGGCCGAAGGCGGCCAGCGAGATGTCCGCGACCTTGTAGTCCGTGAAGTCAGCTGCTGGCTGCGAGGACATGTGCGCTCCTTGTCGATGTGCTCGGGGAAGTGGTGCCCAGCGGTCCGCGCGTGGGGCCCACGATGTTCTCGTGGATCTCCAGCGTCGCCGTCGAGCGGTTCAGCGTGATGTAGTGCAGGCCCGGCGCCCCTTCCGCGAGCAGCCGGTCCGCCATCTCCGTCGCGTACGCCACCCCGATGCGCCGGCCCTCCGCCGCGTCCTCGCGCGCCGCCTCCAGGCGGGCGGCGAGCTCGGCGGGGAAGGTCGCGTGGGACAGCTCGGCGAACCGGGCGATCTGGCGCACGTCGGTGGCCGGCATGATCTCGGGGATGACCGGGGTGGCGCAGCCCGCGGCCGCGACCCGGTCCCGCAGCCGCAGGTAGTCCTCCACCCGGAAGAACATCTGCGTGACCGCGTAGTCCGCGCCCGCCCGGCACTTGGCGACGAAGTGCCGGATGTCGCTGTCCCAGTCCGGGGAGCGCGGGTGCTTCTCGGGGAAGGCCGCCACGCCCACGCTGAAGTCGCCCAGCTCACGTACCAGGGTGACCAGTTCATGGGCGTGGGTGAAGCCCTCGGGGTGCTTCTCCCAGGGGGCGTTGGGGTCGCCCGGCGGGTCGCCCCGCAGGGCCAGGACGTCCCGGACGCCCGCGTCCGCGTACTGGCCGACGATGTGGCGCAGTTCCGCGACCGTGTGGCCGACGGCGGTCAGGTGCGCCACCGGGCGCAGGGTGGTCTCGGCGGCGATCCGCTTGGTCACCTCGACGGTGCGGTCGCGGGACGAGCCGCCCGCGCCGTACGTCACCGACACGAAGGTCGGGGCCAGCGGCTCGATGCGGCGGATCGCGTTCCACAGCGTCCGGGTCCCGGCCTCCGTCTTCGGCGGGAAGAACTCGAAGGAGTACGTCGGGGCGCCCGTCGCCAGGACCTCGCGCAGGGTGCTCATGAGCGGCCTCCGGCGTTGAAGTAGCTGGCCTCCGGGTGGTGCAACACGATCGCGTCCGTGGACTGCTCCGGGTGCAGCTGGAACTCCTCGGACAGTACGACCCCGATCCGCTCGGGCCGCAGCAGCTCGGCGATCTTCGCCCGGTCCTCCAGGTCGGGGCAGGCCGGGTAGCCCAGCGAATAGCGGCAGCCCTGGTACTCGGTGCGGAACATCGCCTCCAGGTCGGCCGGGTCGGCCGCCGCGATGCCCAGCTCGGAGCGGACCCGGGCGTGCCAGTACTCGGCCAGGGCCTCGGCCAACTGCACGGAGAGGCCGTGCAGTTCGAGGTAGTCGCGGTAGGCGTCGGCCTCGAAGAGCTTCGCCGTGGCCTCGCCGATCCGCGACCCGGCGGTGACCACCTGCAGGCCCACCACGTCCGTCTCGCCGGACTCCTCCGGGCGGAAGAAGTCCGCCAGGCACAGGAACCGGCCGCGGCGCTGGCGCGGGAAGGTGAAGCGGGTCAGTTCCGAGCCGTCCTCGTCGAGCAGGATCAGGTCATCGCCCTTGGACACGCACCGGAAGTAGCCGTGCACCACGGCCGCCTCCAGCAGGTTGTCCGTCTGCAGGCGGTCCAGCCAGCCGCGCAGCCGGGGCCGGCCCTCCGTCTCCACCAGCTCCTCGTAGCTCGGCCCGCCGCGCGACTGCTTCAGTCCCCACTGGCCCTTGAAGAGCGCGCCCTCGTCGAGCCAGGACGCGTAGTCCTTGAGCGGAATGCCCTTGATCACGCGGGTGCCCCAGAACGGCGGCTCCGGGACCGGGTTGTCCACGGCGACGTCGGAGCGGGCCGGGACGTCCTCGTCGCGCTCCTGGACCTGCACCGTGGCGGCCGTGACCCGGCGCCGCTTGAGTTCGGGCAGGGTCGCCCCGGGCACGCCGCGCTTGACCGCGATCAGGGCATCCATCAGGCGCAGCCCCTCGAACGCGTCGCGGGCGTAGCGCACCTCGCCCTCGTAGATCTCGTGCAGGTCCTGCTCGACGTAGGCCCGGGTCAGGGCCGCGCCACCGAGGATGACCGGGTAGTCCGCGGCCATCTTGCGCTGGTTCAGCTCCTGGAGGTTCTCCTTCATGATGACCGTGGACTTCACCAGCAGGCCCGACATGCCGATCACGTCGGCCCTGTGCTCCTCGGCGGCCTCCAGGATCGCCGAGACGGGCTGCTTGATCCCCAGGTTCACCACGTTGTAGCCGTTGTTGGACAGGATGATGTCCACCAGGTTCTTGCCGATGTCGTGCACGTCGCCGCGGACCGTCGCCAGCACGATGGTGCCCTTGCCCTCCGCGTCCGACTTCTCCATGTGCGGTTCGAGGAACGCCACGGCGTTCTTCATGACCTCGGCGGACTGGAGCACGAACGGCAGCTGCATCTGGCCCGAGCCGAACAGCTCGCCCACGACCTTCATGCCTTCGAGCAGGACGTCGTTGACGATCTCCAGGGCCGGACGTCCGTCCAGCGCCTCCTGGAGGTCGGCCTCCAGGCCGTTGCGCTCGCCGTCGATGATCCGGCGCTGCAGCCGCTCCTCGAGCGGCAGCGCGGCCAGTTCCTCCGCCTTGCCCGCCTTCAGCGACTTCGCGGTGGCGCCCTCGAAGAGCTGGAGGAACTTCTGGAGCGGGTCGTATCCCTCGGCCCTGCGGTCGTAGATCAGGTCGAGCGCGACCTGGACGTGCTCTTCCTCCAGGCGTGCGATGGGCAGGATCTTGGAGGCGTGCACGATGGCCGAGTCCAGGCCCGCCTTGACGCACTCGTCCAGGAAGACCGAGTTCAGGACGATGCGGGCGGCCGGGTTGAGGCCGAAGGAGATGTTCGACAGGCCCAGCGTGGTCTGCACATCCGGGTGGCGGCGCTTCAACTCCCGTATCGCTTCTATGGTGTTGATGCCGTCCTTGCGGGACTCCTCCTGCCCCGTGCAGATGGTGAACGTCAGGGTGTCGATGAGGATGTCGGACTCGCGGATGCCCCAGTGGGTCGTCAGGTCGCCGATCAGGCGCTGCGCGATGGCCACCTTGTTCTCGACGGTGCGGGCCTGGCCCTCCTCGTCGATGGTGAGGGCCATCAGGGCGGCGCCGTGCTCGCGGGCGAGCGCCGAGACCTTGGCGAACCGCGATTCCGGCCCGTCGCCGTCCTCGAAGTTGACCGAGTTGATGACGGCGCGCCCGCCGAGCTTCTCCAGACCGGCCTGCAGGACCTCGACCTCGGTGGAGTCCAGCACGATCGGCAGCGTGGAGGCGGTGGCGAACCGGCCGGCCAGCTCGGCCATGTCGGCCACGCCGTCACGGCCCACGTAGTCCACGCACAGGTCCAGCATGTGCGCGCCCTCGCGGATCTGGTCCCGCACCATCTCCACGCAGTCGTCCCAGCGGGCCTCCAGCATCGCCTCGCGGAACTTCTTCGACCCGTTCGCGTTCGTCCGCTCACCGATCGCCATGTACGCCGTGTCCTGCCGGAACGGCACCGTCTGGTACAGCGACGCCGCACCCGCCTCGGGGCGCGGCTCACGCGCGGGCGGGGTCAGGCCCCTGACCCGCTGGACGACCTGCCCGAGGTGTTCCGGGGTCGTACCGCAGCAGCCGCCCACCAGGGATAGGCCGTACTCCTGGACGAAGCTCTCCTGCGCGTCCGCCAGCTCCCCCGCCGAGAGCGGATAGTGCGCACCGTCCTTGCCGAGCACCGGCAGACCGGCGTTGGGCATGCACGAGAGCTGTACGCGCGCGTTCCTGGCCAGGTAGCGCAGGTGCTCGCTCATCTCGGCAGGTCCGGTGGCGCAGTTGAGGCCGATCATGTCGATGTCCAGCGGCTCCAGGGCCGTCAGCGCCGCACCGATTTCCGAGCCGAGCAGCATGGTGCCGGTCGTCTCGACCGTCACGGACACGATGACCGGCACCCGGAACCCGACGGCCGCGAGGCCCCGGTGGGCGCCGAGCACCGCCGCCTTGGTCTGCAGGAGGTCCTGGGTGGTCTCGATCAGCAGCGCGTCGGCGCCGCCCGCGATCAGGCCCTCGGCGTTCTGCTGGTAGGCGTCGCGCAGCGCCCGGTACGGGGCGTGCCCCAGGGTCGGCAGCTTGGTGCCCGGCCCCATCGAGCCCAGCACCCACCGCTGCTGCCCCGTCGAGGCGGTGAACTCGTCCGCCACCTCACGAGCGACCCGCGCACCGGACTCGGAGAGTTCGAAGACCCGCTCGGGGATGTCGTACTCCCCCAGCGCCGCCAGGTTCGCCCCGAAGGTGTTGGTCTCCACGCAGTCCACGCCGACGGCGAAGTACGCCTCGTGCACCGAGCGCACGATGTCCGGACGGGTGACGTTGAGGATCTCGTTGCAGCCTTCGAGCTGCTCGAAGTCGTCCAGGGAGGGGTCCTGCGCCTGGAGCATCGTGCCCATCGCGCCGTCGGCCACCACCACCCGGGTGGCGAACGCCTCGCGCAGCGCCGCGATCCGGGCTTCCGCCGCGGTCACGACAGGTGCTCCAGGCACGGGGCGAGGACGGCCGCGGCCTCCGCGCCGTAGGCCCGTACCGCCGCGTCGGTGAGGCGGGTGCGGTCGGCCGTGTAGGACTGCGAGCCGACCGCGGCGAGCGCCTGCGAGGCGACGACGCAGCCGAGCCGGGCGGCGGCCTCCAGGGGCAGCCCGTGGGCGACGGCGGCCAGGAACCCGGAGCGGAAGGCGTCGCCGACGCCGGTGGGGTCGGCGACCGGGGAGTCGGGCACGGCGGGCACGGTGACCGTCGCGTGGCCCTCGCGGTCGACGCGTACGCCCGCCTCGCCCAGGGTGGTGACCCAGGTGCCGACCTTGGCCAGCACGTCGGCGCGGTCCCAGCCGGTCTTCTCCTGGAGCAGCGCGGCCTCGTACTCGTTGGTGAACAGCCAGCGGGCGCCGTCCACCAGGTCGCGGGCCTCGGCGCCGTCCAGGCGGGCGAGCTGCTGGGAGGGGTCGGCCGCGAAGGGCAGGCCCAGTTCGCGGCACTCGGCGGTGTGGCGCAGCATCGCGGCCGGGTCGTTGGGACAGACCAGGACGAGGTCGGGGCGCTCGTCGGCGGGGCCGACCAGCTGCCAGAGGTCGATGTTCCTGGCCTCCTGCATGGCGCCGGCGTAGAAGGAGGCGATCTGGTTGGAGTCGGCGTCGGTGATGCACATGAAGCGGGCGGTCTGGCGCTCGGTGGAGACGAGCACGTGGCCGGTGTCGACGCCGTGCTCCTTGAGCCAGACCTCGTACTCGGCGAAGTCGCTGCCCACCGCGCCGACGAGCAGCGGGCGGAGCCCGAGGCCGCCGAGGCCGAAGGCGACGTTGGCCGCCACCCCGCCCCGGCGGACCTCGAGTTCGTCGACGAGGAAGGAGAGCGAGACATGAGCGAGCTGGTCGGGGATCAGCTGATCCGCGAACCGGCCGGGGAAGACCATCAGGTGGTCGGTGGCGATGGAACCGGTGACAGCGATGCGCACGTCGGGATCTCCTCGGATGTACGAGTACGCCGACCGGTCAGACGCCGGCAGCGGCCTTGAGCTGCTGGGCGCGGTCGGTCCGCTCCCAGGTGAAGTCGGGCAGTTCGCGGCCGAAGTGGCCGTAGGCGGCGGTCTGCGCGTAGATGGGCCGCAGCAGGTCGAGGTCGCGGATGATGGCGGCCGGGCGCAGGTCGAAGACCTCGGAGATGGCCTTCTCGATGCGGTCCTGGGCGATGGCGCCGGTGCCGAAGGTCTCGACGAACAGGCCGACGGGCTCGGCCTTGCCGATCGCGTAGGCGACCTGGACCTCGCAGCGCTCGGCGAGCCCGGCGGCGACCACGTTCTTGGCGACCCAGCGCATGGCGTACGCGGCCGAACGGTCCACCTTGGACGGGTCCTTGCCGGAGAAGGCGCCGCCGCCGTGGCGGGCCATGCCGCCGTAGGTGTCGATGATGATCTTGCGGCCGGTCAGTCCGGCGTCGCCCATCGGGCCGCCGATCTCGAAGCGGCCGGTCGGGTTGACCAGCAGACGGTAGCCGTCGGTCTCCAGGTTGATGCCGTCCTCGGCGAGCTGCTTCAGGACGTGCTCGACGACCTGCTGGCGGATGTCCGGCACCAGCAGCGAGTCCAGGTCGATGTCGGCGGCGTGCTGCGAGGAGACGACCACGGTGTCCAGGCGGACCGGGCGGCTGCCCTGGTACTCGATGGTGACCTGGGTCTTGCCGTCGGGGCGCAGGTAGGGGACGGTGCCGTCCTTGCGGACCTCGGTGAGGCGGCGGGACAGCCGGTGGGCCAGCTCGATGGGCAGCGGCATCAGGGTGGGCGTCTCGTTGGTGGCGTACCCGAACATCAGGCCCTGGTCGCCCGCGCCCTGCTTGTCGAGCTCGTCGTCATCGCCCTCGACACGGTTCTCGTACGCGGTGTCGACGCCCTGGGCGATGTCCGGCGACTGCGCGCCGATGGAGACGGAGACGCCGCAGGACGCGCCGTCGAACCCCTTGGTGGAGGAGTCGTAGCCGATGGCGAGGATGGTGTCGCGCACCAGCTGCGCGATCGGGGCGTACGCGGCGGTGGTGACCTCGCCCGCGATGTGGACCTGGCCGGTGGTGATCAGCGTCTCCACGGCCACGCGCGAGGTGGGGTCCTCGCTCAGCAGCGCGTCGAGGATGGTGTCACTGATCTGGTCGGCGATCTTGTCGGGGTGGCCCTCGGTGACGGACTCCGAAGTGAACAGGCGACGGGACATGACTCTCCAGTGGTGTGGGTGCGCGGGAAGGTCGGGTGGCCGGGCGGGACGCCCGACGGGTCAGCCGGCGCGCTCGGCGGCGGCTTCGAGCATCCGGGCGAGGTCGGCCGCGGCCGTGCCGGTGCCCGTGAGCACGATCAGCGGGGGTCGTCCGCCGTGCGCGGCGACCAGCCTCGCGGTCTCGTACGCGGCGACGCCGCCGCCGGAGAGCGCGCCGAGCACCAGCGGTCCGCCGGTGCCGGCCAGCGCCCGCAGCACGGCCGCGCCCACGGGGGCCCCGTCGGCGGCCGGGCGCAGCAGCGCCAGCGCCTCGGGCCCCGGGTAGCCGTGCACCAGGGTCGCGTAGAACTCGGGGGGCGTCCCGGGCGCGTGGACGAGGCAGACGGTGCCCGCGCCGGGGCGGGCGGCGGGGCGCAGCACGGACAGCCGCGGCTCCTCCGCCGGGGCCGTGCGGGCGGGTCCGGTGGGCGCGGGGGTGCGCACGCACACCCGGTCCGGGGAGGTGCGGACCGCGCCGAGCAGGTCGAGGGCCTCGCCCACGGTGGTGGAGTC
This sequence comes from Streptomyces sp. NPDC001941, assembly GCF_040296945.1. Classification (NCBI taxonomy): domain Bacteria; kingdom Bacillati; phylum Actinomycetota; class Actinomycetes; order Kitasatosporales; family Streptomycetaceae; genus Streptomyces; species Streptomyces sp. NPDC001941. The sequence goes on along the minus strand of NZ_JBEOYE010000050.1, from coordinate 19,001 downwards.
GCCCGCCAGATACGGGAGTTCGCGCAGCAGCAGGGCGCACGGCGCCAGGACGTCGGAGCCGTCGGCGAGGTGGGCCCGGTCGTGCGAGAGGGTCAGCACCAGCCGGCCCTCGTCGTCGTGGTGGGCGACCAGGCCGACGGGGAACGCGGTGCGGGCCCCCAGGGTCTCGGCGGCTTCCGCCCTGACGCCGTGCGCGGCCAGCGCGGGGCGCAGGCGCGCGTCGGCGGGCAGGCGGTGCTCGAAGGCGACCACGCTCCGGCCGGGGCCCACCCGCCCGCCGGTCCACTCCTGGATCTGCCCGGCCGTGACCCACTCGTACGCCGAGGCGTCCACCGCGTGCTCGCGCAGGACGGCGAGCAGTTCGGGCAGGGGGGTGTCGGGGGCGATCTCGACGGTGACGGGCTGCGGGTTGCGCAGCGGCGCGGGCAGCCGCTCGACGCCGTCGAAGAGGACGCCGCGCCCGGAGACGGCGGCGCTGAACCGCACGGCGCCGGGTCCTCGGGTGCCCTGGGCGTGGTGCAGCAGCAGGGCCCAGACGGCCTGGAGCACTCCGCTCTCGGTGCTGCCCCAGCGGGCGGCCCAGGCGGCGAGCCGGGCGGTCTGCTCGACGGTGAGCCGCAGGCGCATGTGCCCGGTGCCGTGCGAGGTCGCGGCGGGAGCGTCCGGCGCACTCGCGCGCCCGAACTCCTCCGCTGCATAAGGGAGTTCGGGCAGGGAACTCCAGAAGTCCCGGGCGCCAGAGGTGTCCTGCTGGTGCAGCCAGCGCCGGTAGTCGGCCAGGTCGGGGCGGCGCTCGCCACCGGGCAGCAGGCCCTCGGCGAGGTAGGCGTGCCAGAACTCGCGCAGCAGCAGCCGGACGCTGTGGCCGTCGAGCAGGGCGTGGTGGTGGGTCAGCAGCACCTTCGTCACCGGTCCGGTGCCGGGCGCGGAGGCGCCGCCGCCCAGGACGGTGACGCGCAGCGGGCCGGTGCGGCGCGGGTCGAGGCCGCGGCGCCGGTCGGCCTCGACGAGGGCGTACCAGTCGACGCTGCCGTGCGGCAGGCGCACCACGTCGGCGGTGGCGTGCTCGTGCAGGACGACGCGCGGCTCGGGGCCGTCCTCGAAGCGGGCGCGCAGCACGCTCTCGCGGTCGTGGACGGACTGCCAGGCGGCGGTGAAGCGCTCGGGGTCGAGCGGCCCGTGCCAGCCGAAGGCCAGCTGCTCGACGTGCCGGCCGGGGCCCGCGGTCGCCAGCAACTCGCCCTGGAGCGGCGTGGGTTCGAGGAAGCGTACGGGCGGACCCGCGGGCTCCTCGTGGGTGAGCAGGTCGGCGAGCAACCCGGCGGGGAAGTCCTCGCCGCCGCCGGCGCCGGTGGTCAGCCGCAGCGTGTGGTGGCCGGGGCCGTGGTGCTGGAGCCTGGGGTGCCAGGCCGGTGCGTGCGGGTAGCGGGCGGCGATCCGGTCGAGGGCGGCCTCCAGGCGGAGGGTGTCGAGCGGGCCGCGCAGCTCCAGGGCCGGTGGGCCGTCGGCACCCGGTGCCCCCAGGTCGACGACCACGGTCATCGGCTCGGGTGGCACGGGTGAGGAGTCCTTGGCGGTCATCGTGTGTCGGGGCGCGCACGTCCGCGTGGGCAGTGGGCCGGCGCGTACGGGTGTCGTGCGCGGCCTCCGCGTGCGGATGCGGAGATACCCCTGCCTCCCCTCTCCTCTTCTGCGAGCGCGGAACGAGTATGCGGAGGACCGCCCATACGGGGCTGATACGGCGCTGACACGGGCCTAGGTCGTGTCTTCAAGGTCCCTGGGTCGTCCACCCGGCCCGTGCGGCGGTCACCGCGGGGCGCGCAGTCCGGTCTCGAAGGCGTAGATCGCCGCGTGGACCCGGTTGCGCAGGCGCAGCTTCGCGAGCAGGTTCTGCACGTGCGTCTTGACGGTGTGCTCGGAGAGCGTGAGGGCGAGCGCGATCTCCGTGTTGGACAGGCCGTGCGCGAGCAGGGCGAGCACTTCGCGCTCCCGCTCGGTGAGCTGGTCCGGGCCGACCTCGGACAGGGCCGGGGCAGGGGCGGCGGGTCCCGGCGCCTCGTCGTGGGTGACGCGGTACCCGGCGGCGGCCAGCACGACGGCCGCGGCGAGCTGGGCGGGCGTCGCGGTGGCGGGCAGCTGACCCCGGCCCCCGATGGTGAGCACCCGGCAGTCCGGGGCGCCCGGCCCGGGCGCGGCCCCGTCGTGGGCCACGACCACGTCGGGGGCGAGTCCGGCGAGCTCGGCGGTGGCCCCGGGCCCGGGCGCGCCGTCGCCGACGACCTGCGCGGCGGGCTGCCCTGCGAGCAGCGCCCTGATGCCGCCGCGCGCCAGGGCGTCGGCCCCGAGCACGTACACGCGCACGGCGGCCCCGGCCGAGCCGCCACCCGGCAGGAGCAGCAGGGGCGCACGGCGGACCGGGGCCGGGAAGGTGGTCTCCGGCTCTCCCACGACGGCCTCCTCGTCCTCGCGTACGAACCGTCAGGGGCAGGGTAGGTTCCCGCGCCCCCGGGGGTCCGGTTCCTGTAGCGGAGCTGGACGGGGGGTCGAGCGGTGCCGGGGTGGTGGGTCAGCCCCGGGGCGCCCAGTTCGCCACCAGGGCGAGCAGCCCGGGGAAGCGCGCTTCGAGGTCGGCGACGCGGACGTGGCTGCGGCGCTCCAGGCCGTACTGGCGCTGGCGGGTGACGCCCGCCTCGCGCAGCGCCTTGAAGTGGTGGGTGAGCGTGGACTTGGGGCGGTCGAGGCCCAGCCAGCCGCAGCTGTGGTCGAAGTCCTCGGACTCCAGGAGCAGTTTGCGCACGATCGTCAGGCGCAGCGGGTCGCTGAGCGCGCCGAGCACGGTTTCCAGGCGCAGTTCGTCGCGCGCGGGCTCCGGCAGCGGGTCGGGCAGCCCGGGGGGCTCGGTGGGCACCCGGAAGGCGGGTGCGGCGGCCGCGGTCGCGGACATAGGCGACTCCTTATAACGCGATTCCTATGTACGACTCTGATCGTACTGCATGCTAAGTTCGACTCGACTCGTACTGCCGGGGCGCCGAGGTGCCGGCAGGCAAGATCGAGAGGAGCAGTCATGTCCGAGACCCGGACCTCAACCGTCCAGGCCGTCGACGAAAGGACACCCACCGGCGCCGAGAAGCCGGACCACCGCGCCGTCGCACCCCTGTGGTGGATCTGGCTGGCGGCGTGGCCCGTCACCGCGGTCTTCGTGCTCTCGAACGCGGCGACACCCCTGTACGTCCTGTGGCAGCGCGACATCGGCTTCTCCAAGGGCATGCTCACCGTGGTGTTCGCGTTCTACATCGTCGGCCTGATCGGCTCGCTCCTGGTCTCCGGCGTGGTCTCCGATCGCGTCGGCCGCAAGCCGGTCCTGCTGCCCGCCCTGGCCCTCGCGCTGGCCGCCTGCCTGATCTTCGCCACGGCCACCGGCGTGGTCGCGCTGATCGTGGCGCGGCTCTTCACCGGCATCGCGGTCGGCGCCGTCGTCTCCGCCGGGATGGCCGCGGTGACCGACGTCGCGGGCCCCGAGCGCAAGCGGATCGCCGCCCTGCTCGCCTCCTGCGCCATGGTGTTCGGAGCCGGCCTCGGCCCGCTCCTGGCCGGGGTGCTCTCCGAGACGGCGCCCGCGCCGACCGTCACCGTCTTCGCCGTCGAGGCCGTACTCCTGGTCACCGCGCTGGTCGTCGTGCTGCGCATGCCGGTCCGCCGCCCCCAGGTGCGCGCCGAGGGCGCCTGGGTCCGGGTGCCCGGGGTCCCGCGCGGCAACGGGCGTCAGCTCCTGCTGGGCGTCGCGGTGTTCGCGCCCGGCATCACCGCCACGTCCTTCGTGCTCTCGCTCGGCCCGTCCCTGCTCTCCGGCCTGCTCGGCACCACCAGCCGCATCGTCGCCGGGGCCATGGCCTTCGTGATGTTCCTGGCCGCCACCGGCGTCCAGTTCGCCGTGCAGCGGCTGCGCCGCAGGACCATCCTCACGGCCGGCGCGATCAGCACCACGCTGAGCATGGTCACCCTGATCGTCGCCGTGCACACCTCGGCGGTGGCCGTCCTCATCCTGTCCGCCCTGCTGGCCGGCGCGGGCCAGGGCATGGGACAGCTCGGCGGCCTGTCGCTGCTCAACTCCAGCGTCCCGCCGCAGCGCCTCGCCGAGGCCAACGCCGCGCTCAACGTGGGCGGTTACGTCCCGGCCGGCATCCTGCCCGTGTCGGCCGGCTACCTGAGCGACGCGGTCGGCCTGACCAGCGGCGCCACTACCTTCGGTGTCGTCCTGATGGCGCTCGCCGTCATCGGCGGCCTGGTCGTCCTCTCGACCCGGCGCCAGGTGACGGACCCGGCCTGAGGAGCGGGCCGGGTCGGCCGGGAGCCGTCAGGCGGCCCGGATCGCGCGGAACAGCAGGTCGCCCAGGTCCCCCCAGCGCGGCACCACGTCCGCACGACCACTGAGGACGTCGGAGACGTGCTGGGAACCGAAGAACGCCGAGACCAGGGCGTGCGCGGTACGGGCCGGGTCGACACCGGGACGCAGTTCGCCGTCCTGGCGGGCGGCGTTCAGCAGCGACTCGATGAGGGCGATCCAGTCGACGTAGGGGGTGGGCAGCTCGGCGTCGATGTGCGGGCGCTCGATCTGGAGCCGGGCGCCGGCCTGGACGATGACGTCGTTCTGGAAGGCGTCGGCCGCCCGCTCCAGCAGCCGGGCCGCCGTCTCCAGGGCGCCGAGCTGCTCCGACGTGACCTCGTCGAGCAGTTTCGGCCAGCGTGCGTAGTGCTCGCGCACGACGGCGACGGCCAGGTCCTCCTTGGTCGGGTAGTGGAAGTACACGGCCCCCTTGGTCATCTCGACCCGGTCGGCCACGTCCTTGACCGAGGTGTGGCGGAACCCCCGCTCGGTGAAGAGCTCGGCGGCCCCGGCCAGAACCCGTAGACGGGTCCTGGCCGAACGCTCCTGCTTGGGGTCCGGGCCCTGCTTGGCCGGGATTGCTCTGGTGGTGAACGTGGCCGCCTGCGGCTCTGACATGGGCACTCTCCGTTGTGCGATCGCGCGGAGCAGCGACGTGGCTGAAAATGATCCTTCAAATATACCTTCCCGAAGGTATATTTCTGCGTGTCGTCACGTGCTGCGTCGGGACCATACCGGCGTATTGCCGCTACGTCGACGGGGGAGGATCAACTCGTGCGTGCCATGTCTGGACCGGAGATACGTACCGGACGGCCTGGACCTGATCGACCACGGACACGGCTGGACTTCGACAGATGCGTTCCGGCCACGTCCGTCCACAAGACGTCCGATGCGGAGGTCCTGCTGACCGACGCGGAGCGGCTCGGCGACGAGCGCTTCGCGGTCGCGGCGCTGTGGAGCCGCGACCACTACCTCGCCCACCACGGCCATCGCGCCGCGGACCCGGTCCTGCTCGCGGAAACCGCGCGGCAGGCCGCCATCCACTTGTCCCACCGCTTCCTCGACGTCCCGCACGGCCTGCCGTTCGTGCTCAGCGAGATCGGCGTCGACCTGTGCGAAGAGCTCCCGCAGGTGGGCCCGGAACCGCTGCGCGTCGAACTCGACGTCCACTGCCGCCCGCCGGCCGCGGGCAGCCGCAGGCTGCGCCTCGCGCTCGACGCCGAAGTCCTGGTGGGGCAGCGTTCCTTCGGACGGGCCCGGGTGTGCTGGGAACCCATGGAAGCCCGGCGCTACGCGCTGGTGCGCCGGCGCGGGGGCGACGGGGCCCCGCGGGCCCTGCCCGTCGGCGAACCGCGCTCCGTCGCCCTCGCGCCGGCCGACGTCGGCCAGCTCGCCGAGCGCGACACCCTCATCGCCGGCGATCCGCTGCGCGCGAACAGCTGGTGGCTCAGGCTCGACCGGCGCCACCCGGTGCTGTTCGACCACGAGTCCGACCACGTGCCCGGCATGGCACTCGTCGAAGCGTTCCGGCAGGCCGGTCACGTCACCGCGGGCGGCCGCCCCGGCGAGGGCGACGCGACGCTGCTCGCCGTGGAGTTCACCGCCTTCGGCGAACTCCACCTCCCGGTGTCCATCACCGCACGACCCACCGGCTGCCCCTCGGAGCTGTCGTTCACCGCCCGGCAGGGCGAGCGCGAGATCGCCCGGGCCACGGTCCGCTGCGGCGCGCCGGCCCTGCACTGGACCCAGCTGGGCGCGGCATGCTGACCGCGCGGGAAGACGTCGGCGCACTGCCGTACGGGGTCCGGGACGTGGCGGACGGCCCGGACCGGCTCGGCCCCCTCCTCGACGCCGCGCGGCGGGACGCCCGGGACGCCGAGGACCGGCGCAGGCTCGACGGGCGGGTCGCACGAGCCGTCGTCGAAGCGGGGTTCCCCCGTCATTTCGTACCGACGCGGTGGGGCGGTGCCGCCGGAAGCTTCGCGCGTCTGCTGGCCGACGCCTCGGCCGTGGCCGAGGCGTGCGCCTCCACCGGGTGGTGCGCCGCCCTGTACGCCGCGCACGGGCGGCTGGCCGCCTACCTGCCCGAACAGGGCCAGCGGGACCTGTGGGCAGACGGCCCGGACGTGCGCGTCGCCGCCTCGATCGTCCCCGCCCAGGGCCGCGCGTCCGCCGTGCCCGGGGGCTGGCGGCTCGACGGCGAGTGGCGCACGGCCAGCGGGGTCGACCACGCGGAGTGGGTGCTGCTCGCCTCCTGGACGCCGGGTCCCGAAGGCGTCCGGGAGCACCGGGTGTTCGCCGTGCCGCGCGCGGACGTCGCCGTCCGGGACTCCTGGGACTCCGTCGGGCTGCGGGGCAGCGGCAGCAACAGCGTCGGCGCGGACGGCGTGTTCGCGCCCGCCCACCGCTCGTTCACGCTGGGCACGCTGCTGCGCCCCCGGCCCGACGCGGCCCGCTGCCACCGCGTCCCCTACCCGATGGTCGCCGGGCCGATCTTCGCGGCGCCCGTGCTCGGCGCGGCCCGCGCCGGGCTGCGGGCCTGGAGCGCGGAGCACGCGGCCGGATCACCGGCGCAGCCCGGCCAGGCGCTACTGCTCGCCCGGGCCTCCGCCGGGATCCACGCGGCGGGCCTGCTGCTCGACGGCACCGCCGTCCGCGCGGACCGGGGCGACATCACCCCCCTCGCCGTGGCGGAGAACCGTCGGGACGCGGCGACCGCGGCCGCCATGTGCCGCGAGGCGGTCGACGAGTTGTTCCACGCCTCCGGCATGCGGGGCCAGTCCCCCGGCAGCCCCGTCCAGCGGGCCTGGCGCGACGTCACGACGGCGGCGGGGCACGGCGCCCTGGGGCTCGACGCGGCGGCGACCGCCTACGCGCAGGCGGCGCTGGCGGACGGGGGCGCCCGGTGACGACCGCGTCGCAGCGGGTCCGTCCGCGAGCCGGGCGCGAGGGGGTGGCGGTCGCGTTCTTCGACGTGGACGAGACCGTGATCGCGGGGAAGAGCATGCTCGACTTCTGGGCGTACTGGGAGGCGGAGCACCCGTCCGCGGCCGTCACCGGGCCCCCGCCGGCGTCCGGACCGGCGGCCGCCCCGAACCGCGAGGCCCTGAACCGCTGGTACTACCGGCGCTACGCCGGTGTGCCCCTCGCCGCGCTCGAAGCGGCGGGCAGGAGCTGGTACGAGACGTACCGGCGCGGTGGTACGGCGTTCGTCCTGCCGGTGCTCGACACCCTGGCCGCGCACCGCGCCGAAGGACGGGAGGTCGTCCTGGTCTCCGGCTCGATGCGTCCGCTCCTGGACCCGCTGGCCGCGGAGCTCGGCGTGGCCACCGTGCTCTGCACCGAACTGGTGGTGCGGCCCGACGGCGTGCTGACAGGGGAGGTCCACCGCCCGATGATCGGCGAGGCCAAGGCGGCCGCCGCGACCGGGATCATGCGGGAGCGCGGCGCGCACCCGCCGGACTGCTTCGCCTACGGCGACCACGAGAGCGACCTCGCCCTGTTGCGCGCGGTGGGCAGGCCGGTCGTGGTGGGGTCCTCCGCCGTACTCAACGAGGAGGCACGGCGCCACGGTTGGCCGCTGGTCCCGGCGCACTACGGTCCGCTGGGAACGGAAGTGCCTTGAGAAGCCTGCCCTGTTGGGGTATTTCACGGTCTTCCTCACCAATGGTATTCATATGCTCTCTTTGAAGATGGAGGGCGCGACATGGCACAGCAGGAACGGGCACGGCGCACGAGGCAGAAGGTCCTGACGGCCGCCGCCGAGGTGTTCGCCGCGGAGGGCTACAACCGGGCGACGCTCGGCGCGGTGGCGGAGCGGATCGGCATGACGAAGGGCGCCCTCTACGGGCACTTCCCTTCGAAGCGATCGCTGGCCGGAGCACTGATCAGTGAGTCCCGGCACGCCTGGACGGGGCTGTGCGCGGAGTACGACGCGCCGGGCGCCGGGGCCGGCGCCGTCCTGGAGGGCGTCGTCGTGGACTTCGCCGGCCGCCTCCAGTCCGACGTACGGCTACAGGCGATGGTCCGCCTCGCGTCGGACTGCCCGAACCTGGAACGGGCGCTGTCCGACGTCCTGGTGGAGGTGCAGGGGGTACTGGTGGAACTGATCCGCCGGGCGCAGCGCGAGGGCGGCTTCCCCGCGCACTCGCCACGGCTGGTCGCCGAGCTCCTGATGGCCGTGATGTACGGGCTGCTGTACCGGCCCGTCGGTCCCCGCGAGGAGGAGGGGCCCCGCGGCGAACCACTGTGGCGACTGCTGTTCACGGCGCTGTCGGCCGCTGAACGCCCGGAGTATGAGGGCGGCGGGAACAGTGCCGTTTCAGGCCCGTAAAAAATACCTTCGAGAACGAATTTTTCTGCCAAGCTGCACCTGGGCCCGTTGTGCGCGGGCCCGGGCGGGCGCGGGCCCGGGCGGGCGGGAGCCCGGGCGGGCGGGAGCCCGGGCGGGCGGGAGCCCGGGCGGGGCAGGGGCGACGAGACGCGGGAGGAAACAGATGAGCGTGCTGGACGAATGGTCAGGGCGGCGCGCCACCGGGAGTGCGGACCACAACGGACTCGACGGACAGGCGCCGGACCCCCGGGGCGACGTCGTCCTGCGGGCGGCGTCCGACGCCCGGGACGTCGACGACTTCGACATGCGGCACCTGCGCTATTTCCTGACCGTGGTGCGCGCAGGAACGGTTTCCGCCGCCGCACAGGAATTGCGGATATCGCAGCCGAGCCTCAGCCAGCAAATCAGAAGACTTGAGCAACGCGTCGGCGCCGCATTGTTCATCCGCAGTTCACGGGGAGTCGAACTCACCGTCGGTGGAAAGGCATTCCTCCGAGAAATGCAGGGAATTCCGGGACAGTTGCGCTCCGCCATAGCGGCCGTCGCCCCCGCGCCCCGCATCTGGCCGGTGGGGGTGTGCGGCGGAGTGCCGGCCGACGTCCTGACGGAGGTCCAGAACGGGCTGTCCAACGTACGGGCGCACGACGGCCGCGACGGCGCCGCGAAGCTGCGGATGCGCTCCGTGGGCACCGCGGACCAGGGTGAACTCCTGCGGCACGGCGAGATCGCCTTCGGCATCGTCCGGCTGCCCGTGGTCACGTCCGAACTGGTGCGTGCCGTCGTCTGGGACGAGCCGCTCGGCGTCGTCCTGGCACACGAGCACCCGCTCGCCCACCGCACCGAGCTGACCTGGGAGGACCTCACCCGGCAGCGGTTGCTCTGGTACGAGGACGGGTGCGCCCCGGGGTTCGCCGAGACGGTACCCGCCGACCTGGCCAGGCTCGGCTGGACCTCGGTGCTGCACCCCGTCGACCAGGACCAGCACGCCCTGTTCCTGCACGCGCTGCAGACCACCGCCGACCTCGTCGCGCTCCGCCCCCGGCGCGCCGTGGAGCGCGAGCACCACCTGGTCTGGCGCCCGCTGCCCACCGGTCGGCCGCCCCGCGAGCGCCTCGCCGTGACCGCGGTCCGGGGCAGCCGTGCCGCCCGCCTCCTCCAGCAGGTGTCCGCAGTGCGCGGATGGGCCTTCTCGGCCGAATAACCCTCCGCGCCACCAGCCGGCGTGCGACCCGGGCCCTCCCCCGCCCGGGTCGCACGCCTTTCCTTTTTTCCCGCCCGGGTACGGACGGACGGGGGTATAGGCACACGGCTGTGCACAGGGGTATAGGCGTGCGGCTATGACGGTCACGCCGTTTGCGTCTTGGACGCGGAACGAAACCCTTGGCTAATGTCGTCGACGTCAAGCGGGGCAACACCGGACGGGAATCCGATCCCCGGAAGTACCCCGCTTTCCCAGGCGCGTAATTCAATGCGGAATTCAGCGCGCCACTCCCCCGTCCCGGCCTCCCGGGCCGGGTCATGCAGGGCGAACGATCTGGACCAAGGGAGCATCGTGATCTCGACCAAGCTGACCGAACTGCTGGGCATCGACCACCCGGTCGTCTGCGCCCCGATGGGCGGAGTGTCGGGCGGCCGGCTCACCAGCGCGGTGACCCGGGCGGGCGGCCTCGGCCTCGTGGGCGTCAGCTACGGCGACCCGGCGTTCATCGACGAGCACGTGGGCCGGGCCGCCGAGTCCGGCGGCGTCTGGGGCGTCGGCTGCGTGATGTTCACCTTCGACGAGCGGCCCGGCCTGTGGGACAAGGTGCTCGGCTACGCCCCGCCGGTCATCGCGCTCTCCTTCGGCAACGCGGACCAGGTCCGCAGGTACGTGGCGGCCGCGGCCGACGCCGGGTCCCACGTCGTCGTCCAGGTCCACGACCCCGAGCAGGCGTCCGTCGCGGCGGCGGCCGGGGCCTCCGTACTCGTCGCCCAGGGCGCCGAGGCCGGCGGTCACCACCGGTCCCAGTCCACCCTGCCGCTGATCCCGGCCGTGCTGGAGGCCACCGGCGGCGAGCTGCCGGTCGTCGCCGCCGGCGGGTTCGCGGACGGCCGCGGCCTCGCGGCGGCCCTCGCCCTGGGCGCCGACGGGGTGATGATGGGGACCCGGTTCGCCGCGACCGAGGAGTCGCTGGCCACCGCCGGGTTCAAGTCCCACCTGGTGTCCGGGCGCACCGCGGACACCGTCAACACGCACGCCTTCGACGTCGTGCGCGGCATCGGGTGGCCCGCGGGCCACCCGGCCCGCTCCATCGCCAACGACTTCACCCGCGCCTGGACCGGCAAGGACGCCGAACTCGCCGCACGGCGCGCCACCGTGGAACCCGAGTGGGCCGCCGCGGTCGCCCGCGACGACACCACCCAGCGCGCCATGTTCGCGGGCGAGGTCCTCGACCTGATCCAGGACATCCGGCCCGCCGCCCAGGTCGTCCACGAGGTCGTCGCCGACGCCGAGCGGACGCTCGCCTCGCTCGCCGGCCGCGTCAGCACCCCGGCCGCCTGAACCGGCCGCCCCCGCTTCCCCCTTCCCACCCGCGACACCCTTGCAGAGGACCCGATGATCCACGTACTGACGCTCACCTACCTCACCCCGCGCGAGACCGTCGTGGCGCACATGGCCGAGCACAAGGCATGGCTGCGCGAGCACGGCGACCAGGGCCGCATCCTGCTCAGCGGCCCCCGGCCCGAGGGCGGTGCCGTCATCGTGACCGCCGACCTCGACGAGGCCCAGGTGCGCGAGCTCATCGAGAGCGACCCGTGGCACAAGCTCGGCATCGCCGCCTACGACCAGCTCGCCTTCGAGGGCCGCAACGCCAGCCCCGGCGTGGTCACCGCTGCCGAGCCGGACGACAGCGTGCTGCTCATCAACGTGGCCACCACCGACGACGCGCCCGCCAGCGTGGCCGCGCTGGCCTCCGCCGTCGAGCACGTCTCCGCCACCGCCGAGGGCTTCCGCGGTTCGCGCCTGCTGACGAGCGTCGACGGCGACGCCATCGTCAACCTCGCCGCGTGGTCCGGCCAGGACGCCTTCGACGCGATCTTCCAGGACCCCGAGTTCACCCGTCGCTACGGCGAGTTCGCCAAGACCACGACGGGCGCCAAGTACCGGCTCTACCGCACCAGCCGCGTCATCACCCCCGGGCGCTGAGCCGCCGGCCCCGTCCCTCCCCCACTCCCCTCCGCCCCTGCTTCCGCTTCCGACTCCCGAGGAGAAACCATGTCCGCCACCGACGCGCAGTACGACCTCATCGTCATCGGCTTCGGCGCCGCCGGCCTGTCCGCCGCGCTGACCTACGCCGAGGCGACCGAGGGCCGCGAGACGCCCGCCAGGATCGCCGTACTGGAGCGTGCCACCAAGGAGGACCGCGGCGGCGCGACCCGCTGGACCGGCGCGTTCCTGCGCATCAACCAGGACCGCGAACTGGACACGGACTGGGCCGACCACGTCGGCCGGGTCTCCGGCGGCCTCGCCGACGTCGAGTACTGCCGCACCGTGGAGCGCGAGACGTCCCGGACGCTCGCCTTCGTGGAGAAGCACGGCGTCCAGATCGCCTTCGAGGACTTCCCCCTGCCGCACACCTTCGACGGCGGCACCCCCTCCATGGCCGCCCCGGCCAGCCCCCGCGGCGGCGGCGCCTCGATCGTCGAGCACCTGGGCGCGGCCCTGGAGAACGACCCCCGCGTCGAGATCCGCTACGAGACGGAGGCGCTGCGCCTGTCGACCACCGAGGACGGCGTGGTCGACGGCGTCCTGGTCCGCACCGCGGACGGCCGCACCCAGCGGCTGCACGGCCGCAGCGTCGTCCTGGCCTGCGGCGGCTTCGAGGGCAACACCGAGATGCTCACCCGCTACGTCGGCGACAAGGCCTGCGACCTGCCGCTGATCGCCCCCGGCATCGCCAACAACCGCGGCGACGGGCTGCGCATGGCGCTGGAGCTCGGTGCCGACACCGCGGGCCAGTTCGACGGCATCCACGCCGAGCCCGTCGACACCCGTACGCAGAAGGCCGACGCGGTCCTCTACGGCTTCAGCACGGGCATCTTCGTCAACGGCCGCCTGCAGCGCTTCTTCGACGAGGGCCGGGACACCTGGGACAACACCTTCGAGCACGTCGGCTACGAGATCTGGAAGAACCAGGACCAGGAGGCGTACTGGATCGCCGACGCCAAGACGCTCGCCATCCCCGGCATCCTCAACGCACTGCTCAGCGACGTCCCGCCGGAGCAGGCCGACTCCCTGGAGGAGCTGGCCGGCAAGCTGGGCATCGACGCGGAGGGCCTGGAGAAGACCGTCGCGGAGTTCAACGCGGGCGTCGGACCGGGCGAGTTCGACCCGACCCGCCTGGATGGCAAGTCCACCGTCGGCCTCACCCCGCAGAAGTCCAACTGGGCCGTGCCGCTGGACACCGCGCCGTTCATCGGCGTGCCGCTGACCGCCGCCATCTGCTTCACCTACGGCGGCATCCGCACCGACCTCGACGGCCGTGTCGTGACCCCGTCGGGCACCGCCATTCCCGGTCTCTACGCGGCGGGCGAGGCCACCGGCCTCTTCTACCACGCCTACCCGCCGGCCACGTCCGTGCTGCGCTCCCTGATCTTCGGCCGGCTCGCCGCCCACCACGCCGCCGCGCAGCACTCCGCCTGAGCCCCGGGGCCTGCCGTGTGGACCAGGCCCGAACCGACACCGCACCAGCCACCTGGAGGAACCATGAGCATCGTCAACATCGACGTCACCCTCCGCGACGGCGGATACCGCAACGGCTTCAACTTCCCCCTGGACTACGCGATCAAGCACGCCCGCCTCAGCGTCGAGGCCGGTTTCGACTGGGTCGAGATCGCGTACCGCAAGGGCTCGCTCGTGCCCGTCCCGAACCTCGGCCTCACCGGCCGCGGCGACGACGACTTCATCTCGGCCGTCGCCGACGAGGTCGGCCCGGACAAGGTCGCGCTCATCCTGCACCCGAAGAACATCACCGAGGACGACCTGCCCGCGATGTACGCGGCCGGGGCACGCCTGGTCCGCATCATCCTGCCGTCACAGGGATACGAACGGGGCCTCGAGTACATACGCCAGGCGAAGGAGACCGGCTTCGCCGTCGGCGTCAACTTCGCCCGGATCAGCCAGTGGGAAGGACGCGACGTGGTCACCGCGGCCACCGCCGCCACCGACGCCGGGGCGGAGTTCGTCTACCTGGCCGACTCCAACGGCAGCCTCTCCCCCGTCGACACCGCCGACCTCACCACCCTCACCAAGTCGGTCACCGGCGGCCCGATCGGCCTGCACGCCCACAACAACCTGGGCCTGGCCCTCTCCAACGCGATCAGCGCGGTCGCGGCGGGCGCCACCTGGATGGACTCCTCGGTCCAGGGCATGGGCAAGGGCCCGGGCAACCTCATCGCCGAGCAGTGGCTGGCCCACCTGGACCGCACCGACCCCGAGAGCGCCGCCCGCCTGCACCTGGGCCCGCTCCTGGAGCTGGCGGACCTGCTGCTGGCCACCGTCCCGGAGGGCACCCCCTCCCTGCCGCTGCCGGACCTGGTCCTGGGCCGCTACGACCTGCCGGTCGAGCACCGCAAGGACCTGCTCGGCGGCACCCACCGCGAGGGCATCACCACCGCGCGCACCCTCGCCACCGTCCGGTGACCCACGCCGGATTCGCCGTGCCCGCGGCGGTCTTCACACCCCGGACCGCCGCGGGCACGGCCCGCGCCCACGCCCTGGTCCTCGCGCCCGTCACGCCGCGCTGGGACGAAGGAGCCTTCTTCGCCCCCGTCACCCGGACCCTGACCGACGCCGGATTGCGCGTGACCGTCGTCGACACGCTCTCGGCGTGGGATGAGAGGGTCGACTCGATGGACGCCTTCGTCGCCCGCTGGCGCGCGCTGATCGGCACGTTCGGCCCCGTCGACCTGCTGTGCGGGAACGCCCTCGGCGGCGCGGTCGCCCAGGCCCTGCTGCCCGATGTCCCGCCCACCACGGCAGCCCTGCTGGTCTCGGGCCCGGCCCGGACCGACGCGCTGCTGGAGTCCCGGCTGACGGAGATCGCCGAACTCGCCGCGGACGGAAGCTCGGACCTCGCCCTGGCCCTGCTCGACCGGCGCGTCCGGCCCCAGGGCCACCCGGCGGGCTCCGGCGCCGCCCCGTCCGCGCCGCACGACCCCGAGGCCGGCCGTCGGCTGGCCGCCGGGATGCGGCTGCTGTGCGGCATCGACGTCAGCGCATCCGTACGGGCCCACCCCGGGCCGCTGCTCCAGGTCGTCGGCGGCCACTCCCAGCTCGTCACCGACCGCCACACCGCGGCGGCACCCCACCACGAGGTGCACGTCATCCCGGGGGCCGGCATGCGCCCCCACTTCGAACGCTCCGCGGAAGTGTCCGCCCTCGTCGGGCGGTTCCTGCGGGAGAAGGGACTCTCATGAAGAGCATCGCTGTCCTTCCGGGCGACGGCATCGGCCCGGAGGTCGTCTCCGCCGCCCTGGACGTCGTGGAACGCCTGGCGCTCCCGCTCGACCTGCGCTTCGGCGACATCGGCTGGAAGTACTGGCGCGAGGAGGGCACCGTCGTGCCCGAGCGCACCTGGAAGCTGATCGAGGAGACCGACACCGCCCTCCTCGGCGCCATCACCAGCAAGCCCCTGCGCGAGGCGGAGGCGGAGCTCGCCCCGGCGCTGCGCGGCACGGGCCTGACGTACGTGTCCCCGGTCATCCAGCTCCGCCAGCGGCTGAGCCTGTACGCGAACGTCCGGCCGGTCACCGACCTCGACGGCGAGCGCTTCGACTTCACCGTCATCCGCGAGAACACCGAGGGCCTGTACGCCGGTTACGACTTCCACGGCCCCGACGACGCGCTCTGGGACGTCGTCCGCGACCACCCCAACGCGGCCGCCTCGGGTCCCGCGGGCACCAGCGTCTCGCTGCGGCTCCAGACCGAGTTCGGCATGGACCGCCTGCTGCGCTACGGGTTCGCGTACGCCGAGCGCCACGGCCACCGGCGGCTCACCGTCGTCGACAAGCCCAACGTCCTGCGCCACAGCGGAAACCACCTGCGCGAGCGCCTCGAACTGATCGCCCGGGAGCACCCGGACGTCGAGACCGAGATCCTCAACGTCGACGCGGTCGCCCTGTGGATGGTCCGCCGGCCCGAGCGCTTCGGCGTGCTCGTCGCCGAGAACATGTTCGGCGACATCCTCTCCGACCTCGGAGCCGGTGTCATGGGCGGCCTCGGCCTCGCCACCAGCGGCAACATCGGCGACCACGGCAGCTACTTCGAGCCGGTGCACGGGAGCGCCCCGGGCATGGCGGGCCAGGGCAGGGCCAACCCCATGGCGATGCTGCTCACCGTCGCGCAGATGCTCGACCACCTCGGCATGCCGGTCCCCGGCCAGGAGCTGCGCGCCGCCGTGCGCGAGGTGGTGCGGGCCCGCACCACCGTCACCTACGACCTGGGCGGCACCGCCCGCACGGAGCAGGTGGCCCGGGCGGTCGCCGGACGGCTCGCCGTGCCCGCCACGCGGCCGGGCGGATCCTCCGCCGCCGAGGACGTGGTGGACCGGCTCGCCCGCCTCGACACCGCCTCCGTCTCGGACGCGCTCGACAGCCTCGGCGTCGGCGGCGTCCTCGCCGGGGTCGCCGCGCGCGTCCCGGGGACGCGGGCCGCGGGACGCGCGTTCACCGTCTCGTACCAGCCCGTCGGTGACGTCGCCGGGCAGCCGTTCCGCAACGCGGCCAACTACCTCGACGACGTGCCCGAGGGCGCGTTCGTGGTCGTCGACAACGGCGGCAGCACCGCCTGCACCAACTGGGGCTCGCTGCTCACCGCGCTGGCGCGGCGGCGCGGCGTGCGCGGCACCGCACTGCACGGCTCGGCCCGCGACGTCGCCGAGATCCGCGCCGCCGGGTACCCGTTGTTCAGCACCGGCGTCACCATGGTCAGCGGCAAGAACCGGGTGGAGCTCGCGGCCACCGGCCGGGACGTCGTCGTCGGCGACGTCACCGTACGCCCCGGTGACATCGTCGTGGGCGACGACAACGGCGTCCTGGTGGTCCCCGCCGACCGGGCCGAGGAGGTCGCCGACCGGGCCGAGCGCGTCGAGCGGACCGAGGCCTCCATCGCCGGGGCCGTCGCGGGCGGCCTGCGCCTCGACGAGGCCCGCCGCCGGTACGGCTACGCCAAGCCCTGGGCGGGGACCGACGGCACGGCCGACCGTGCCTGACCTGACGGGCCGCGTGGTGGTGGACCTCCACTACCACGCGGGCCCGGACCTCTACCGGCGGCGCCTGACCTCCGCGGGCGCGGGCCGCGCCTACGCCGAGGCCGGCGGCTGGGTGGTCCTCAAGAGCCACCTCACGTCCACCGCGGCCCGCGCCTGGGAGGCCCGCGAGGAGGGGCTCCCCGTCTCCGGCACGCTCGTCCTCAACGAACTGTCCGGCGGCGTCCACCCCCGCGCCGTCGAGCAGGCCGTCTTCGCCCACGGCGGCGACGCCCCCGCCCGCCTGGTCGTGCACCTGCCCACCCTGGTGGGCCCCGGCCACCCCTCCGCCCTGCGCCGCACCCCCTTCCACCCCCGGCTCGACCCCGACCAGTGGCGCACCGCACCGGTCGCCGGCCCCGACGGCGCGCTGCGCCCCGGAGTGACCGAGGTGCTCCGCGCGGCCCGCGACCTGCCCGTCGTCCTGGCCACCGGGCACAGCGACCGGGAGGCGGCGCTGCGCGTCGTCGACGAGGCCGTCCGGATCGGCGTACCGCGTCTGCTCCTGACCCACGCCACCCACCCCATGTCGGGCTTCACCCCCGCCGACCTGGCGGACCTGGCCCAGGTGCCCGGCCTGTACGTCGAGTTCACCGCGCTGACCCTGCTGCTGGGCCAGGCGGAACCCGGACAACTCGCCGAGGTCGTGCGCGCACACCCACGGGTGGCGTTCAGTTCCGACCTCGGACAGCCCGACCAGCCGGACGTGCGGGAGTGGCTGGACCTGAGCCGGGGCTGGTTCCGTGCCGCGGGCCTCACGAGCGCCGAGGCCGACGCCGTGACCCGGACGAACCCCGCGGCCCTGCTGGCCCCGTGATCCGGCAGCCACCCGGTCCGCCCGGACCGCCTCACCTTCCTAGGGAAACAGCCATGACCGACCGTCCGTCCGGCAGCTCCGGCCCCTCGCGGCGCGGCGTGCTGCGCACCGCGTTCGCCTCCACCGCGGCACTGGCCGTCCCCTTCGCGGGCCCGCTCCCCACCGCCCACGCAGCCCGCCCGCGCACCGGGAGGCTCGCCGACCAGTCGGCGGTGCGCACCCTCACCGTCGGGGACGTCCGGCTGACCTACGTCGTCGACGCGGCCATGGAGCTGGACCGCGCCGGGTTCCTGCCGGCGGTGCCCGCCTCGTACTGGAGGGCCCACCCCGAGGCACTGGCCCTCTCGGGGCGCATCGCCGCCTCGGCGGGCGGCCTCCTCGTGCAGCGGGGACGGCGCCGGCTGTTGATCGACGCGGGCCTCGGCGCCAACGTCCTGGCGCCCTCCCTCGGGGTCTCCCGGGGAGGCGCGCTGCTGCGCACCCTGGGCGCCCTGGGCGTACCGCGCGGGTCCATCGACACGGTGGCCTTCACCCACCTGCACACGGACCACACCGGTCTCGGCTTCCTCACGGGGCACGGCACCCGTCCGCGCAAGGCCTTCCCGGGCGCCGACTACCTGGTGGCGCGCTCGGAGTGGGAGCCCTTCTGGAACCGGGAGGTGGAGGTGGGGGCGCCCTCCTGGGAGGGGTTCATGGTGCCGATGTCCCGTGTGCTGCACCGGTTCGACGACGGTGACGAGATCTGGCCCGGCGTCACCGCGCTGGTCACCCCGGGCCACAGCCCCGGCCACACCACGTACGTGATCACGGCCCGGGGCGGGCGGCGGATCGTGGTGTTCGGCGACGCCTTCCACACCCCGGCCCAGCTCGCCCACCCCGAGTGGCCCTCAGGACCCGACGTGGACGTCGAGGGCGTGCTCAGGGCGCGTACCGCCCTGCTGGGGGTCATGAGGACCCCGCGCACCCACGCCTTCGCCTTCCACTTCGGCGACCAGGCGTTCGGCCGGGTCACGGCAGGGGGCCGCTGGCAGCCGTCCCCGGCCCGCGCCCTGCTGCCACCACCGGTACGGGGGTTCGGCGAGGACTAGGGCGTGTCTGATGGCTCTTGTCCGGAGGGTGGATCTGCTGCTGTTCCGGGCAGGGGCCTGGCATGGTGCGTCGGCATGAA
The DNA here is from genome assembly GCF_040296945.1 of Streptomyces sp. NPDC001941. Lineage (NCBI taxonomy): Bacteria > Bacillati > Actinomycetota > Actinomycetes > Kitasatosporales > Streptomycetaceae > Streptomyces > Streptomyces sp. NPDC001941. Next base: position 11 of record NZ_JBEOYE010000050.1, on the reverse strand, counting down.
CTGAGCAATGC
>NZ_JBEOYE010000049.1:0-70761 GCF_040296945.1 Streptomyces sp. NPDC001941 | reverse complement strand
CAGATACGACAAACGCGACTACATATTCCACGGCACCCTGGCCACCGCAGCCCTCATCATCTGGCTCCGGGACCTCGCCAAAGAGCCATCAGACAGGCCCTAGCCCTCGCCCGAAGGATGTCGGTTCGCGGAGTGCCGTGGCCTTGCGTTTGCCGGATAGAGGAGCGCAGCGCAGTCGGAAAACGTGGGTGGCTGAAGGGGATCATGTTTCCGGCATGGCGGGGACTGTTCTGGTTGTTGATCGGGGCTGCTGTTACCGGACGGTGCCGGGCCATCGCAGGTTGAGGGTCGACTGGCCGGGCAGGGCGGGCGAGGGGACGACGATGACGTCGGCGAACGCGTCGTAGGCCCGGGTGTCGGTGACTGCTTCATCGCCGTAGATGAAGGCGCGCAGAAGCCATCCTGGTCCGTCACGGCCGATGACGCGTATCTCGTACACGTCCCCTGACGGTTGTCCTGAGGGAAGCGATGCGCGCAGTTCCTTGCCGAACCGCCCCGACGTTGTTGTGACCGTGGCCCCTTGGGACCGGAGGCCCTCGGCGATTCCGAGCCTGGTCTCCTCCCACAGGGGGCTGTTTGGGGCGGCGAACGCCTGGAGATCCATGCAGCTGTCGCCGAGAGTCAGCGTGACACCCACCACTAGATCATCAACGTAGAGGGGCTCAAAGGCCTCGGCTGCTTGGGATGGCACAAGGAGTGAACCCAGGTCGAGAAGCCCGCTGAGACTTCCGACCCAGGCCAGAAAGTCCCAGGGGCCTCCGGCGCCGGCACCACGGGGTGGCGGGAAGCCGTTGCTCTGCGCCAGCACGTCGCGGCAGAACTCCTCAGCCAGCGTGAACAGTTCGTCGATGCGGGCTTCCGATGCCTGTTCGCTGCGCAGGACTGCCGCAAGGAAGCGGACCAGGTTCTCCCGGTTGAGGAAGCCCGTTTCGGCGACCGCCAGGACCGCACGCCTCTGCCCCGTCAGAGCATCGGCCACCGCCGCCATGTCCCGCCGTGTCAGCCCCTCCGCATCCCGCGGCTCGAACTCGAGACGCTCCATGCGGCGTTGTTCGAGGCGAACCTGTACTGCGGCTACGAGGACTCCGTACACCGTGACCTGCTTCAACGCGGCGAAGAGTTCGCTTACGTCGCCCGGCGGTATGGCCGCACCATCGCACATGTAGGCGCGAAGTATGGAGCGCGCCTCTGCGGCTACCGCTGCTGGGCCATCCTCGATGATCACAGTGAATCCCCCCCCGGGTGCTCCGGTCCGCTATCGGCGCGCGCCGGTGATGCTACCGGTGGTCAGCTTTCAGCGCGGGCCTCAACCGCACCCGGCGCGGTCGGAGTTGCCACGACGAGGGTCCTCGTGCCGGGGGTGAGGTCCCATGCGTGGATGCGCGGGCGGGGACCAAGGGACTGGATATACCGCGCAGGTGGGTAGCATCGTGCAGCAACGTCCCAGGAAGTGAGAGGTGTCCTCGTGGCCCATGAGCCGATGGCCAGCCAGTCCGGTACCCGCGATGCTGCGGCGGTGACCGTGCCTGGTACCGCTGCGATCCATACACGGTACAGCGAGCAGTTCAGTGCCGACCTTGCTTCCAACAAGGCCCGCCAGAGTGAGCTCCTGGCGGAGCTCGAGCAGTTGCGAGCCGATGAGGCGTGGCTGCGCACCTCGCTGAACGGCCTTCAGGGCGACGGGGTGCCGGCGCTGCAGGAGGCCGCCGATGCACTGCCGGCTGCGGCCGCGGACGAAACCCCGGCGGTGGCCGTGCCGGTGCAGGCGCGTGGCACGCGCCGCAAGGCGGCCACGGCCGCCAAGCCGGCCGCGCGCAAGACGAGGAGGGTGAAGGCGAAGGAGCAGGCCGCTCCGGCCAGGCGCGGGACGAAGACGAGCAAGGTCGCGAAGGCCGCCTCCGCTGATGTGGCCAAGGAGGCGCCGGCGAAGGCGGGAAAGACGGCCGGTCCTGCGCTGGGAGACCTGGTCCTGGAGGTGCTCCGCAAGACCACGGGTGAGCCGCGCACCGCCCGGGAGGTCTTCCATGACTTGGGTGCGGGTGAGCCGGGGCGGGCCACGTCCGAGCAGAGCGTGCGCAACACCCTGGAATCGCTGGTGAAAAAGGGCAGGGCGGAGCGCTCGACGCAGGGCCGCTCCGTGCTCTACACCGCGCCCGCCCAAGCCGCAGACGCCCCCGCTTCCGCTGCGGTGGTACCGCAGCGTACTGGCGAGCCGCAGCCCGCCACGCCATGAGCGGACAGGAACCAGCACGGGCTTCCCAGGGTGTGCCGACACCTGACTACCTCACCGACAGGCAGTGGGCCATTCTTGCCCTGGAAGTCCTCACCGGAGCGGCCAATGGTGTCGACCGGGCTGATCTGCCCGGAGAGTGGGGATCAGACCTGGGAATCGCCGCACTGCGGGGAGTCAAAGAGCGGCTGGATGAGCTGATGGGGCCAGGCAGCGCGGAAGCCGTCCCGGACGCATGAGAGGACAACGTACCGCGGCCGTACGGCAGGTCTGCTCCGCTGCCGGGCGGGCGCGGCGCGCTGTGCTCCTCTCGCCGGTTCATGGCCCAGCCCGAGCGCGGATTGCCCGTCTGGTGATCCTCACGTCGCGGGGCGGCTGGGTGGATGCGGGCGGGCACACGCCCGGGCCAGTCGGCTTCCCTCACGACCCAAGTTCGGTGCGTCGCCGCTCGAACTCCTCGCGGTCCTCAGGCCTCTCGTACGGGAAGCCGTTGGTGTGCCAGTCGGCATCGGCAGCGATGCACGCATTGCAGATGCCACCCAGCCCCGGATGAGCATGGTTGACGTCCTGAGCGTCGGCCAGGGTGAGGAACTCCTCCCACCAGACGGGTTCGAGGAGGTGGGAGACCTCGTGGACGAACTGCGAGACATCAAGGCCCAGGCGCATGCCATGCCAGTCGACTTGGGTTCGCCCGTGGATGCTGCCGTGTGCCGGGTGCCGCACCCGGCGCGCCGCGGCGACATCGCTGTCAGGGACGGGGTGTCCCATGAAGAGCTGTCCCACGGTCCTGGCGGGGGCACCGGCCGCGATGGTGTCGACGAACGCCTGGACGTTGTTGAAGAACGCCAGGCGGGCCAGCGCCCAGTAGGTGTCGGGGTAGCTTTCGGTCAGGAGCAGGCGGCCGAGCTCTTCCTCGCTGTGTGAGGGGCCGTTGCGCACGCTGTTGACCAGCAGCTGGAATGCGTCGTCGCAGAAGAACCAGCGGTCCAGGACACCCTCGTCGGAGTCTGCGGTCGTCCCGCAGATCAACTCACCGGGCGCCGGCACCCGCGGACAGTACGGTTGGTGGGAACGGGGTTCGAAGTCGAGCGTCACATCATGGATGAAGTCGAGCTGGCGAAAGCAGTCGTAGGTGAAGCTGACGCCCTCCTGGGTGGTCGCGGTGAAGTGCTTCCACACGATTCGGGCGTCCTCGCGCAGGTGTGCGGGGACATCCCGTAAGGTCCGGAAGTACGCGCTGCCCGCGACCGGTTGAGGCAGTTGGATGAAGCGGACGTCCTCAGGTTGCCTGGCGATCACCTCGCTGACCGTGAAGAACGAGAGGCGCTTCCATAGTTCCCGGAGGCGTTCGGTGGCACCGGCGTTCATCGGTTACTCCCAGTTTTCTCAGCTGACTGGACAAGAGGCGTAGGCCTGGTGCTCGTCGTCGGCCCATCAAGGGCCTCTGCACCTTCGTATAGCTGTGAGCGCCCCCTGCCTGCGCAGAACGGAGCCGGTTCCACTGTAGGCGGCCCGTGCCCGCGGGGTAGTCGAAGCCAGTGGTTACGGCGTCAGCGAAGCCGCCGTTCGCCATCCTCACTGGATGAGCTCGGTCAGCGTTGAGGGTGTGACCGAGGCTATCGATGCGGGGGTACGGCCTGTGCGGCGGGCAGGTGCTCTGGAGCTGGGATGGGACGACTTCGATGGTCTGCCGGTCGCAGTGGTGGCCTGCTGCGCGTTTACTGGCCCGAGACGAGGGGCGGCAGCGGTCACGCGGTGGGGCTGCACAGGGGGATCCGGCGGGTGTTGGTGGCGCCGGGGGCCCCGGCGAAGTCATGTTCGGCCACGAGGAGGCAGCCGTCGTCGAACCGGGGGGAGCGGGAGAGCAGCGAACCGGTCTCGACGCGCGCGTGGATCCTGCACATGTCGTCCAGGATCCAGACGCGTTTCGCGCTGACGAGAGCGGCGAACGCGCCGCTGGGATCGAGATGGATTCCCGAGGTCTCCAGGGAAGCCTTGCCGACTGGTCTCATCGTGAACTGTCCGAGGATCCGGCCGTCGCCGGTGCTGAGGGCGAAGGCGGCGTCGTCGCCGAGCAGCAGCAGGGCATGCGCCTGGGCCCAGTGTTCGACGGTGTAGTCGCTGGTACGGGAATCGGCGTGTGCCAGGCCCGGCTCACCTCCGAGCACGCCGAGGTCGCGCTCCCACACGACGGTACCCGCCGGCCCCTCGTGACGTAGCTATCGCCGCACGCGTCTGGGCGGTGCCTACGACGCGGCGGACAAGTGCCGCGTGCTGTTGCATCGGTTGTATCAACTCGCCGAGGCGTAAGCGGCGCGGCTTGCCCGGACTGGCGCATGCTGACGTAAGCGGGCTTGTCTCTACAGACCGTCGCCAGGTGGCTTGCCGGCGGGTGTTGTATCAGCGGGTGGGGAACGTCGTTTCAGGTCAGCGAGGAGGTCGTCGATCAGTGCCTCCTCATATGCCGGACGGCCTGCACGCTGCATGGCAGGTACGAGTGTGGGGTCCCAGGGCGTGTCGCCCAGCTTGTCGAAGTCGAGTGCATCTGGTCTGAAGGGCGCGGGGTGCAGGCTAGCGGTGTAACTGGCGGCTGCCATGCGCCATACCCGCGCGTCCGGGACAGCGCTGAGGACTGCGCGCACAACTGCGAGACCGGCGGCATCGAAGTCGGCACGCACGGCCACACGCCAGCCTGCTGTGGCGATACGGGCGAGAGCTTGGAGGGTGACGGACGACGGTGTACCGACCGTGCACAGGAGCCGCATTGTGCCCGGTGGAGAGACTAGGGCCGCAGTGGTGACGGACGGATTCTCCGTGACGAAGACCCACCGGTCCTCGGAGTCGGCCGGAGAGGGCCAGGCAGCACGGTTCAAGACCCAAGGAACCAGCGCGCAGGGCTGACCCGGCGGAACGTGCCAACCCCTGGGGTGCAGGCCTACAGCAAGCAGCCCACCCGCGAGGGAGTCGAGCTCGACGCCGAGCTGCTCCCAGGCGCCCCGTCCAGTGCTGCTCGCGTGGCGGGGAAAGGCGCAGGCAGCTTCAGCGAGGACAAGCGACGCGATCTCGCTTCCCGCATCCAGTGCATGCGGGTTGCCGGTGGCGTCGTGGGCCAGGCGGCGCCGGTCGACGCGTGCTGACGTAGGTAGACGGCCCAGTACGTTGTAGACAGCACGTAGCAGGAACTCTGGATCTTGGTCGTGCAGCAGGCGGGCGATGCTCCCGCGGCGGTACAGCTGCTCCCATCCGTCCTCCCTGGGCTTCAAAGGCACACCAGGCGGCAGGGCGCGAGACAGGCGCGAACGCAGGCGTCGGAGACTCTCCAGGCGTGCGGCGGACCGAGCATCCTCTGCGGCCTTTTGTGCTAGCGGCGTGCCTAGTGCATGGGCTGCTACCGCGCCTGGGGTCAGGTGGGGGCCGCGGTGTTCGAGAGCGCGGGTGAGTTGGTTCAGGTCGATGCGGCGGGTTTGGCCGGCCAGTAGGGGCCGGGGTCCGAGCAGGCCGAGCACGGCGGCCCGCTCGGCTGATGCGTGGGGTGCGGTCACGCTGATTTTGCCGCTGTCCATGGCGGCGTCGCCTCTCCGGGAGGCACGCTGAGCGACCTGATGCCACAGCCACCGGACCTGGGGGGTAAGTAGGCCTTCGAGTTCTGCTTCACGGCATGAGCCGTTGTGGCAGAGCCGCTGCGGGCACGAGAGCGAGGTCTCGGGGCCGGCGTTCATTCCTCGCCTCCGGTCGGGTGGGCCAGGTGTCCGGTGGCGTGCTGCAGCTTGGGACTGTACACCCGCACGGGGAAGGCGACGATGGTGTCCTGGGAGGCTTTCTCGAGTTCGAAGATGTCGATGCCGTCCCAGGCGCCAGGGGAGCCGTCCCAGTTGTGGCTGGTACACATCAGGTCCAGGTCGAGGCTGGCGAGGAATGCCGCGATGCCGTCTCTGCCGTGGTCGTCCACGTCGCCTGGTACTTCGTCCAGGGCGCACAGGCGCGCCGCGGTGGGCGGAAGGTCGCGGTATTCGGCCGCCAGGGCGGCGAGCATGGGGGCCAGGACGATCAGGCGGCTCTCGCCCTTGGACACCGTGACTCCGCGCTGGCCCCAGGTCTCCTCGCGGTGGGATCCTGGCCTGTCGATGAGGTATTGGACCTTGATCCAGTTACGGATGTCGATGGCGTCGGCCAGCCGGTCGGCTCGGGTCGGTCCAGATACCTGGCTGCTGGCCGGTTCGTTGTCACCCAGGCGCATGATGGCCAGCAGTTCTTGCCCGATGCGGCGCTGTTGCTCAGGTGTGCGCTGGGCGTCTCCGATGGTGCACGTCAGGCGATGGATCGTGGCGAGGGAGGGAGCAAGATCCTTGCGCAGCGAGACCTTGATGCTTACGCCGACGCCCGAGGAGGCCTTGGTGAGTTTCATCTGCTCGTTGACCTTGTCCACCCAGTCGTTGAGGTCGACCCAGGCGGCGCTGATCGCCGCGGGAATCTGCCCCAGGACGAATTCCTCCAGTGCAGTCTCATCGGCCTTGTTGTAGGCGTGTTCCTCCCTGGCCCGTTGTTCAGTGGCCAGCCGGGCAGCAGCGTGGGGAGAATGATGTTTGCCCGCCAGGGAGAGGCGGTGGGCGGGCATGCGATGGGGAGCGTGGCCGTGGGTGAGATGCCACTCCTCGTCGGAGGACCCGGACGCCAAGTGCAGGCGCAGCGCGTCGGCGCAGACGTCCATTCCCGCCGGGCCTGAGCGAAGCCTGGACAGAGCATCCTTGACTTGCGCCAGCCAAGGGAGGAGATCTCCAGCTGAGTCGGGCTCGCTGGGCAGGCCGAGGGCTTCGGCGAAGCCCTCGAGCGAGAGGCAGAGACGTAGCTCCTCTAGGGCGTGGTCCGCTTGTGGCGTGCTCTCCTCCAGGCGCCGGGAGGCATCGGCGAGTGCCTGCTGCGTCCTTGCCCCCTCGGCGACTGCCTCGTTCAGCTCCCCGCGGGCCTTGCCGAGGTCGGTTCTAACCTGCTGAAGCCTGACGCGGGCGTCGGACGCAGCCTCGGTGAGGACTTGTTCGTCCATGCTGCTGCGCTGCTGGCACGTCTCCAGGCGGGCTCTAGCCTCGTTCAGGGCCAGGAAGCTGGCGGTCGCGGCCTCATGCGCGTCCCGGACCTGCGCGAAGGCGGCACTGCCGCCGCTTGTGGCTTCCTCGAGAGTGTCCAGGACAGGGGCCAGGTCCCGCATCTTCTCTACGGCTCGTTCGATGAGTGCGGAGCGCTGAGTGGTGGACTCGCTCTCCTGCCTCATCGCCTCCACTGTGTCGGGCAGGGCGTAGCCGGCGGCCTGGGTACGCCATGCCGCGAGCTTGTCGCGGGCCTGTGCTTCCTTTGCCTGCGCATGCCGGTCCGCAGCCCCGGCACGGTCACGGGCGAGCTGCGCGGTCACGTCGGCTTCGCCACGAACGCTGTCCGCGTGAGCAACTGCCTGACACAAGACGTGAGGAAAGTCCTGGGCGAGCCGCTCCATCACGCACGCATGCTGAAGTAGACGGGATGCCGCCCGCGCCCGGCGGATTTTCATGGACTCCCAGCGGTCTCTTTCGCGCTGGGCCGCAGCAGCTGCCCGCAGTGCGGCGGCGTGCCTGGCCTCGGCGCCGATGTGTGATGCAGGCGCAGGACGGACCCGCTCTGGGGGCCGGGCCAGTAGAGGCCCGCACCGGTGCGTCCCGTCAGCTCCGATCTCGAGTTCTGGCCTGCCGTCGTGCTGGTGTCCTGCGGTCGCGGTGAGGCCGATGCGCTGCAAGACCGCTTCGACGGTGGCGCTGAGTGGATGGCCTGGCGCTGCTCGCAGCACCGCGGCGAGGCTCTCGCTCACTGCCAGGGGTGCTCCGGATGCCTGAACCATCCACCCGTCATCCGCAGTAATCCCGTGCGGTGCCAGGCTTGCCGAGAGAAGCCCGGCAGCACCCATCGCGGCTTCCAGCGTGTCCCGTTGCGGGCCGGCGGCCAGGACATCCGCACGCCAGTCAACGGCCATGGCGAAACAGGAACCCTCATCGGCTGAGGCCTGGTGCCAGGGCGGGCCGGGCAGGGGCGCCAGCTTTCCACTGGACCACATCCTGGCTTCCGCGTCGGCATGGGCCGCGGCCTTACGGGCCTTCTCGGATTCCGCGCGGTGGTGCTGCGCCCGTAGCCGTAGATGACGGGCTGCCGCCGCAGCTCCGGTCTTTACACGATCGCTGATGTCAGTCGCTTCACGCACGGCGGGTGAGACGTCCTCGCCCTCTCGCCATGACTGCGCCTGCGCAGCGATGCCTGCCAGGTTGAAGTCTGGCGTGCGCAGAGAGCCTTGAAGTTCTTGCGTCCAAGCGGTCACACTTGATGACAGCTTGGTGATGCTGGAGAGAGCCGTTTCGCACGCCTGGCGATGCCGGTCTGCGGCTGCAGCCGCCGTGTCGACGGCAGCGTCGCACAGACGGCGTTCGGCCCGGGCATCGTCGTGCGCTGCCTGCACAGGGGCGTAGGCCACCACCAGCATCTCGGCGCTCTGTGCGCGCTGCAGGAGACGGTCCTTGACTGTGGAGAGCATGGAGAGCGATTGCGTCAGCGTCACGGTGGAGACTGTGGCGATGGCCTGGGCGAGGGGACCGAAGTACTGCTCTCCCACCTTCATCTTCGCGTGCATGATGCGTTCCAGGCTGACCGGCGAGGGCACGATCATGGCGACATCGCCGACTTGCTGGCAGGTCGCGTTGACACCGCGGACTGTTTCACTCACGGCGCGGACGGTACGTTCCACATTGCTGGTGGCGGCAGCTGCCGCTGTGCTACTCACTCTCAAGAGCTGAGTGGCCTGCTGGTGGGTGGCCTCTTGGTGGCGAAGCGCGGTCCGTGCGCCGGCCAGATCGCTAGAGGCTGCCTCGCGGTCCAACTCCGCTGACCGCGAGGCAGCCTCCGCCTCGGACACGGCGAGATAATCCACGCGCGCCTGACGCTCGGCGAGGGACTGCGCGGCTGCTTCCACCGCAGCCTGTTCGCTCTCAATCTGAGACGAGGCCGCCTGAAGGTTCTCGATGGCCGCAAGAGCGGCACGTACCCGGTCACGTACCTCGGCCCCGCTGGTGTGCAGCCATGCCGCAGAGAGATCCTGCAGCAGCGCGGCTGTCTTCTGCGCCCGCTCATACCGAGTGCGGGTCGTTTCGGCAGCGGCCAGCGCCTCCTGCGTCGCGGTAAGAACGTCGTCACTGACGCGGGGAAGGACCTCTCGGAGCTCCTGTTCGGCCTGCGCGGGCGTGAGATCGGCCAGCAGCCCGGGATCGTTGACCTTCTTCACACGTCGCGCGATCTTCTTGAGGCGTTTGGCAGTACACCCGAAGACGCGCTGAGCGAGATCATCGACGTACGCATCCAGATCCGCGAAGATCACGCCGCCGTGGCCTGCCACGTACGCGCCGAAGGTCTCCGCGGCCATTGTGCACAGGTCATCGCGGTCCGCGCCCGGCACCACCGGGAGTACGAAACCGGTGCGGGTCACCGGCACGCTGGTACCCCGGGCGTAGTCCAGCCTCAGCCCGTAGTGCAGCGTGTCCGTCTCGAGGCCGACAGACCGCGGCGCGCGGAAACTGAGCCACACGTACCCGATTCGCCGCTGGTGCGTCGTGCCGTAGCGCATCAGCGACTCCAGGGTGGTGCCCCGGTTCTTGCCTGAGCTGAGGTTTTTGGGCGTCGAAGGGTCCAGCAGGTGCGGACAGAGTTTCTCCTGCATGGTTGTCTTGCCCGTGCCATTGGGCCCGGTGAACAAGACTCGTCCCGAAGGGGCGTCGAAGAGTTCCCGGGTCACCCGCCCCACATTCTCAACGCCGGCTCCAGCCAGACACCACCGATGCTCCCAACGAGGAGGGCCGATTAGCTGGTTCATCCCATCTCCATTCCCGTGCCCGCCAGTTCCTCGTCCGCGGCGAAGACTGTCCAGCGAGCCACCGCGGGGGACAGCCACCACCAGTCCTCGTATCCCTCCACCACCCGCAACAAGTCGGCTTCCTGCAGCACTTCGCGTACCTGGGCAGCCAACAGATCCGGACGCTGGCGAAAGTGTTGCCGCCAGCGCGCATGCCGTACCGCCAGGTCACCCAGGTGGCGCACCACACCGGAGGCAGCAGCCCCGTACCAGCCCTCACCAGGCGCCATGGGGCCGCCTCGCTCGCCGTGGTCGGCGAGGTAGTCGACAAGCAGCAACGTGGCGTGCCGGACCGTGCCCGAACTTCCCCCTTGCCAGTGAGGGAACCGAAAGGGCCCCAGTGTCCGCGGACTGCAGATCTCGTCAGGCACCACCAGGCTTGCCCCCTCCAGCCGATGCTCGAGGTGCAAGCCGAACAGCTCTGCTACTCGGGGCCCTTCCCTGCCCAGCTGGGAGCGGAACCAGAACTGTTCCGCCTCGTCCAGGTCGCAGATATGGACAACGGCTTGGTCGGCGAGCATCCCGCACACTCGTACACCTTCGTCGCCGGAACGGATCAGTGTCCGCAGCCAGCCTTCGGGGTCCGTCGCCGGGTCACACGCCCACTGGCCTTCCTCGTCCAGCGGCACATTGCGCGGCAGCAGATGCAGCAGTCGGGCATGGTGCACCTTGAGAAGCACCGGCGGATCCTCGCCATCGCACAGGAGTTCCTCGACGCTGCCGTGGATCTCTTGCAGGACCCCGCGGGCGCACAGCATCTTCAAGGCTGCCACCAGCGCGCTCAGCTCAGCCCTGGATTGCGTCACCGGGATCTCCACCTCCGCCGCGGCGCACCGCACCGCGGCGAGCAGGGGCCCCAGCTGGGTGGTGGGCGGAGTGCCTTCCAGAGCTGCGACGATCAGCCAGTACCACACCCCTTCCGCAGCGGCGCCCCGGGGCATCCGCTCGAATGGTTCGGGTGGCACCGAGACCCGTACGAGGTCCGCTTCGAGCGTCAACGTGCAGCCCACCGCTGCCAGGGCGGCGCGGACCGCTCGGGCGTGCCGGTGCACGGTGCCGATGAGCTCGTCATCCTGGCCGCCGATCAACCAGGTCCTGACCCGCAGCTGGCGCACCAGGGCAGAAACCGTTTCCTGGTCGTCTCCTTCGACGAGCTCGGCGTAGTGGGACGCGTTCCAGGCGCTCATCGCGCTACCTCCACGATGACGGACAGCTCATCGGGCGCCTCCTCGCGCCCCACGGGGATCCGCGTCTGGTGAACGGGGTGTGGCGGATGGAACAACACGCGCCGGCCCGCTACCAGCACCGAGCATTGGATACCGTCGACCCGGCCCACACCCGCAGCTGGCTCGAGTGTGCATCCGATGCCGCCGGCCTGGCCAGTTCGACCCGATGGCTCCTCCGCTGCCCGTGCCGCTGCCAGGACCGCTCGCAGAGCCAGTCTGATCGCCCCCCGGGACAATGGTCCTTGCTCAGCCATCACCTCGGCGACTGCCGCATCGTGCTCTGCCCGGCGCTGCGCGCGATGGTGGAGGGCCGGGCTCACGTCGCGTTGCTTGCGGGCCGCCACCACTCCCCGTGGGGAGCTCTGCCCGGTGGCCCGCAGCATCGCAAGGGCGGGCACCCGGGGCCCGTCGTGCCAGGAGACCACCTCCCCGTCACCGCCCTCGGCGACCGTGTGCAGCTTGGTCCACTGCCTATCCGCCTGCGCCTGGCGTAGTACCGCACGCCCATATCGCGGATCCTGGCAGGCAACGGCCAGGGACAGCGCTCGCGCCCGCAAGGTCGCCGGACCGCTCACGCTCTGATGCCGGCGCAGGTTGGCGTGCATCATGGGAATCGCCCGGACCAACTGCAGGCCGAACCGGGCGGCCCGACCCGTACCCGGGGCGAACCAGCCGAGCAACTGCTCCCAGTCTGCCGCGCGCAGGCCCCGCGACGGGGCCAGAACCCCGCGGGCCATCAGGGCCCCACCCGTGCTGTGACGCTGCCGTACCGCCGCAAGCTCGGCGAAGCGCGGCCGAAGCTGCTTGAGCTCCTGGTGAATCTGGACACAGGCCGTGTTCAGGTGAACCACCACATGCGTGGCATAGTCCAGGATCAGCTGCTTCAGCTCGCCGGTCGACTGCAGGTCGAGATTGAACCGGTCTGCTAGCTGAGCGAGCATGTCCGCCTGCCCCACCAGCGACGCATCGAGATGATCCTGCTCCAGGAATACCTGCCCTACCAGCTCTGACAGGGTCTCATCCGTCGTGTCGGCCGTACGCATGGTCACCAACGCCTGGCGGATCCGGGAGAGCCCGTCCAGCGGGATCTCCCGGGGAACGAGGCCTTCTCCAGCAAGCTGTGTCCACCATCGCTGCATCTGGCGACCCAGCGGCGTTGCGGTGTAGCGCCAGCGGGCCCCATTCAGCTCGTGCCAGCGCTCGACCTCCGAGTCAGGGCGGCCCGAAACCGCGAGGAACGTCTCCCCGAGCGTGCGCAGCCGGGTTGTGACCGTCGTGAGCGGCAGATCAGTACCGTGATCGAGGAGCGCGGAGCGCACTTCGGCGGGAGTCAGCTGGTCGACTGCCTGTTCCAACACCTCCATGACGGCTACGTACTCGGCTCGTAGTGGGCTCAGGACATAGCCCACCACCCGGGCCGGATCCCCGGCTTCCATCCCCGCTGCGGCCCAGCCTTCGACGACCCAGTCCGCAGTGCAGGCGCCCACAGAGGCATGCTCGGCCGGGTTCCCCATCCTTACCTCCTACCATTTGACTGAAATGTCTGATTGGAGAGTAAGGGTAGGTACTGACAATCTGGCGCCGCGCTGGTCAGCGCACACCAACGTCTCCCGCGGCTTTCGACGGTCAGCACTCCAGGAGCGCCTTTCGGGCGTCGCCATGCAGCAGGGTGAGCGAGCGCTCACCCTCCCGAGCTGACAGCTGTTCACTTAAGGTCGCTGCTCACGTGGGTGCGGCGAAGGTGATGGCCCGGCGGGTGCGGAACAGTTCGGCGCAGTTGTGTCCGGGCGGGAAGCGTTCGACGACGCGGTGGTGCACGTGCTGGCGGTAGGCCACGGTGGCCAGTGTGGTGAAGGTGTCCATGTCGAGCTGGTGTTGTGAGGTGAAGCAGGCCAGGGCGGCTGTCTTGGCCTGGAGGAGGGCGGGGGTGCCGACGAAGACGTCGGTGGGGTCGAAGGCGTTGCTGTAGGGGGAGCGGAAGTAGCTCAGGTTGTCTGCCTCGCGCAGGGCCACGGCGGTGGTTTCGTGGGCGGTGACCTGGTGGTCGAGGTGCTGGTCGTGGGGGAAGTGGGTGTAGACGAGGTCGGGGCGTCTTTCGCCGAAGACGCGGAAGAGCTCGCGGTTGATCTCCACACGCTGCTCGGTGAAGGCGTTGTCGGTGATGCGGGAGAAGGTGTACTGCGCGATGCCGAGGAGTGCTCCGGCTTGCAGGCATTCGGCGTGACGGCGTGCGGCGTGCTCAGGGTCGGCGGCCCCGGGGCTGAGGCAGTGCACGCGGACGTGGTCGCCGCGCTGGGCGTGGTTGAGGATGCGCATGCCCATGGCGATTTCGGCGTCGTCGGGGTGCGCGACGACGATCAGGACATCGGTCATGGCCGGCCTTTCTTCAGCGGGGGGTGAGGAGGAGGGCGCTGTGCAGGGCGCGGCCCTCGTGCCCGGCCCAGACGAAGGGTTGGGTGGGTGAGGTGGGCCAGCGCAGGTAGTGCATGCTGCCCGCCACGCGGGGGGTCCCGGCGTGGAGGTAGGCGATCTTGGAGGAGGCGCCGCCGTCGAGGTGGTAGACGTGCCGGGGGTCGAGGCCGGCGTCCGTGCAGAGCTGTGCGGTCTCCTGCGGGGTGGTACCGCGGAAGGTGTCGGTGTGGGCGGCGCCGTCGATGACCTGCAGCACCAGCTGGCCCGCGACCTGGGCGATCAAGGTCCGGGCATGCCGTGCGCCGTGCTGGAAGGGGGATTTTCCCAGGCAGTCACCGTAGGCGGGGGTGGGGCGGGTTGCCGCGTCGAACACGGATGGGCCCAGGGAGATCCCTGCGGTGAGCGTGCGCACCTGGTGTCCGTCGATGCCGGTGATCTCCACGCGGGCGCCTGGGGCGGTGTTCCGCAGGGGGTGCGGTGAGCGCAGGATGAAGCTGCCGCGGAACAGGTCGCTGCCGCCGCCTGGATGGATCTCACTCACCCGCAGTCCGTGGGCCGCGCTGGGGGAGACGACGTAGTCGACGCCGGTGGCGGTGCGAGGGGTGCGGTTGGTCGCCCGTTCGACATAGCGCAGCAGTCCGGTGCGGGAGTCGTCCCGGTAGCGGATGTGGCAGTTCGCGGCCGAGTACACGGTCAGCATCCCCGCTACGCGCGAGAGGGCGTGGGTTGTGTTGAGGGAGGTGCGGGAGCCGGCCCAGGCATAGCGGTGGCCGTCCAGGGTGAGGGTGCCGCGCGCGGCGAGGTCGCTGATCGTGGGAAGGCCGTCGCGCAGCAGCAGCGCGGGCTTGTCGGCGATGGGCAGGCTGGCGACGGCGCCGTGGTGACAGCACAGGTCCAGGCGCGGCTCGTCTGGCTGGTAGGCGCCGTCGTCGGAGATGAACGCGAAGGTGCCGCTCACCGCGGCCACCGCCCGACCCCGGCCGCTGATCAGGTCGGGCAGGTAGAAGGGGCGGGCGGCGGAGTGGACTTGGGCGTGGATGCGGTGCAGGTCCAGGGTGAGCGTGTGGGTGTTGGTGAAGCATCCCGCGCCCAGGTCCACGCTGCGGGTACGCAGATGGGCGCCCGGCGCGAGGAGAAGGTCCCGCCCGGCGGCGCGTACGGCGAAGGCACGTTGGTCGCGTGCGAGGTGCTGGATGCCGCGGACGTCATAGCCGTAGGAGCGCAGCGTCTTCATCGCCTCGCGCTCTTCGGTTCCCGAGGTGGCCGCGTGGGGCGCGGTCATGGGTGCACCGTCCCGGTCCGGGCGGCGTGCAGGAGGTCTTTGAAGGTGACGGGGCCGTGGTCGAGGAGCGTGTGTGTCTGGTCGCGGTAGTGGTCGGTGAGGGGGGCCGGCTGGTCCAGGGGGTAGGGGGTGGTGCTGGTGCCCAGCCGGTAGAGGACCACCGCCGCGGCCACGGTCGCGGTCAGTTCCGCGTCTGCGCGGGTGAGGGGCTTGCCTGCCTGGTAGGCCAGGAGCAGCGCCGTGAGCAGGGCGCGCAGTTGTGCGGGCTGGCTGAGGTGGTGGATGAGCAGGTGTGCGGTGAAGTAGCCGATGTCGTACAGCGGCCAGCCGTGGTGGGCGTTGTCCAGGTCGCACAGGCCGATCCGGGCCGGGGTGATGCTGATGTTCTTGGGGGCCAGGTCGCCGTGGATGAGCTGGTGTCCGGGGCGCGTGGCCATCTGTGCCAGGGCTGCGTCGACGGTGGGGTGGCTGAGCGAGCGCAGTGCGAAGTCGTGCTGGTAGAGAGGGAATCGGGGGTCGGGCTGCGGCTGGGGCAGGGGAATGTTGTGGCCGGCGCGGTGGATGCGGCGCAGGGCGCGGCCCAGCCGGGTCATCTGTGCCGGGGTCGCGTTGTGTGTCTGGAGGTGCTGGTGGTAGGTGCGCTGGTGGGGGAACACGTCGCTGAGGACCAGGGTGTGCGCGGCGGGGTGGAAGGCGAGCACGCGGGGCAGGATGCCGGGCGCCGCGGCGTGGTAGTGCTGCAGCAGGTGGCGTTCGCGGGTGATGAGGGCAGGGTCGCTGCGCAGTGCGGGGATGCGGGCGAAGTGCTCCCGGCGGATCTTGATGATCACGCGGCGGGCCGGTCCGCGTACGGCGAAGACGTGGGCGACGTTGCCGCCGGTGATGCGTTCGATGGTGTGGGGGGTGCCGGTGTGGGGGAGGCAGTCGGCCAGGACGCGCGGCACGTCCGGGCCCAGGAGGTCCTCCAGCGTCGGCAGGCTCGGGAGCGTAGGGGCGCTCACCGGGAGATCACCTTCGCGCTGGGCATCGGTGGGATGGTCGTGGGGTGCGGCGTGTTCAGGGGGAGGGTGACCTCGGGCGGGCGGCCACTGAAGCGGTGGGCCATGGACAGGTAGCTGCCGGCCATGAGAGTGGCGGCCGTGTGGTGGGTGGAAAGGTCCGAGCGCATCTGGTGGCGGCTGCGCCGGTTGTTGAGGTAGAGCAGGAACTCTTCCATGCTGCGCCGCCGTGAGGAGGTCTGGGTCGGGGTCGCGAGCTGGCCGTCCACGGTGGTGCTCAGCGCGGCGTGGTCCAGGCGCGCGTAGGGCTTCCAGGCGTGCTGGAAGCGGTTGTTGCGAAAGACGTGCAGCTCGATGTGCCGGTCCCCGCCCGGCGCGTGCCGGTCGCCGGTGGCGTGGGGGTCGGGCAGGGTCTGCAGGCAGTGCAGGTGCAGGGCCTGGAAGGGGCCCTGCTGGACGATGTGCGTTTCCTGCCGTACCCGGCCGTTGCCCTTGTACAGGGCGCTGGCGGGGGTGAGGGTGCCGCGCTGGGAGAAGCCGTTGTGGAAGAGGTTGAGGGAGGCCAGGGTGAGGGTGCGCCCGGCGCTGGTGAACGCGGCGCTGATGGTGGCGTCCACGTCGCCGAAGCCGTGCAGGCCGGCTTCCAGCTCGGCGTCGGTGTAGCGGTTGCGTGCGCTGAAGCCGTTGAAGAGCCGCGCGTAGTCCTGGACGGTGAGCTGTGCGAGGAGGTCGGCGGGCCGGGTGATGTGCGCGTGGACACGGACGGTGTCGGGGGTTTTGCCGCTGGCGTCGGCGGCGGCCATCAGCCAGGGGACGATGTCGAAGAAGTGGTAGCCGCTGTGGGCGCACTTGCCGTAGCCGCGGTCGTAGCCGTGGTAGTCGAGTTCGAGGAGTTCGTCGGGCAGGCGCCACTGGCCATCACTGTGAAAGGACTGTACGGCAGTGACGGGGCAGCCGGTCGTCTCGGCGACGTCGGCGATCAGGTCGCGCAGCCGCCAGAACGCCGGATGGTAGCGGCGCTGGGCCTGCACGCTCACCAGTACGTGCGGGTGGGCCTGGCGGGTCCGCGCGTAGCGCTCCAGGAGGTCATCGACGTCGGCCAGCGCGGCGCGGGCCTGCACGGGGTCGGTGGAGGCGTGCGCGCGTGCGCCCAGCGGCTTGTCCACCAGGACGCTCAGGCCGCACTCCAGGGCCCAGCGGGCGTAGACCATGTGGAAGGCGGGCTCGGTGGCCACCACCACCGCATCCACACGGGCGCTTGCCACGAGCGCGTCCAGGACCCGGCGCACACGGCGCGGCAGTTCAGGCACTTCGGCGGCGAACGGCTCGATCAGGCAGAGCGTCAGGCCGTCGGGAACGTCCTGGCCGTCCAGTTCAGGCGCGGCGCCCCTGTCGGTGACGATGTCCACGGCACTGACGGTGCCGACCAGGCCCTGGCGCTGGCCTGCGGCCAGGGCGGGCAGATGGGAGCGGCGGGCGTGCGGCCCGACGCCGATCACCAGCACGTTCTTCATAGCCCTCTTTTCCTTTCGCGGTGCGGCAGGGGTGGTGATTACCGGCTGATCGGCGGGGCGAGCTGGCGGCGGCGCAGTTCGGGCAGGAGGCCTTCGCCGACCATGTAGGCCTCTTCCAGGTGGGGGAAGCCGGAGAGGATGAACTCCTCGATGCCCAGCGATGCGTACTGGGCGATCCGGTCGGCGACTTCGCTGTGGCTGCCGACCAGTGCGGTGCCCGCTCCGCCGCGCAGCAGCCCCACCCCGGCCCACAGGTTCGGGGAGACTTCCAGGTCCGGTGCGCTCCAGGAGCCGTCGCGAAACCGTGCGGTGAGCGCCTGCATGCGGGCCTGGCCGGTGGACTCGCTGGCGGCCAGGACGTTGTGCACCCGGGCCACGTGGGCGGGGTCGAGACCGTCCAGGAGACGCGCGGCGGCCGTCCACGCTTCGGCGCTGGTGTCACGGGTGATGATGTGCAAGCGGATCCCGAAGCTCACGGTGCGGCCCTGCTGGCGGGCCAGGCCCTGGATCCAGGCGACCTTCTTGGCGACCTGTTCGGGCGGCTCGCCCCAGGTGAGGTAGGTGTCGGTGTGCCGGGCCGCGACAGGCCCGGCGGGGGTAGAGGAGCCGCCGAAGTACAGGCGCGGCATCGGGTCGGGCGGCGCGAGGACCGTCGCCCCGGCGACGTCGTAGTAGGCGCCCTTGAAGGTGAGCGGCATGCCGCTCAGGGCGCCGCGCAGCACGGTGAGGAACTCATCGGTGCGCGCGTAGCGTTCGGCCTTGTCCAGGTGGTCACCGAAGCGGGCCTGCTCCTCGCGTTCGCCTCCGGTGACGACGTTCAGCATGAGCCGTCCCCTGGAGAGCCGCTGGAAGGTGCTGGCCTGCTGTGCTATCAGCGTGGGGGAGCTGAGGCCGGGGCGGAAGGCGACCAGGAACTTCAGCCGCTCGGTTTCCCGGGCGAGCGCGGCGCAGGTGATCCACGCGTCTTCGCACCAGGTCCCGGTGGGGGTCAAAACGGCCTCGAAGCCGGCCGCCTCGGCGGCCTGGGCGATCTGTGTCAGGTAGCCGATGGTGGGGGCGCGGAACCGGTCCGCGCTGACCCGCTTCTGTTCGCCGGCCAAGGGCTCGGGGCCGTGGGTGCCGCGGGTGCCCACGGTCAGGGACCGGCCGTCGCTCGCGGTCGGCAGGAACCAGTGAAAACGCATCGCCCACTCCAATGGGGTGAAACCACAAGGGCAAGAGAGTCAGTCGGAGGTGAAGTCGCCTGCCGCGCGGGCCTGCAGCCGCCCGAGCAGGGCCCGGTCCACGTCGAGGTGACCGCGAAGCCGTGCCATGCGGGCGCGTTCGGCACTGCGCTGGCCGGGCAGACGCATGCCTGCGCCTTGCGGGCACAGGGCGGTGGCGAGTTGGGAGTTGGCTTCCCGGTAGCTGCCACCTTGGCCTGCGAAGGCTGGGTCGAGGGCGAGGAAGACGTAGCCGGTGCTCCACGTCGAGTCGACCTGGGTGCCCATGGGGAAGCCGAACAGGGACCCGGTGAGGACCTGGATGAGCAGGGACAGGGCGAAGCCGCGGTGCTCGCCGAAGACCATCGCCGCGTGCGCGGCCGCCGGGTCGGTGGTGAAGTCGCCGTGGGCGTCGACGAAGGCGTCGGCGGGCAGCGGCGTGCCGGAGCGGCGGGCTTCCCACAGCACGCCCATGGGTGCCAGCGTGGTCGACATGTCCGCGCACATGCTGCCGTCGGTGGTGGGGATGGCGAAGCTGACCGGGTTGACGCCGAGGAGCGGGGCGCTGGCGCCGTGCACGACTGCCTCGGGGCGGGAGGTGTTCGCCACGATGGCGAGCAGGCCGTGGTCGGCTATCTGTTCGCTGAACGTGGCGAGGATCCCGTAGCGCTGGGTGTTGATGACGCCGGCCACGCCTACGCCCAGGCGGCGGGCGCGGTCGGTGGCCACCTGGGCGGCGAAGGAGGCGCTGAGCGGTCCGATCTCGCGGTGGGCGTCGATGACCGTGAACGCGCCGTGCTGGTGGACGATTTCCGGCTCGGCCTGCCGCTCGGGGAAGAAGCGGGACTCGAAGGCGAACTTGGCCAGCCCGTGCGAGGGCTTGCCGCGCAGTTCGCCCTCCAGGAAGTGCGCCGCCACCTGACGGGCCGCCGGGGCCGGGACGTGAGCTGCGCGGCAGGCGGCGGCCATCAGTTCTTCGATGTCGGTGATGGCCAGGCGCACACGTTCCGGATCGGCCGGGGGCGGTTCCTCGCGCGGCAGGGGGGTGCGGGACATGCGTCCTCCGGTTGCAGGCAGGGAGCGGGGCGGGCAGGGCTGCTGGGGAGCGGCTAGGTGTGCAGGCGGTGGTGCTGCCAGGCCTGGGCGGACCGCAGTTGCCCTTCTCGCTCGGCGCGGCGTGAGAGGGCGCAGGTGGCCGCTTGTTCGGCGCGGCGCCGGGCGAGCACGCTCACGAAGGTGTCGGTGGCCTCGGGCGCGGCGCCTGCCCAGGCGGGCAGCGCTCGCCTGGCCCAGGACTCGGCCTTGGCGGGCCGGGTGCCGCCGTCGATGATGTGGGCCAGGAGGAAGCCGCTGCTGAGCCACCCGGCTCCCTGGGCCGGCCGCGCCCAGTCCACCAGGACCGCGCGGCCGCCGGCCTGGATGAGGATGTTGCCGCCGTTGAGATCGGTGTGCACGAGCCGGTCTCCGGCCAGCAGCCCCAGGTCCAGACCCGCGCCCAGGTGCGCCCACCGCGTCTGGGCCCGCAGCCGCACCCCGGGCGGAGCCGGCAGCGCGGCCAGATGCCGGACCGCCCGCGCCGCGGCATCGCGGTCCGCGGAGCCCGCAGACAGGTCACAGGTCCGGCCGGGTACGTGTTCGAACAGCAGCCACCGCCAGCCGCCGGCGCTTCCCTCGTGCAGCAGCCGCGGTGCCAGCGCCGCCACGGCGCCCGCCACGCAGGCCTCGCTGTCCAGGGTGCCCGCGTGCCGGTGGGCGCGGGGCATGGCCTTGAGGAACACCCGGCCGCCGGGTACGTCCAGGGCCAGACGCAGTCCGGCCCTACGGCCCCAGCCGGTTTCGGCCGCAGCCCGGACGGGGCCGGCAACTGACTCGACGGCGCCCCGCAAAGACGGCGGGACACTGCACCACACCCGGGATATGACCGGGCGTAACGGGACGGTGTTCATCGAGGTCTCCTGCGGGGGAGGGCGCAAGGCGCTGCGGTCAGGTCCGTGGCGGGCGGGCGGTGCAAGGGCGGGTGCGGGAGTCCGGGCGGGTCCTGCGGTAACTCAGGGGCGGTGGGCGGCCATCCGGTCCAGGACGAGGTGTCCGCGCGCCACCAGGTCCTCGCGGGCCTGGGCGAGGCCGTTGCGCAGGTAGGACACGCCCAGGCGGACGGTCAGCAGCTGCAGCAGCCGCTCCTCGTCCGCGGTCAGCGGGCGGCCGTAGCCGGTGAAGTACGCCGCACGCAGGTCCGGGCGCCTGGGCCACAGGGCACCGAACAGCCACCGGAACTCGGAGGCGGCCACCCCAGGCGCGGCCGTCGCGAAGTCGATCACGCCGTGGCGGCCGCTGTCCTGGTCGAACAGCCAGTTGCGGGTCTCGTAGTCCCCGTGCCGGTACACCAGGGGCAGCGCCTGGGCCAGGCCGCTCAGTTCCTTGGCGGCGTCCTGGACCAGGGCGAGCCGGTCGGCTGCCAGGTAGGGCCTGACGTGCTCCACGCAGTCGGCGGCCTCGCGTTCCTGGTCGTCCATGTCCGCCTGCACGGCGGCCCGGTCGGCGCTGGTGGCGGGGGCGGACGCGTCGTGCCAGCGGCGCAGCAGCCGCCCGGCGTCCTCGTGCAGGCGCAGTTCGGTAGCCGTTTGCAGCGGCAGGTCGCGCACGACGCGTCCGGGCAGCGCAGAGGAGAGGATCGCGCGCAGCTGCGGGTCGCAGGCCAGCATCCGCGGTGCCTGGCTGGGGTGCAGGTGCGCGGCGGTGAACGCGTAGGCGGCCACTTCCCGCTCGAAGTCACCCGTGCTGGGGCTGATCTTCACGAACGCGCTGCGGCTGCCCGCGCTGACCCGCCACACCCGGGAGGTGGCGCGCGGCCAGGAACGGTCCTCGCCAGAGTCCAGTCCGGGCAGGTGCTGGGCGACCCAGTCACGCAGTACGGGCGGAAAGGGCTTGGCGCTCTGGTGGGTCGTCATGGCAGGAACTCTCCGTGCGTGCGAAGGAACGGCGGTGGGCCAGGCTGTCCCGGACGGTCCCCCGGCCGGGTGCTGTCGTGGGGTTCAACGGCGCCGGAGGAGACCGGGGTGTGCGGCGGAGCTCAGAAGTAGTCGGCGAGCCAGGCCTCCCGGTCGGTGGTGGCGGCCAGCAGGCGGGCCAGGGCATCCGCGTTTCCGCGGATCCCGGCCAGTGCCGCGGCCGCCGTGCTGCGGTAGCCGCCCGCGTACCAGACCGCGAACTGGCCCCCGCTCAACGTGACGTCGGCAGCACGGCCGCGGGGCCCGCCGGGATCCAGCCGGGCCCGGCCCCCGCCGATGGCCAGCGTGAACCGGCGACCGGCCTCGCCAGCAGCCTCGCCGCCGGCGTCCGCGTCGGCCGCGGCATGGCCGTGATCGATGTCGAGGACGAGTTCGTCATCCAGGTGCGGGGGCCAGCCGCGCAGTTCGACGGCGCGCACCGGGTCCAGGACACGCAGCATCCACGGATGCCAGGAGCGGGCCCGGGCCTCGCCGATACGGGCCAGGCGCTGGGGCAGCAGCGGGCCGGGCGGCAGGGCCGTGCGTTCGAACAGAACACTAGGGATCCTGCCGTGGTGGCCGCCCAGGAATGCGAGCATCCCATCGGACGTCGCCGCGTCGGCGGCCCAGAAGTCATACACGACGAGCTCCCGGCCGCCCGGGGCGCGCCGTACGGCGACCGCCAGGGCACCGGTCGCCTCCCGCCCGGGCGGGGCGAACGCGTAGGTCGCCACATCCGGGTGGGCCTGCTGCTGCCAGGCGGCCCACCACGTGGGGCGCTGCCACGGCCCGTTCCACTGGCCGGCCAGCCGCTCACGCAAGCCTGCCAGCGCGCCGCTGTCCCCGTGGGTGATCTCCAGGGTGTCCGTGGCGGCCTGCTCGCGGCGCAGGGCGGCGGTGGGGACGGTCCAGGACAGGACCTGTGCCGGAGCTTCCCAGCCCAGGCGCCGCACATAGCGGCTGGAGGCCGTCCACAAGGTGGCCAGGACCGCGCCCTGTTCCCGCACCGCACGCACCCGCTGAGCCATCAGCTGGCCGGCCAGGCGGCCACCGCGCTCCTCGGGGGCGACAGCGCCACAGCCCAGGCTCGCCGCGGGCACCGCGCGCCCGCCGAACCACTGCGGGACCACCACGCCCAGGCCCCCGGCGACGACCCGGCTGCCCCGCAGGGCCACCCGCCGGTCCCCGTGCGCACCCAGCAGCGCGATGTCGGGCACCGTCTCGCCGTAGGCACGGGTGGCCAGGGCCTGGTACTGCTTCCACTGGCCGTCGTCGGCCGCGGTGAACTCCACGTCGTCCATATCTGCTTCCAGGTGCGGCTAGTAGCCGGTGGCGTCACGCACGACGCTGGCGTCGAGGGGGACGAAGAACGTGCGGCTGCCGGTGATCACCAGCTCGCCGTGCTGGTTGACGCCCTCGACGAGGCAGGTGACGATCCCCTGGTCCGGACGGCTGCCCGAGGGGCGGGCGGCCAGCACGGTGCTGCGCGCGTACAGGGTGTCGCCGATGTGGACGGGTGTCTTCCAGCGCACGTCGTCCAGAGCGAGGTTGCCGGTGGTCAGGCCGCTGGTGGTACGGACGGTCATGCCCAGGACGAGGGTGAGCGTGAGGATGCCGCAGACCAGGACACGGGGCTGGCCTGCCGCCTGGCAGTAGACGGTGTCGCAGTGGACGGGCGCCTCATTGCCCATCAGCGCCAGGACCTGCACGTGATCGGCTTCGGTGACGGTCTTGCCCGGACGGTGCTCGATGACCAGGCCGGGCACGAGGTCGGTCAGGCCCAGGCCGACGACCTCGCGGATCCGGCCGCCCTGCACGCGCCGGAATCCGGCCGGAACTGCGGCCAGTTGCTGGATGTCCGTCATCAGTTGCCCTTCGGAGCGGGGACAGGGGACGTGCCGCGGTTGTCGGTGGCGGGGGTGGCCCGGCGGATGAGGGCACGGGCGGCTGCCACCACGGGCGGCCCCACCATCGCGCCGCCGGTGGTCGTGATGCTGCCGTGGGCCGCATCAGCTGCCTGCAGCACCGCGCGGGCGGCCCGCAGCTCCTGCGCCGTGGGAGCAAACGCTTCGGCGATGACGGAAACCTGTTGTGGATGAACGGCGACCTTGCCGCAGAAGCCCAGTTCCGCCGCCTCCACCGCGTCCTGGCGCAGCCCGCCGCGATCGTTGAGGGCGAAGAAGGGCGAGTCCACGGCCGCGATCCCGGCCGCGGCCGCGGCCGTCACCAGCTGCGAGCGCGGGTACCACAACGCCCTGGAGGTCAGGCGGCACCCGGCCGCCGCCGCATAGTCGGCCGCCCCGAACAACACCCCCGCGAGCCCGGGCATGTTCACGATCTCCTCCAGGGCGACCAGCGCCCTGGGAGACTCGATCAGAGCCCACACCCGCGTCACCGCCCGCGCGGCACACGCGGCCCGAATCACGGCGTCGACCGCTCCGCCCGACTCGGCCTTGGGCACCACCACCAGGTCCGGCCACACATTCCACTCAGCCATCGCGGCGATGTCCTGCTGCCCGTCGGCGCTGTCCACCGCGTTGATCCGCACACCGAGCACGGGACCGCCCGCACCCCTCGCACGCGCGCTGACGAACGCAAAAACCGCAGCCCGCGCGGCGGCCTTCGATCCCGGGGGCACCGCATCCTCAAGATCCAGCAAGACCACGTGAGCGCCACAGCCCACTGCCGTAGCAAAACGCCCGGGCGAGATCCCCGGAGTCACCAGCCACGCCGGCCCACCGATCCCGGGCGACGGCTCGGGCAGCACCGCGTCACACCCGGTGAACGAAGCCTGCATGTTGCTCTCCTCTCCAGCAGCCGGCCACCAGACCGGGAACGTGAACACACTCGGCACACCCCCGCATCCACAACCGAGGGGACGCAGGCCACCGGGCGGACGGCGCACCCTGCGGTGTCACCGGCGGCGCCGTGCACAACGGCCACGGCCGCTTGAGTGACCGAGTGTCGAGCAAAGGCACCTATTCGCACAGGAGTTGGATGTAGTCCCGGTGTAGTCCCGCACCCGCGAACCACCCCCTCACCTCGCGCGCGCGTGCTTGGATCGACCCATGGACCCTCGCCGAGAGCGCCATCCCCTGGCCCTCGCCCGCATCGCTCTGGGACTGTCGGGCGAGCAACTGGCCCGCCTCATCCGGGCCGAGGCACAAGCCGAGGGCCTGCGCTCGGGCGTCGACCGCCAGCGCGTGCACAAATGGGAACAGGGCGTCGTGCCCAGCCCCGAATCGCAGCGGTACATCGCCCGGGTCCTGGGGGTACCCGACGCCGCGGTCGACCCGGCCAACTGGCCGCACTGGCTGCCCACCAGCGACGCAGGAGTCGTTCCCCTGGGACACGCCAGCACCGTTCCCGCCCTGCGAGAGGCTTTGAACACCATGGACCGTCGCACCCTGCTCAGCGCCATCCCGGGATCCGCGCTCATCGCCCTGGCCGGCACCTGGGCCGCAACCGACGCGGCCGCCAGCCCCGCCACACCCATGCGCCCCGGAACGCCGGTCGGCGACGACGTCGTCACGCTGCTGGAAGACACCAGCGCCCGCCTCAACGCCCTGGCCACCGAGCAACGCCAGCACATCGCCCCGCTCTACGACGCCCACCTGGCCCGCGTCACCGACCTCATCGACGCCCACCGCTACCCCCGTCCCCTGGGCGTGCGCCTGCACCGGCTCGCCGCCAGCCTCGCCCAGAGCTGCGCCTGGATCCAGTTCGACAACGGCCATCACGAAGCAGCCAGCCGCTACTGGATCGCCGGCCTGCACAACGCCCACGCCACAGCCGACCGCGACATGGGCGCCGCACTCCTCAGCGACCTGGCCTATCAGGCAGGCTGGCGCGACGATCCGGGCACCGCCGCGGGCATCCTCACCCGGGCGCTGCGCCGCACCACCCACCCGGTCGCGAGTTCGCTGCTCTACCTGCGCCTGGCCCGCGCGCAGGCGGCGCTCGGTGAACGCCACGCGACCCTGCAGGCACTGGGCGCTGCGGAGCGGCTGCTGAACACCGCTGACATGGGCGACATCCCCACCTGGTGCGCGTGGATGTCGCCTGCCGACCTGGCCGTGGACTCCGGTCGCTGCCTGCTGGACCTCGGCGACACCACCCAGGCACACCGACTCATCGCCGAAGGCCAGGCCCTGCTGCCCGCCACACGCGACAAGACCCGCGGCGTGTTCCTGACCTACGCGGCCATGGGCCACCTCACCCGCCGGGAACCGGAGGCCGCCGCAGCCGCGGCCCTGGAGGCCCTGCGCCTGGCCCAGCGCATCGACGCACCCCGCTGCGTCCAGCTGGTACGCGAACTGCGCCCCGCCTTCGCTGACTTCCCCACCGCCCAGGGCGTGCCCGAACTCCTGCACGCCGCCGCGTAGAACAGGCCCCGCACTCCTCCACCAGCAGGACACGCGCGGGCCACGGCGCGCCTGGATCACGCACCCGGCACGCACGCACCGGTGGTGAGCCCGCCGTGAGGCCGAAGGGCGACGCGGGCGGTTCACGGAGTCTGGATGGGTCGTGAGGTGCATCGTGCCCTCCGGCGAGCGGGGAGAGGGTGTCCGTGGACGATCAGTGGAGGGTGTTGAGGGTGGCGAACAGGTCGTGCCATGCCGCCTGGGGGTGGGGCGGGTCGAGGGCGGCTGCGGTGGTCACGCGGTGCAGGAGCGTGCACATCAGCCGGCAGTGCGTGGCGACGGCGCTGTCGGTGACGCCGAGCGGCAGGTCTGACGGGGTGCTGAGGATGCTGACCAGGTGATGGGCGGTGTCGGCCGCCCACAGGGCGAGCACGGCCCGCAGCATTTGTGCGCCCCGTTCCGGGGACTGGCGGGCGGCCTGGTCATCCAGGAGGTGGGCCAGTGCGGTCAGG
The DNA here is from genome assembly GCF_040296945.1 of Streptomyces sp. NPDC001941. Classification (NCBI taxonomy): domain Bacteria; kingdom Bacillati; phylum Actinomycetota; class Actinomycetes; order Kitasatosporales; family Streptomycetaceae; genus Streptomyces; species Streptomyces sp. NPDC001941. The sequence goes on along the minus strand of NZ_JBEOYE010000049.1, from coordinate 44,119 downwards.
ACGTACTTGCGGCCGACGGCGGTGGCGGGGGAGTCGGTGAGGATCAGCAGGGTGGTGCGGGAGATCAGCCGGGCCAGGTCGGCGTACGGGTTCGACCACTGCAGGGCCGGGCTCAGCAGCGTGAGCTGGTCGCGGGTGTCGTCGTAGAGCAGGTGGTCGGGCTGCAGCGCACCGAAGGTGAGCACCGGCCGGCCGGGCAGTTCCCGTACCAGCGGGATCAGGGTACGCATGCTCGCAGTGATCACGGGTTCGATGGTGGCGAGGGTGCTGGTGGGGATGCGGTCGGTGCGCTGGAGGTGGTAGCGCCAGGTGCTCTGTGCGGACAGGCCGTGCAGGAGGCGGTTGGTGATCTGGCAGCCCGGCGCGGTCACCGGCGGCAGAGCCCCGCCGCTGACCGGCGCGACGGCGGCCAGGGCGCGTGGCAGCAAGTCCGTTGCCCTGCACGGCTCTTCGCGGAGCAGGTCGGCGAGTGGTTCGGTGTCGGGGGATGCGGGGGTGAAGAGCACCCCGCGGGCATAGCCGGCCGCGCCCGCGGCGGGTAGTCCGGCTGCGGTCAGGTGCTTGAGGTGGGTGTGCTGGGCGTGGGTGGGCGGGGCGGTGGTGGCCAGGTGGGCGCGCATGCGGGACTGCAGCTGCTCCAGAGGGCCATAGGTGCCGCGCAGCGCGGTGGCGACGGGGACGCCCATGACGGGGACCTTCGCCACGAGCCGCCGGTCCTCGACGTCGACTCGGTAGAGCAGGCTGTTCAGCGACGGCACGGGCGTGAGGCGGGTGATCGTGTCGTCGGGCCAGAGCTGTCGTACGGCGCTGTCGACCAGGGTGGCGCCGAAGGTGGTGAGGGCCGTGTAGGTGGGTCCAGGCATGAGGAGGTCCGAGTCCTTGGCGGGAGTGCGCGAGCGGGGCGGGGTTATCGGGGGGTGCGGCGGTCGAGGTCTGGGGCGGCGTAGCGGCCCAGGCTGATGCCGTAGCTGCGGATGCGGTCGAGGGCTTCGGTCATGGAGCCGATCGCGGAGAGCGCGGACTTTCCGTGGTGGATGCGGTGGATGGCCTCGACCTGCCAGCCGTAGGGGAGTTCTCGCAAGACATGCCACAGCTCCCCGCCCCGGTGACGGTCCTCGGCGCGGTCCTGGAGGCTGGAGGCGTCCGCCGCGGGGGCAGGCAGTGCCCGCCCGGCGTCGGCGTCACGCTGGGCAGCCGACAGGGCCACATCCAGCGGTGTCCGTGCCTGGCCGTCCTCGCACCGGCCCCGTGCTGTGTACGCGGTCTTCGGGTAGCGCTGCAGGCCCAGCACCATGCTGCGCCACTCATCCGGGAGCTTTTCCAGGGCTTCCAGGAGCTGCTCGGCCTGCTCGGCACCTCCACGCAGGGTGTCCGCTCCGGGTTGCCACAGGCCGGTGATCCGCGGTGCGTTCTGGACGATGCGCTGGGCGAGGAACGGGCCGATATAGGGCCCGGCGGGCAGCGAGATGTGGTGATAGACGGCCGCCTGGTCGGCTGGGGACAGCCTGGGCCACAGGCGGCGGGCGCGTAGTTCGTCCCAGGGCAGCAGGGCCGCGTCATGGGCCGCGCGGGAGAGGGCCAGAGGGCTGTGACGGTCGGGTTCCTTCAGGACGGTCAGGGCCGCGTCGACGAGTCCGAGGCGATGGCTGTCGGGCCGTACGGTGTCCAGCTGGTGCCCGCACGGCCCGGGATGATCCGTGTACAGGTTGCAGCTGTCTTGGCTGGCGTGCGGGTCAGCGCGGTTCGCGCAGTCCTTGAGGGCAAGGCACTGCGGTTCGCTGTCCGGGTCGTCGTCCCACAGCACCCAGACGGCCTGGTCAGGACGATGATGAAGGAGCCTTCCGACGCCTGCGTGGCACTGCTCCGCGAGGTGTTCGGCCAGCTCGCAGAGCACCGAGTGCCGGACGATGCCGCGCTCTTCGTGGGCGGCCCACAGGGCGAGCTGCAAGGTCTCGGGGACGCGGATACGTACTCCGCACGTCCGCACCAGAGCGGAAGGGGACGTACTCATGACCGGTGGTCCTTTCGCACGATGGGCAGCGGTCGCGCGGCGGGCGTGGCGGTCGGCACGGAACGCTGGTGCGCATCCGGCTGCTGTGCGGGGCAGTTGTCCGCAGCCGGGCGGGACGGGGTTCCGCGGTCGGTGCGCACCAGCGCGCGGAGGACGCTGCCGTGCGGAGCGCCACGGCTGGTCCAGTGACAGCACTCGGTGATCGCGCTGAGCCGCTCGTGCCGGGGCGGCAGGACAGTGCGGGCTGGTGCGCTGGGGAGGACCAGAGCACACCAGAGGAACTTCCCGGGCCGGTCAGCCGGGATGGGGTGGAAGGAGAGGCTGCTCCAGCAGGCAGTGAGGTGTCCGTCGGGGAAGGCGAGGTCGAGCATCGCGGCGAAGGCCTGCTCGATCCGGCCGGCCAGGCCGTCTTGGGCGTGCGGGGCAAGGAGCTGCCAGCGTGCGAGGTGGTGGCGGTGGACGGCCAGGGCCGTTTCCAGGGGCTGGTGCGGGGTGATCTGGCAGGCCGTGAAGCGGGGGATCCAGAGGTCTTCCTGCCAGGGGCGGGGCAGGTGGAGTGCGTGGACGGGCACGTCGGTGAGGAGTCCGGTCATCTCAGCACGCCCCGCCCGGCTGACGGGTGCCAAGGAGGTAGGGCGAGGGCGGGGGCTGGGGCTGGTGTGAGACGTGCGCAAGGACGTGCTCCTCGGCTCCCGATGGTGCTGCCGGGGGCGGGGGTGCGATCTGCAGCGGGACGTCGTTGCGGACCAGCAGGTGCAGCCCGGTGAGGTAGCGGGCCGGGATCTCCAGCAGCGCCTGCGCGGCGGACGCCCCGGCGGGCGTGGGCACGTGTTGCCAGCCGCAGGTGCGGGTGAGGTAGTCGACCAGGTGCTCGGGGGCGGCGTGGCGGTGGGGGAGCTGGGTGCGCACCCGCTGGTAGCCGCACAGCGAGGCGTAGTTCGTCACCCACGCGGTGAGCAGTTGTGCCGGGCGGTCGTCGCGCCCGGGCTGGGTGAGAGCGAAGGTGACGGCCAGGGTGGGCAGGCCGGGCTCGAGGCGCGACCACGTGTCGGGCTCGGGCTGGTGATTGAGGTGGAGCAGGCCGATCAGGTCGTCCCCGTCGCACAGCACGACGACGTCGGTTCCGGCGCGCAGAGCGCGGCGGTAGGCCTGGTCGGGCAGGGACAGCTGACGCAGCCGCGCCCAGTCAAAGCGGGCGCGCACCAGGTCAACGGCCCGGGTGGTGTCGGCCAGGGTGAGAGGCCGGGCGAGGTAGGGCGCTGGGATCGTCATCGTGGGTTCTCCTCACGAGGCCAGGGCAGAGCGCGGCGGGGCACTGGGGGACAGGCGGCGGACGGGGGAGGCGGCGAGCAGCAGCGGCGGGAGAAGGAGCAGCAGCGTGCCTGCCCACAGAGCGGTGCGTACGTCGAGGGTGGTGGCGATGAGTGCGGCGGTGACGACGCCGAGCGGGCGGATGCCGGAGACGACCCAGACCGCGGTCTGCTGCACCCGCGACTGCACCTGCGCCGGTGTGATCCGGTGCCGCACCGAACGCTGCGTCAGCCCGGCCGCCGCCGACACCACCATCTGCAACGCCTGCGCCAGGGACAGGAGAGCCACGCTCCACGGGCCGGGCGATGCCGCAAGCAGCAGGACTGCGGCGGGCAGGTAGAGGACGAACGCGGCCTGGGACAGGGCGTACAGGCCGAAGCGGTGCTCCGCCCACGGGGCGAGGAACGCGCCCGCCACGGCGCCTGCCGCGCCGGAGCCCATGATCAGGCCGAGCCCGAGGCTGCCCGTGTGCAGGACGGTGAGCAGCTGGTAGGCGACGTAGGTGGTGATGATGCTGTACGCGTACGAATGCAGCCCCAGCGCCCCGTACAGCGGCCGCAGCAGCGGGTGCTGCCAGATGAACGCGATGCCGTCGCGGACGGGTGCCTTGACGGCGCGGGCGCAGGTGTGGGGCGGCCGGGTGCGGGCCGCGCACAGCGCGCCGACGAGGTAGGAGACCGCGTCGAGGAGCAGGGCCTGGGCCGCGCCGAGCACGCTGACGAGCACGGCGGCCAGGTACGTTCCGGCGGAGCCGGTAGCCGAACTGGTCCCGGACACGGTGCTGTTGGCGTGGGCGACGCGGTGGGCGGGGACGAGTTCGGGGACGACGGCGATGGCGGCGGCCTGGTGCAGCACCCGCAGCGCCCCCAGCAAGATCACCGTCAGATACAGCACCGGCATGCCCAGCGCGCCGAGCGCCCAGCAGGCGGGTACGGCGGTCACGGTGAGGGCGGAGGCGACGTCGGCGAGGGCCATGATGCGGGGCTTGGGGTAGCGATCGCCGATCGCCCCGGCGGGCAGGGACAGGGCGAGTGCGGGCAGCATCGCCAGCAGCCCCAGCACCGCGACCTGCAGCGGAGTGGCGTGCAGCAAGGTGATGGCGATGACGGGAAGGGCGACAGCCGTGCACGCGGTTCCGGCGGCACTGGTGGCCTCGCCCGTGGTGAACGTGGCCAGCGGTGATGGTCCGCGCACGTCTCCGTGTGGGTGGGGGGTGATTGGGGTGGGTGGAGCGGCTGTCATCTGCGGTCCTGAGGTGCGGTGTCGGCGGGACGTGGAGACAGGGTGAGGCGCGTATGCGGTTCCTCGCGGTGCGACGCTTCCGGGCGGGGGACGCGGATGATCCGCCGCGTGGTCGTCGTCTTGCTGGTGCGAGGGCCCGATCAGGTGCAGGGCGTGGCCGCGGACGATCAGCTCCAGGTCCGAGCTCACCTGTGCCTTGGTGCGCAGTGCGGCAGCGGCGTGGGCGACTTCCTGCACCGGCAGGCTGAGGGTGGCGGCGATGGCGCAGGCGGTGGTGTGTTCACCGATCGCGAGCAGGAGCCGCCGTTCGTGCCCGGTCAGCTCGATGTCCCGATGGGGGAGGCGGGGCGGCGGGACCTGCTGGTGGGTGAGTAGGGCGTGGGCGAGGACGGCCCGGGTGGAGCGGGGTGGGCAGCCCAGACGCCGGCGCATCGCGGCGAGGTGTCCGTTGATGGTGGTGAGCTGCAAGCCCAGGTGTGCGGCGATGGAAGGGTTGGACCAGTCGAGCAGGAGAAGAGCGGCGACGCGCTGGTGCGCGGAGCTGATACGGCCGTCGGCGCCGTGTGGGGTCGTTGCCTGGTCGCTGGCGGTGTCCTGCGGGAGGCGGGGGAGCAGGCCGCCCTTGGGGCGCAGCGGGGTGTCCGCTTCGCGGAGCAGGCCGTAGATGAAGCAGTAGGAACGGCCCGTCTCGTCCGCGATCTGCTGCACGTTCAACTGCCGTGGTCCCAGATAGGCGTTGACCACGGCTTCTGTCACAGCGGCGCGGACCGCTCCGGTGATCCGGTCCCGTTTGGGCAGGGACGGCAGCGTGGCGGCAGGCGATGGCTTGCTGGGCATCGGATCAACTCCTGCGGGGTCAAGGCAGTGCGGGGCGCGGGCAGGACGGGACGGGCAGCCGCATGATCTGGCAGCTCAGCGGGGAAGCTCGGCTGCCGTGATGATCGTGGCGAGGCTGGTGGCCAGGACGGCGAGCCGCCAGCGGTTGAGCACTGACAGGCGCGGTCCGTGCCGGGCGGGGCTTGAGGCGGACAGCTCCGGCTTGCGGAGCGTGCGCGGCTGCGGGGTGCCGGTCATGGCGCGTGGCCGGTGCGGGGCGCGGCCGGCGGGAGGGCGAGGGGGACGCGGCACCTGATGTACGCGCTCAGGCCCGCGCGCGGTTGGGCGGGCCGGGTGAGGTGGAGCGCGCGCTGGTGCTGGGCGTGTGGGTTGAGGCTGGTTCCGCCGGGGTGCCAGCCCAGGGTGAGGGCGTGTGTGAGGAGCCGCTCGGTGTGCTCGGGCGGGTCCAGGAGCCCGGCGGTGGCCGTGATACGGACCGTATGGTCGTGGCGGCGCGCGGCGTAGTCCGCCGCCCACAAGCTGACCAGCCGCCCCCAGTGTTCGGAGTCGGGCTGGGGGTCGGTATAGAGGTGGGTGATCTCCAGGCAGGGTGCCGTCCCGCCGGGGCCGGGGCCGGGGCCTGGTGTGGGCTGCTGGTTGAGGATGAGGCAGGCCCGTAGCCGGTCGTCCTCGTACAGTCCGATAGCGCTGGCCGACGGGTCGCGGAACGCGTAGGTGTGGGCGGCGGGCAGGTGGATGCCGCGCGCGGCCAGGTCCTGGATGCGGTCCTGGACCAGCGCGCACGCTTCCGCACGCTCGGCGCCCGTTGCCAGCGGACGTACCTGGAACGGTGCGGCCACGACAGCATGCCGCGGTCTGCGGGCGGGTGACACCGCTGTGCTCAGGATCGTGGGGGTCACGAGGTGCTCTCCGGGGCAGCGCCGGCAGGCGGGGGCGTGGCGGCGGGCCTGCCGTCCTGAGGGCGCAGGATGCCCATCGCGTGTCCGATCACGACGAGGTGGGTGCTGTCGACGGCGCCGGTCTTGGCCAGCAGGGCACGGGTCGCGTTGCGTCGTCGCCGGCTGCTCAGTCCGGTTGCGTTGCAGATGCTCTGGTGGGTGGAGTGCTCGCTGATCGCGCGCAGCAGGCGTACTTCGTCGACGGTGAGGATGAGGTCGGGTCGTGGTGTGGACGGGCGGGGGACCTGTTGGTGGGTGAGCAGGGCGTGGACGAGGACGGCCCTGCTGGCCCCTGGTGGACAGTGCATCTGCTCGCGCATCTGGGCGAGGCAGCGCGCCAGGCTGCTGCGTGACAGGCCTGCCTCGCGGGCGATGCGCGCCAGGGGCAGGCCGCGGGCGTAGGCCTTGGCGAGGGGCCGGTGGGACTTGGAGATCTGCGGCGGTGGCGCAGCCGCAGTGAGTCTGGGCAGGACGGGCTGGCTGGTCACGTGGACCTTCCTTGGAGTGAGCGGCGGGGGGTACGAGGCCGACCGGTGCCGTCCGGGCAGGACCGGGTGCGGCTGGTGGGGCTGGTCAGTTCGGTGCGGCACGGACGTTGCCGGCTGCGGCGGCCTCGTGCTGGCCGAGGGCGTGCACGATGGCGACGAGGTGCCCCTGGTCACGGGCGCCGACCTTCGCCATGAGCGCGACGATGCGTTCCCTGAAGGCGCGACGGCTGGTGTCGGGGAAGGCGGCGCGCTGGTCGAGGGGCTTGCTGTAGCGGGCGATCGCGTGCACAAGGAGCTGCTCGTCGCGGGTCAGGGTGATGCCGGGGACCGGCGGCTCGGGCGGCGTGAGGAAACCGGCGGCCAGGAGCAGGTGGGCCAGGACGCCGCGCGAGCAGCGCGGTGGCGCGCTCACGTGCTGCCGGATGCCTTTGACGTAGGACGTGACGGTGGCGGGAGCGAGAGAGGCGTACTCGCTTATCTGGGCGTTGGAACAACCCTGCAGGAGCAGGGCGGCCACCCTCTGCTGCTGCAGGGGGAGCGGGGGCAGGAGTGCGCGGGGCACGGGCTGGTCCTACCTTTCAGACGGGCTGGGGCGTGAGGCTGGTCTGGGGGGTGGGGAAGGGGTGGATGTGGCGGGCGGAGTAGGGGGGTTTGGCGTCGCCGAGGGCGGCTTCGGCCAGGCGCAGGGCCTGGATGTCAGAAGTTCCGGCGGGGGCGAGGATGTGGTGGGCGTCGCGCAGGAACCGCTCGATGGGCCGGTCGGTGAACAGGCCTGCGGCGGCGTGGAGTTCCATCGCGGTGCGGGCCGAGTCCAGGGCGAGTTCGACGTTCTGGAGCTTGGCGTTGATCAGTTCGGTGTCGCAGGGCCGGCCGTGGTCGAGGAGGCTGGCGGCGTGGTAGGCGACGGTGCGTGCGGTGATCAGCCGGCCGTGGATCTGCCCGATCTTCGCCTGCACGGTGCCCAGGCGGGCCAGGCTCGCCCCGTAGCGTTCACGTTCGCGGCAGAAGGCGACGGTGGCCTCCAGGATGGCCTGGTGGATGCCGAGGGCGACGGCGGTCAGGTTCGCCCGTCCGTACAGCAGGCTGGAGGAGTACGCGACGTCCAGGCCCTGGCCTTCGGTGCCGAGCCGGTTGGCGGCGGGGATGCGGCACTGCTCGAAGCGGAGCGCGCCGAAGGAGAAGCCGTGCAGGCCCAGGGTCCGCCCGTGCGGGGGCAGGGTCAGGCCGGGGGTGTCGTGTTCGACGAGGAACGCGGTCAGACCGCGCGGGCCGTCGCCGGTGCGGGCGATGACGCCGTGCAGGTGGCCGATGTGGCTGTTGCCGACGTACACCTTGCCGCCGTTGAGGAGGTAGGTGTCGCCGTCGCGGGTGGCGGTGGTGGTCATCCCGGCGACGTGGCTGCCGCACCCGGGCTCGGTGACGGCGATGGTCGGCAGGCACGTCCCGGCGGCTATCTTCGGCAGCCACTGACGCTTCTGAGTGTCGCTGCCGTAGTGGATGATCTTCGCGGTGCCCAGCTGGGAGGCCTGCACCATCGCGCCCATCGCCGCGCTGACCCGGGAGAGCTCTTCGATGATGAGCGTCTTGGCCAGGTGCCCGGCGCCCATCCCGCCGTAGGCGGTTTCGATGGTCGCGCCGAGCCAGCCCTGCTCCGCGATCAGGCGCGCGAGCGGCACCTCGACGTCCTGAGTGGCCTCCATCGCCTCGACCCGGGGCGCGACATGCTCCTGGGCGAACGCACGCACCTGGGCGCGGAGTTCGTGGTGGGCGGGGGTGAGAAACAGGTCGGACACGGCTCATTCCTCCAATGAGGGGGCTGCGGTCACGGGCAGGTGAGGGCGTCGGCATGCGGGGGCGAACGCGGTGCGGGTCAGGGCGTGGCGCGGGCGGCGTGGGTGTAGGCGCGTGTCATGACCTGGTCGCGGAAGGCTTTGATGACGGTGAGCGATTCCTGGCGGGTGGTGGCGTCCATCGGTGCGGGGCCGACGTAGCAGACGGCGCCGAGGACGAGCCCGTGGCCGGTGTGGTCGGGGCGGTAGATGAGGGGGGCGCCGGAGTAGGTGAGGATGCCGAGGCGGGCGACGACCGGGTTGGAGGCCGAGCGGGGCATGTCCCGCACGTCGGCGAGGACCAGGGCGAGCTGGCGGGTGAGGAAGGTACTGCAGAAGCCCCAGCCGGGCTGCATGGTGCGTTCCAGCGGTTCCTGGGTGTCCTCGGGCTGGGACATGCCGATGAAGTGCTGGCGCCCGTCGGGCAGGAAGATGTTGATCAGGGCGGTGAGCCGGTGGGCGCTTGCCGGGTCGATCTGGCAGGCCTTGTGGCGCAGTTCGGCGGCGTGCGCGTCGTGTTCGGGGGTGGCCGCGTCGAGGCCGAGGCGGTGCAGGAGCCGCAGGTGCTCTGCAGTGTCGAGGGGCGGGGCGAGGGTCACGGGCGGGCTCCTGCGGGTTCGGGCGGGGCGGGAAGGCGGTGCAGGGCGTGGACGACCAGGGTGATGAGCGCGTCGAGTGAGGAGGCCCGCTCGCGCGCGTCGCACACCACCAGGGGCAGGTCCGGGTCCAGGGCGAGTGCGCTGCGGATCTGGTCCGGGTGGTAGGCGGCGGTGTCGGGGAAGCGGTTGACGGCGACGATGAACGGCAGTTGGTGTCGTTCGAAGTAATCGATGGCGTTGAAGCAGTCGGCCAGGCGCCGGGTGTCGGCCAGGACGACCGCGCCGTGCGCGCCGTCGGCGACGCTGTCCCACATCGGGCGGAAGCGGTCCTGTCCGGGGGTACCGAACAGCATCAGCACGACCGGCTGCTCTGCGGGGTCGGGGCTGGGCAGGGTGATGCGGCCGAAGTCGAGGGCCACGGTGGTCGTGGTCTTGGCCGCCACCCCGTCAAGGGAGTCGATGGTGCTGCCGGGGTCGGTGAGCACCTCCTCGGTGGTCAGGGGGTCGATCTCGCTGACGGATGCGACGAAGGTGGTCTTGCCGGCGCCGAATCCGCCCGCGACGACGACCTTGACCCGCATCGGGGCGAGACGGGGCTCACTTGGCGCGTCGAAGTCCGGCAAGGACGGCCTCCAGCAGACGGTGGTGGTCGACATCGGTGGTCTGGGTAATCACCAGGGCATGGGCGGTCAGGAGGTCGTCCACCCGGATCTTGACGACGGGCAGCGGCTGGGCCAGGAGCCCGGCCAGTTCCGCCACCGAGGTCGGCGCGGCACACAGCAGCTGAATCCGCGGCCCGTCCACGCCCAGATCCGTCCCCTGGGCGGCGGGCCGGGCGGTCACCAGCGTGGTGGGGGCCAGATCACGGGTGGCCCGGGTACGGCCCCGGGTCAGGAGGTAGGGGCGCAGCTGCGCGGGCACGCCAGGCGAGGGATCGGCATGCGCGGCCATGTCAGCGGACGGGGGCGGTGTGGTCGCGGGCCTGGACGGTCAGGTGCCCGGCGATCCCCGCGATCCACTTGCTCATCACGGCGCCCAGCGTGCCGGGGTCGGCCTCACGGCTGGCCTCGACACCGAATGCCAGGGCTACCGCACGCGTGCCGACACCCACCTGGTGCGGGGTGTGCATGATGAACAGGTAGCCGTCGTCGTGCTCGACGGCGTTCTGCCGCACCCCGCCCGACCGGTCCTGGAACAGGTTCTGGGCCACCGAGGCGAGCATGGAGCAGGCGGCGGCGAAGCGCTCCGCGTCCGCATCGCAGACCTGCGGCGGGGGCCACTGCAGGCCGTCGGGGGTGAACAGCACGGCGCGCACGATGCCGGGCGTCTGGGCGACGAACCGCTCGAGGCGGTCACTGATCGTGGACAGCGGGTCGGTGGGAAGCGTCATCACTCAACTCCGGTCAGAAGGAACGGGGGTGGGAGAAGGGGACCTGCGCAGGGCACAGAGGGGGAGGTCAGGGCGGAGGCTGCTGGGCGCGGCGGACCCCTTGGAGGTAGGCGCCCATCAGCGAGCCCTGCGGCAGGCCGTCAGCGGCCGGGGCGGGGCGTGCCGGGGCGGCCGCCGCCGGGGAGGTACGCACACGCCGGGGCAGCGCGGGCAGCGACGGGTCCACCCGCGGGACCGGGACCGGGTGCGGTGCCGGCTGCTCGTACGGGCCCGCAGGCGCCGCGCGGACGGGGCCCTGTGGTGACCCTGACCCTGGCTGTGGCCTCGCTGTTGCCCGAGGCGCGCCCATCGGGCCGGGAAGCTGGCCCGGGCCCAGAGGTGACGTCAACGGCACGCCGGGCACGGGCGCGAGGGGTTCTTCTGCTCTGCTCGGGGTGAGCAGGGCCTGCGGGACGACGACGTGCGCCTGATTGCCGTGGTGCGGGGTGGAGTGCAGCTGCACGCGGATCCGCAGGCGGCGGGCGATGACGGCGACGACCAGCAGGCCGATCTGCCCGGTGCGCAGCCCCTCCCGCAGCAGCTCCTCGCCGGGAGCCGCCAGGTGGGCGTTGAGCCGGTGCAGCTTCGCGTCGGGGATCGACAGGCCCTGGTCACTGACCAGGATGTGCAGGCCTTCCGCGATCTGGGTGGCCTTGACCTGCACCCGGGTGGTCTGCGGGGAGAACTGGGTGGCATTCTCGATCAGTTCGGCCAGCAGGTGCACCAGATCGCGGGCCACATGCCCGTGGAATGCCAGGTGGTCGCAGTCCGGTGCCACCACCACCCGCGTGTACTGCTCGCATTCCTGTTCCGCGGACCTCAGGGCCGTCACCACCGACAGCGGCTCCTGCTTCCAGGGCGCGGACTTCTGCCCGCCCAGCCGCGCATACCCCTCCGCCCGCCGCAGCGCCTGCATGATCAAATGGTCGATCTTGTACAGCTCGGACAGCAGGTCCGGGTCCTCCACCAGGTCTTCCACCCGGCTCAGCCGTCCCAGAGTGGCCTGCATCAAGGGCAGCTGGCGGTAGGCCACCACGCGCAGCAGTTCATCGTGCAGATGCGCGGTGGCCCGCTGCGCCTGCTGCTGGCGTGCCCGGTCCACCAGGACCCGGCTGATCTCGGCGGTCGTCGTCGCCAGCAGCCGGTGCACCTCGTCGAAGCCGTCCACGGGTGGCGAGGTCCAGGATGATGCGGGTGGTGCGGGGGTCAGGTCGCCGTGGGCGACGCGCTGGGCGGTGGCGTCCATGGCATGGCGCATCTGCCGGGCATGGGCGACCAGTTCGCGCAGCGCGCGCTCGGACCGGGCCCGGTGCTCATGGGCGCGCCGGTGGTACAGAGATGTGTGCTGGTGGGCGCTGACGGTGGCGCCGACCGCGGCCAGGATGGCCGCGGGCACGGAGATCGTCAGCGGCACCAGGCCGTCGGCGTGCAGGGCCCAGGCCGCGCTGATGGTGCCGGACGCGGCCAGCACGGGAACGGCCGCAAGCCACTGGTTTACGACGACCGGAGGACGTCGGCGCGCACGCCGGGGGGATACGGACGGCGGGTACTCAGGCATCCTCGCTCCTGCCAGGGTGAGAACGGCCAGGCTGCGCGGCGAAGACGGCATACGCGCCCGAGACCGCCTCCGGTAGCGCGCGAATGCCGTCCTGCTGCGACCAGCGCGCGGTCGGTACCAGCCCCGGCGTCACCGGCTCCCAGCCCGTCAGCGCCCTAATGGCGGCTCGAGAGCGGGGGAAGTAGGGCAGGCCCGCCTCAGCCATGCGCCGGGCGAGGATCTGGGAGGTGCGCGGGGCGAAGTCGCCGGTGGCGTGGGTGACCGACAGGACACTGCCCGACGGCAGCCAGGCCCGCAGCCGCTCCATGAGGGCCGCGGCATGTGCGTCGGACAGGTAAGGCAGCACGTCGTGCAGCAGCACGCCGACCGGACGGCTCAGGTCCAACACCGGACGGCGAGGGTCCCGTTCGATGGTGACCGTAGCCAGACCCGCTATGAGCGCGGCGGCCGTCGTGAGGTCGGCGTGCAGGAAGGCGCTGGTGCCGTGTGGGGTGCGCAGCAGGGCGCGCGCGGTGGCCATGACGACCGGGTCGGCGTCGACATGCACCACCCGCGCGTCCTCGCCGACGCCCGCCACTGCAACGCCGTCCAGGAGGGCGGGCAGGCGCAGGTGCGCGGGGGAGGGCAGACCACAGCCCAGGTCCACGAACTGACCGATCCCCCACCCGGACATCTCCTGGACGGCGCGCACGCCGTGAGCGCGGTTGATGCGCGCGGCGGTGGCCAGCCACGGCGCGGCGCCCAGCAGCTGCTCGCCCAGGACCCGGTCGGGGGTGAGGTGGTCCTTGCCGCCCAGCAGGTAGTCGTACACGCGGTGGCCGCGGGGCACGTCCGTCCGGCTGGCCGCCCAGCCCGGTGGGGAGGCCGTGGCCATGCTGGGCGCGGGGATCGCGGTGGCGGTCATGCGCTCACCGCCAGCAGTTGCGCGACAGGGTGGGTCGGGGTGGTGGAGGTGGCCCGGGACGAGCTCAGCGCGTCGAACAACGCGCGCGGATCCGTCAGCGCCTCGGTGCCCTGGCGCTGGTGCAGCATCCAGATGCGGCCGGTGCACGGCCGGTGGGAGATCCGGGGGGCGTGAAGGTCGTCGCACCACCAGGCGGGCCCGGGGCGGCACTGCGAGTGCGGGGCGTACCACCAGTGTGCGGTGCGGTGCGGCACGGGGATGAGCAGGACCTGGTCGTCGGCGCAGTACAGCACCGGACCCAACTGGCCAACCCTGAACACCAGGTTCAGCGCGATCTTCCCGAGCGCGGCAGGAGCCCGGACCACGTCGGCGTTGTGGGCATGCACGGGTGCGGGGTGTGGGTGCTCGCTGGGCTGCAGCGGGGCGGGCGGGAACACCGCGGGACTTGGTAAGGCGATCATCGAGAAGGTCTCCTGAAGGCCCCTGTAGGAGGGGGCGGGTTGAACGGTCGGCTGCGCGAGGGGCCGGGCGGGGTCACGGCCCAGCGGCCGAAGCAGAGTCAGCGGGGGGAGCGGTGGGGAGCGAACGCGTTGATGACGTCGGGGTGGTAGCCGTAGTGCAGGCCCCGCGCCGTGTGGTCGTCGAAGCGCCGCGGGGGCCAGGCGCCCCAGGACACGAGGTGGCAGGTATCCCGGTACCAGGCGTAGCGCACCCGCACCCGGGGAAACCCGTCGCGGCCGCGCAGCGCACGGGCCACCGCCCGCGCCTCGCGCCAGGACGCGACCGGCAGGTCGCCGCCACGGCGCGGGCCGCCGACCGGGACCGCCAGGAACCGCTGCCCGCCGACCACCACGCTCACGCCCTGGCCCGCCAGAGCGGGGACGGCCAGGAGCTGCAGGTACCGGTCCACGCCTTCCCCCGCCCACGACGCCGGCCGCACGGACACCTCCACGCCGACCCGGCGGTCCTGCCACGGCGCGGGGCAGGGGCACGCCAGCGGGTCGGGCACCGCGGCGGCCGCGGTGGCGCACGCGGGCCCCGGGGCCTGGTGAGCGGGAGCGGCCTGTACACGGCCGTACTGCGTCATGCGATGTCCTCGGGCGTGGACGCGGAGCAGTGGTCCGCGGCGCGCGAAGACCCGGAACGTGTGGCGATTACCTGTGCGGTGCCGGGGCCGAAGATGGCGTCGGCCAGCAGAGCCTCGGCCTGGGGCCCTGCGAGCGGGTCGTCCAGCGGGGCGTTGAATGCCGGGTGCGCCGCAAGCGCCTCGTCGACCGGCGATGCGGTGCGCGGGGGCTGGTCAGCGCACAGGGACAGCAGGTCCTCGACGCTGAGCGGGGTCACGTCCCGCAGGCTCACCACGACCCGTGCGGCCAGCGTCCAGCAGAAGCGGGGGTCCTCGAACGCCACCTGCGGCAGCGGCTCGGCCACATCGTGGGGGAGCGGGCTCAGGGTATGGGGGTCGTGGATGATCCCGGCGATGCCCCAGAACTCGTAGGAGCCGACGTGAGCGGCGACGAACCCGCGCGCCAGGGGCGGACAGTCCCGCACCGCCTCCGGCACACACCCCGCGCACACCGGCGGCGCCACCGTCCTCTCCCCCTCCCGCACCGGCACACCGGACGGCGAGCGCATCAAGAACACATAGCCCCGCTGATCGAGCACGGCCGGATGACCGCACACCTGGCAGGCGTTGTCCGCCATGCACTGCCGCTGGCGCAGGGGATGCACACCAGCCATCACCGGCTCGCCCCCGCCACGCCCCAGGCCCTGGCGCACCCACAGGGCCCGCTCGATATCCCGGTCGGTACGCACCTCGTCCGGGTAGGCGATCCCGGCGCGGCGCGGATGGCGAACGATCCGCCCGGGCAGCACCTTCTCCGCTGACCAGCACGTCACGTACGGGACCCGCCGCCCGTCGGCGAGCCGGTAGACGTCCTTGCCGGTGGCCTTCACCGCAGGCCCCCCGACTGTCCAGCCGACGGCACTGAAGCGGAGGCGGCAGCGGTGGCCGCAGGTGCGGGTAGGTCGGCCTCGAGCCAGACCGTCTTGCCCGCCCGGTCCGCATCCAGCTTCACGCCCCAGCGGTCGGTGAACGCGCTCACCAGGGCCAGCCCCCGGCCCTCCTCAGCGTCGTCGCCGACCCGGACCGGCTTGGCGAGCGGGAGTACGGGGGAGGGATCGTGGACTTCCACGCGTACGCTCCGCCCCACGCGTGACGCGGTCAGCGTCACCTCGCTCGCGGGGCCTGCCAGCGCGCAGCCGTGGACGACCGCGTTGGCCAGGACCTCGCTCGCGGCCAGGAGGACATCTGCCGTCAGGTCCCGGGGCAGGGCCCAATGGCGCAGGCCGGCGCGCAGGGTCTGGCGTGCGCAGGGGACGGCTGCCCGGGTGGCCTGCATCGCGATCACCATCCGGCACGTGGTCTCGGGAGCGGGTGCTGCTGGGGGTGTCATCGTTGTCACCTTCTGCTGGCACATGGACGGGCCTCCACACGGCGCCGACGGCGCCCGGCGGGAAGTGGGCGAGGGCGGAGCGCTGACGCGCGGGTGCGAACTGGGCTGTGTTCGGGCTACGTTGAGACAACCGCGTACGGTTGCTGACAGGTAGTGACCGGGTGCGGGGAACCCCGTCAAAGGCGTCAAAGATCGTTTTCTGGTGAGGGACCGGCGATGGCTCGAACACGCAACGAACGGCTTGCCGCGCTGCTGGCGGAGACGGGCTGGTCCCAGCCCAAACTCGCCGCCGCCATCGGCCGCGTCGCCCAAGAGATGGCGGCACACGAGCTGGGAGCGATCAGCCGCTCGCACGTCGCCATGTGGATCGCGGGCACACGCCCCAGCGGCCGGGCGCCGCATATCCTCTGCGAGACGCTCTCCCGCAAGCTCGGCCGCCCGATCACACCGGCCGACATCGGACTCGAACCGGGGGAGACGCCGAGTGGCTCGTCCGACTGGAACGCCGACACGTTGACCATGCTGGGCTCGCTGGGAAGAGACGATCTCGACATGCTGCACCGCCGCACGATGCTCACCGGCGCCGCCTACTCCGTCGCCGCCCTCACCCTGCCCGCCCCTGCCTGGTGGAACCAGACCCGGGCCGCTGCCCGCAACCGCCCCGCGGCCAGTGGCCGCACGGTCACCGGCGCCGACATCGACGACCTGCGCCAGCTCACCGCCTTCCACTCCGCCCGCGACCAGCAGCGCGGCGGCGCCGCCGGACGCTCCGCCCTCGTCGCCCACCTCACCCTCGAAGCAGCCCCGCTCCTTCACGCCCGCTTCCCCGACGACACCACCCGCCGCGACCTGCACACGGCCGTCGCCGAGATGACCTACCTCGCCGGCTGGACCGCCTTCGACGCCTCCCAGCACCGCACCGCACAGCGTTACTTCACCCTCGCCACCAAACTCGCCGCCGAAGCAGGCGACGGCCCACTGGCCGGACACATCCTGCGCGCCATGGCCCACCAGGCCGTCGACCTCGGCCACCCCCGCCACGCCCTCGACCTCGCCACCGCCTCCATGGACCCCACCCGCTACGGCAAAGCAACCTGGCGCGAGAAGGCACTCCTGGGCATCGTCCACGCCCGCGCCCTGGCCGCCACCGGCGACCGCCCCGCCACCCTCACCGCCATCAGCCGCGCCGAACGCGACCTGAACCGCGCGGGCACCGACCATCCCGAGCGGGTCGCCTTCTTCGCCGAAGCCTCCCTCGCCCACGAGACCGCCTGCGCCCTGCGTGACCTCGGCAGCCCCAAGGACGCCGAACACCACTTCCAGCGCTCCGTGGCCACCCGCCGCCGCCAGCTCTACACCCGCACCCACAGCGTCACCCTGGGCTACCTCGCCGCCGTCCAGGTCCGCCAAGGACGCCTCGATGAGGCCTGCGGAACCTGGAACCAGGCCCTGGACGCCATGAGCGGCGTCCACTCCGGCCGCGCCCGCGACGTCATCCACCGCATGCAACGCGACCTCTCGCCGGTCCGCCAGCGCGGCGGACACCAGGTCACCGAACTCACCCACCGCGCCCAGGAGATGCTGTCCGCCATAGGGTGAGATCCCGCGCGGCGTCACCAGGGCGTCACAGGACCGGGGAGGATGAGCATGCTGTTCGAGCTGCCGCAGATCGGCACGGTCGTCGGAGGCCACACCAGCGTCCACGACGACTACCAGGGCGGCGTCACCTCGATCATCCGCCTGAACCCCGACTACCCGCTCGAATCCCTGCAAGGGCTGGAGGAGTTCTCGCACGTGCAGGTCGTGTGGAAGATGCACCTGGCCAACCCTGCGGACATCGAACTGCACGCCCGCAGCCCCCGCGGAAACGCGGCCTGGCCGGCCACGGGGACATTCGTCCACCGCAACCACCGCAGGCCCGACCAGGTCGGCATCTCCCACCCCCGCCTGCTGCACGTCGACGGCCGAGATGTCCACGTCACCGACCTCGACGCCGTCGACGGCAGTCCCGTCCTTGTCCTGGCGCCCTGGTTCCCGCAGATGGGACCCCAGGGCCCGGTACACGTCCCACGTTGGGTCGAGGACATGCTGCCCGACTACTGGAACAACGCTGACGCGCGTCCCTGAGTCGTGGGGCGTTGCTCGCTGGTCTCGTAACGGGGGCGCAGGGATCCGGCCTGGGAGGGGCAGGGCAGGCCTCACGCAGTCCCCTGAACAGGGGGGAGATGCTGGGGGCGTCATCGTGGTTTCTTTCTGCAGGTACGAGGGCGGGGATAGCTCAAGAGGTGCCGGTGGCGTCCGGCGTTGGCGGGCGTGGCCGCCGCGGGGCTGAGGTGGATGCGTTGATCAGCTGCGGAGCGCGGGTATTCCGGCGGGGGCCGGGGTGAGGGGCTCGCCCAGTGCCCTGAGGCACAGCCGGTCGCCCGTGAATGCGGTGCGGGCATGGAGGAAGCGGGTGTTGTCCAGGAGGTAGCCCTGTCCGGCCGTGAGCCGGGCGGTCTGCTGGTGGACGGCGATTGCTTCGCGCAGAGCGGGCAGGTACCGGTCGACCAGGGGGCTGAAGCGGCTCAGTTCGTCCTGGCGGAACCGCAGCAGCGTGCGTCCGTTCGAGCCGGGGGTGAAAACCTGCGAGGGGTGGCCGCCGCCGTCGCCGTAGTAGGCGGTACCCCGCAGCGCCATTGCCTCAAGTGCTTCGGGGGCGAGAGCAGCCAGGTGCTCGGTGACCGCGCGGCCGTCGGTCAGGCGGACCTCTCCTCCGCTGGCGGCGGGGCGCAGGCAGACAAGAAGCATCAGCTGCGGCGGACGGGGAATGCTGGACCGCTCGGTGTGGGCCACAAGCTCGCCGGTCCCCAGACCGGCCATCCCGGGCTGCCGGGAGGGCGCACCAATGTTCTGGATGGTCGTCAGGCCGTCGCGGTCGCTGTCGGGGTGCGGCGTGAGCGCCATGATCCGCCGGGCGAACGCCCGTACCGCTGCGCGCGAGACGAGCCCGTCGACCGTGACGAGTCCGCGTTCGGCGACTTGGGCCATGATCGGGCTCGTCCGACCTAGGGAGCTTGCGCGGAAAGCGGTGAACCAGTGTGTGTCCGCGCGGGTCAGCATCGGTGCGCTCCCTTGGCAGGTCGGTTTTCCCACAGGGTCGGATCGCGGCGGCCGCCGGTAAAGCGACAGATTGTCGACTCGGGCATTTCGGGAATCTGTGACGGATGGCGGGGGAGGGCCGGTACGTTGCGAGGGCCCGTTCCACCGAACAACCCCCGGGAATCTGCATGTCCTACAAGCCGTCGCTGTGGCCCGTCTCCGTCAAGGCAGTCGCCCTGGACAGTCGTCAGCGGGTCCTGCTGCTGCACAACGAACGTGGCGAGTGGGAACTGCCGGGCGGCAGGCTGGAGATCGGACCGCCCAGCGGATCGCACCCGGCCGATGAGGATCCGCGCCAGGCGGTGGAACGCGAGGTCCTGGAGGAGACCGGCTGGACGATTAAGGCAGGACAGCCACTTGACACCTGGATCTACGAGCCGCTGCCCGGCCGCCGCGTACTGATCGTCACCTACGACTGCACGGTCCTCACCCCGCACCAGACCCCGGTCATCAGCCACGAACACGCTCGCGTAGGCCTCTTCGACGAAGCCGAGATCGCCGGCCTGACCATGCCGCAGGGCTACAAACGATCCATCGCCGCGGTCTACACAGCGGCGCACCGGGCGTGAGCGATGACCCAGCCCGATGACGGCACAGCCGCCCCGCAGCGGCCCTCGCCCCGGCACGCCGCATGGCGGTGGGCAACGCCGGAGGCGCAGACCGTGCTCGCCACCCGCGACCTGGGCCGCATCCTGCGCTACCACCGGCGCGTGCACGGACACAACCAGAGCGAGACCGGCACACTCCTGGGCTACGACAAGACCTACATCTCCGCCCTCGAACTCGGCAAACGCAGGCTCACCGACGCTCACGCCCTGCGCCACATCGCCGCCCAGCTCGCCCTTCCCGCGCACGTGCTGGGCGTCACGGACCCGGCCGACACTGACTTCCGCGCTCTGATCCAGTTCGGCCAGTCCACCGTGCGCCTGGCCGAGATCGCCCGGCAGTCCGGCCACGCCTCCGAAGCCGTCGCCGAACTGTGGCCACTGGTCGCACGCCTCGAAGCCCGAACCCAAGCCGGCCACACCGAACGCGAGGCACTGCGCCTCCTGGCGGACGCCCAGCTCGGACTGGGAACCGCCCTGGGCAACGTCCTGCCCGAAGAACGCCTGGCCACCGCAGCCCACTGGACAGCGAAGAGCCTGCCGGCGGCAACCTTCTTCACCGACGACGCCCTGAGAACCACCGCCCTGCGCATGCACGGCAACGAACTGCGCAAGGCTGGACCTACCGGCGCGGCCGTCAGCCGCCTCGTGCAGGCTGCCGCACTGGCGCCGAACCGTGAATCCAGGGCGGCAGTCCTGCCGCTGCTCGCACGAGCTGCCGGAGCCCTCGGAGACGAGGGACTGTTCGACCGCACGATCCGGGAGGCCACGAGACTGCTCGACGTCGTCGAGCACACCAGCCTCGTCAACCCTGTCGCGTTGTACGAGATCGAGCTGCGGGGACTCATCGGCACCGGGCGCACGCGAGCCGCCATACAGCGGGCCGAGCACAACGCCCCGGCCCTCACGACGAGCGTCGCCCCGCAATGGCGCGTCATCGAACTCATCACCACCGGCCGCATCCGCCTGCTCGCGGGGGACACCAGCGGAGCAGCCGAGCAGTTCCACCACGCCACCACGCAGGCGCGCGCCCAGCGCCTGCCACACCAGCTCCAGCGGATCGTGCGGGCAGTCGGCGACTCTTTGCCCACTACGCGGGACGCTGCCAGCGATGCCCTGAGGCAGCTGCGGGCGGAGATGGCCGCGTAATCCCTGGCCGGTGAGAGGGTCCGCGGAGCGTGCCCTGCGCGCCGAAAGCGCGGTACTGCGGGGTACGGATGATGCAGTGCAGCCGCGAGGTGCGGTGGTGGCTGCCCGCTGTGCCTTCATGTGCATGACGTCACCCCTTCCGCCCGCGCTCCACACTCCAGCCACGTGTGAGCGACCAGAAACCTCCATGACCTCGCCGGAGTTTGCGGCACTCCGGTCCTTGTCCTGGCGCCGTGGTTCCCGCAGATGGGGCCCCAGGGCCCGGTACGCGTCCCAGGTTGGGTCGAAGAGATGCTGCCCGACTACTGGGCCTCGGCTGACGTGCGTTCCTGAGGCGCCTTGGCGCTCGGTCTTCATGTTCCGCTCCTGCAAGCAGAGTTCGAGCGGCGGAGCGTTTCAGGACGTTGGTCGCCAGGTATGCGCAGGCCGCGAATCCGTTCCAGCACATGCCGAACGGCGGTGCCCAGAGGCTGACGCGTGTCTACTACGATCTTGGGTCCGGAGATGGAACCGTGAGGTTCGCTGGGCGTGGTGTCCGCGCCGGGTACGTGGGTGAGCGTGGGGATCCGTAAGGAACCAGATGGTTCGCACTCGATGCCTGAGCGGATGCATTCGACGACGTGGAGATCCTGGTCGATGCCTGCGGCGAAGCGACGCAGAGCGTCGACGTCGCGGGGCAGGACCAAGGTGCGGGCGTCGAGTACGACTGCGCCACGGGGGTCGGTCTCCAAGTGCCAGACGGCCGCTTGGAGCATCCATTCGTAGAGGCGATCTCGCTGTTCGGGGGAGGCGTCATGCCGCGTGGGGAACAGGACACTCTTGAGTGCGGCTTTGTCGAGATGGATTCCCGGCAGTGCCACAGCAAGTTCGCGCGCCAGGCTGGTCTTCCCGGCGAGCGGGTGACCTCCCAAGGCAATGATCATCAAGACTCCTGGCGTGATCAGACGAGCATTCCGCTCAGGGCGGTGGGGTGACAACCGGGGTGAGGGTGCCGCAGCAGAGGTAGGTGATGCGCCGCTCGTGCGAGTCCGAACCTGCGGAGCGCTGCATGCTGACCAGGAGGAGACTCACCGGCACGGCCCGGGCAGACAACAGTGACTGGCGAAACAGTGACTGGCGCCGGGTTGAGTGACTGTTTCCGTCACTGCGAAGATGCCGAAGTTGCTGATTTCAGGCACCACCCCCAGTTCGTCATTACGCTCGTCTTGAGCACTTTGGGGAGAGGAGCCCTGATGGCATACGAGGCGCACCGGCCCTCTTGCGCACGGCAGTTACGCCAGCAGGCCTTGCGTCAAGGGCAGACGGTGAATGAGATCGCGCAACTCATCCATGAGCACTGCTTGGTGTCGAAACTGCGTGCGGCGCGCATGGCCCGGGGCATCACGTTGCGGGAGGCTGCTGCTGCCCTGACCGCCTTGGGCCAGCAGCGGCCTGCAGGGCCTCGGGTCGACGGCGACCAGCTGGGCCACTGGGAGACCGGCAGGACGCCGCGAGCGAAGGCGAGCACGCTGCTGTGCACCTTCTACCAGTGTTCGCCGACCGAACTCGGCCTCAGCACCGCCGAGGCCGGCGCGCACGACACCGCTGCTCTCCCGGCCCACCGGCTGGCTCCAGCATCGTCCACGGGCACACCCACGTCTGGGGCTTCGGCGCTGGACGTGCTGGATGACGCCCGTCGTGCGGTAGACCGCACGCTCGCATCGGGCACCGTGAGTCCCACCCAGCTCGACATGCTCGACGAGCAGATCCTCTGGGCCCGCCAGCAGTACGTCTACACCGCGCCGGACCCCATGCTCCGAGTCCTCCTGGAGCATCTTGGCGAGGTCCAGAACCTGGCCGCGCAGCGGCAACCCGCAGCTGTGCAGGTCCGCCTCTCCGAGCTGACCGCGATGCTCGCCACTCTCATCGCCGATGCCCTGATGAAGATGGGACACCTGGTCCGCTCTCAGTCCTGGTACGCGACCGCACGCGGCGCCGCCGACGACAGCGGAAACCGAGAACTGCGGGCACGAGTACGGGCCCAGGCCGCCATGCTGCCTTTCTACTACGGGCCGCTGGAAGCAGCCGTGGCGCTGGCCCGTGAAGCACGAACCCTGTGCCGCGGGCGCCCCGGCGCCACAGCAGCTTTCGCCTCGGCCGCCGAGGCCCGCGCGCTGGCCAAGCTCGGCGACGCCGAAGGTGCCACCAACGCGCTGAGGCTCGCGGCCGCCGCGTTCGAACACCGCGGCACCGCCGGACTCAGCGACAACGACGCCTGGGCCTTCCCCGAGCGCCGCCTGCGCCTCTACGAGAGCGGCACCCTCACCGCACTCGGGAGAACAGCCCAGGCACGAGCCGCTCAGCAAGCGGCCCTGCGTCTCTACCCGACACGGACCGGGATCGACCCCGCCCTGCTCGCCCTGGAAGCCGCGATCTGCTTCGTCCACGACCGCAGCCCCGCCGAAGCGTGCCAGCTGGCCGGCGCCACGCTACTCAACGTCCCACCCCAGCACCTGACACCTATCGTGCGTGAGCGCGCCCAAGAGGTCATCAACGCCCTGCCCCCAGGACTCCACCGCCAGCCCGCCGCCCTTCAGCTGCGCGAGCTCCTCGCGCTCCCCACCGGCCAGATGTGACAACACGCATCCTGTCGGCGAGCCTTGACCTCATGACACACGCGGCGCCGACCCCCGGCGGGTTCGACGAGTACGAGCTGTCCCGGATCCTTCACCAGGCGTGCCAGACGGTGGGCCTCAGCCCTGCACACGCCCGCCTGCTGCGCGGCCACACCAATGCGGTCATTCTGCTGGAAGACGAACACGTCGTGGTCAAGGTCGCCCGGAAGGGGCCACGGGCCGAGGAGGTCGCACGCACCGTGGCCTTCGTACGATGGCTGATGGACACCGGCTTCCCCACCGCACCGCTTCACCCGGTCCAGCAGCCCGTCTCGATCGACGGTCACGCCGTCAGCTTCTGGACCTACCTTCCACAGACAGCGGCAGCGATCACCGCAGCCGAGCTCGCCAAGCCCCTGTACGCGCTCCATACGCTGCCGGTACCGCCCATAGACCTGCCCGCCCACGACAACCTCTCAGCCATCCGCAGATCCATCAAGGCAATCACCTGCCTGCCGGACGGGACTCTCGAATTCCTTACCGCCCAAGCAGACCAGCTCGCCCAGGAACTCGCGGAAGTAGAATTCTTTCTCGCCCCGGGGGTCATTCAAGGCGACCCTCAGCATCGCAATGCTCTCCACACTGCCGACCAAGATGTCGTTCTGTGTGACTGGGACACGGTCGCCCTCGGGCAACCGGAATGGGACCTGGTGACCGTCGAGGTTCACTGCCGGCGCTTCGGATACGGCGAAGGCCACTATGCCGCCTTCGCTGAAGCCTACGGCTGGGACGTGACCACCTGGCCCGGATACCAGACCCTCACCAGCATCCGTGAACTCCGGATGATCTCGACGAACGCCCGGAAAGTCCCGACACACGCCCCGGCTTCTCTCACCGAGATCGAACGGCGCATTGAAGGTCTCCAACGTGGTGACCGATCGTTTCAGTGGAGCATTCTGTAGCAGCCGACCCACCCCGGAACCCGCGCGGCAGCGCTAGTCGACTCGCCGCTCCCTGACCGGGACCCGCCTTCCAGGTCATCCCCCGGGACTGCGCGCAGCGAGGAAGTCAGCCCACGCGGTGGCGCACCGTGCGATGGAGTCCGCAGTCTCCACACGCTCGGCGGCGAGATCACGCCAGCGGCGTGCCTCGGCTCGGGCGAAGACTGCCACGGCGCGCGGGTCGGCAGTGCTCCAGCCCGGGATGCGGGATGCCCATGTGCCCGCTTCCTCGGCCGAGTGTCCGCCGGTGGAGATCAGCCGCATGCCCCACAGCGTCGCGTCGATCCAGGTCGGGCCGCTGGCCGCCCAGGACCAGTCGATCAGGCAGGCGCGTTCCGCGTCGACGAGGACGTTGGTGGAGGCGGGATCGGTGTGCAGCAGGCGAGCCCCGGTGAGGAGTTCCTGGTCGGTGTCGTCGCAGTAGTAGCCCCACCGGTCCCAGGCCGTGGGCAGTCGCACGCCCCCTGGAGCGGAAAGTTTGCCCAGTTCGGCGAGCGCGTCGGCTACCGGCGCGAGGTCGGGCGATCCGGGGGTGTAGTCCGCGTTCCGGCCCGGCAGCCCCTGGAAGGCCAGCAGACTCCAGCCCGCAACGTCCACGCGCCACAGCACCCGGGGAGCACTGCGGGGCAGGTGAGGGTTCACCGCCTGCTCGAGGTCGAGCTCGTTGACAGGCGACCAGTCGGGGCCCCACCAGTCCTCGCCCTCGCAGTCGACGGTGTCCGCCGCAGGCGTGGCACGCGCGCGCTGTCCTTTGACGAACACGGCTCCGCCTGAATCGAGCGTGAGGAGTGTGGCCAGCCCAGCCGCCGCGGAGTGCTCAACGTCCTCAGAAGCGAAAGCTACTTCGATCTTCGCGCGCACAGCGGAGAGGGCTGCCGGGGGGAGTTCCTGCCAGGTGATGCGCCCGATCACGTCTCGTCCGGTAGGGGAGGAGCGGGCGGATTGGGAGGCAGGGGAGGGTTCTTGTCCGGGGTGACTGGACCCGGCGGCCGGCCGCGAGGGGTGGGCGTGACCGGAGCCCGAGGTGGCTTCTTGGCCTCGACGCTGCTCACCTCCGGCAGCCTAGAGGCCGCAGTCGGCGACCGTCGCCCACACACCGGAATGCGGCCAGATTCCGACACCGCAGCAGCGGACGGGTGCGCACGCCGGGACCGAGGCGCGGGGCTCATGAGACCCAGGGCGGCGACACGCGGGGCGAGCATCGCGCCTGACCGGACCCGTCATCGCCGTCGACTGGGGCTGCGTACGAGCGGAGCGCTCAGGGAGTCTCCAGGACCCAGCCGGTGCGCCGGGGCTGCCCGTCAGCGGCGGTGGGGCTGTCGTGGAGCTGGGCGAGGGAGACGGCGCGCTTACGGGTCTCCCGGCCGTCGGTGGTGAGGGTGACGACCTGGACCGTGCCGAAGGGGATGCCCCCGCCGGGGACCGTGCCGGGATTTCCGACGATCTTGATCCGGGTGGGCCCGTCGCACGGGTGGTGGCGTGTGCTCAGACTGCGGTAGACCTGACCAGGCTCGGGCATGGCGTGGACTCCTACAAAGGGTGGGTGGCGCGTGGTGAGAAGGCCGGGGCGGCCTTACCGGGGATTCTCGTGGAAGCTAGCCGTCGGCTTGTTACCCCTGCAAGCGCCCGCAAGTCCTGATCTGTGCCCACGCACCAGGTGGCCAATATCCGCGGTGCCCGGTCCAACACGCCGTAACTCGGCCCCGCCCCAGTCAGCCGCGCGCAGATGCGCAAGGGGGTAGTGAGCGGGAGGACCCGCGCCGCCAGGGCGTGCGCCGGGCGGGCGTGCGCCCTGGCAGCAGCCGAAGCGCGGCCCTACCGTCGTCGAGCGGGGCCCCGGTGTTCTCGGGGTGTGGCCGAAGGCGGGCGACGAGGCGGGACGGTGACCGGTGGAACGCAGGACAGTGCTGACCATGAGCCTGGGCGCGGGAGCGGCATGGATCGCGGCAGCGGCGGTGCCCGTCCAAGCCCGCAGCTGGGACGGGCTGGGCCAGGGACTCACGGACACCGAGGTCACAGCCGCGCGTCGCCTGTACGCCGCCGGCCAGTACGGGCGCCTGCGCCAGGCGCTGCCCGGCCTGCTCTCCTGCGCGCAGGAGACGGCAGACTCAGGACCAGGCGCGGCTGGCCGGGCAGCGGCCGTCTGGGTCCTCGCCTCCCAACTCGCGGTCAAAGACGCCGACCTGCCCGCGGCGGCCGCCCACGCCGAGCGTGCGATGACCGCCGCGCGCGCCTGCGGCAGTCCGGCGCTCTTCGCGGCCGCGGTCCGGGCCGCCGCGACACCCCTGCGGCGCACCGGGCACACCAGCCAGGCCCTGCACCTGCTCGCCGACGCACACCACACCCTCCAAGCCACCCCACGGTCCCCGGCCGTCCTCAACGCGCACGGCATGCTCGCACTGACCGCCGCCTACACCGCCGCCGCAGCCGACCAGCCCACCACAGCGCGGGAGTTCGCCGCGCTGGCCGCCGAGCACGCGGCTCACCTGGCACGCCTCACCGACGCCTGGTCCGCCCCCGTACGCAGTGCCCGCCTGGAGCTGTCCCCGGCGCAGGTCCTGCTCTACCGGATCGGCATCGAACGCACTCTGGGCGACGCCGACCGCGCGCTCGCCTGCGCGGAGCGCCTCAACGCCGCGGCCTTGCCGACGGCGGAGCGCCGGGCCCGGGCCGCCACCGACACCGCCCGCGCCTACCTCGCTGCCGGCGATGTTCCTGCCGCCTTCGCCCAGCTGCAACACCTCGAGCAGGCCGCGCCGCAGGACGCCCGCCGCCCCTCCGTACGGGCCCTGACCACGACCGTCGCTACCCGGCGCCCGGACCTGCCGGGCCTGACGGCCTTCGCCCGCCGCACCGGAACCACCCCGAAGCCCGCATGAGCACAAGCCGGACCAACAGCAAGGCCCGGGAGACGGCTTGCCGGGGCGGCCGGGCACACTGGAGGCATGACCGGGGGATCTGTGAATGGCCGTGCCCGACGCTGGGCGCCGGCAGGAATCGCGTGCGCGCTGCTCGCGCTGACCTTGTGGGCCAGCCTGCGCATCGCCGGCGACATCCGGGGAGCGGCGCGCATCGATG
The DNA here is from genome assembly GCF_040296945.1 of Streptomyces sp. NPDC001941. Taxonomy (NCBI): domain Bacteria; kingdom Bacillati; phylum Actinomycetota; class Actinomycetes; order Kitasatosporales; family Streptomycetaceae; genus Streptomyces; species Streptomyces sp. NPDC001941. The sequence continues at coordinate 16,949 of NZ_JBEOYE010000049.1, read as the reverse complement.
CCGCCCCCGTCACCGTCCAGGCCGTCGTGGCACGGGTGGTGCAAGTCAAGGGCGGAGTGAAGGTACACCTGCAGTACACCGTCGACGGCCGCTCCTACGCGACATGGGATATACGCCAGACCGCGGGCACCGGCGTCGAGCGGGGCACACGGCTCTGCCTGGAAGCCGCGGCCACCGATCCGGACACCGTCCGCCGCTGCGGGCAGCACTATCCCGGCGGGGACGACGTCTTCCCGACCATGGCACTGGCCGCACTCGCAGGCGGTGCGGGACTGGCCCTGACGACCGGCTGGATCATCACCGAGGCACGAACCCGGCGCGCCACACGCCCGTGAACCTCCGCTGCCCGCCGGTCTTGCCTTGCGGCACGGGCGTGCAGGCCGACTGATCGTGGGTGCTTGATAGGTTCTCGGGAGGCGATCCACCGCTCGAGGTGGTTCAAGGGAGGGCGGGCCGGTACGACGGGCTCGTACGTGAAGGGGAGTGCGCGACCGTGGACGCGAGCGTGATCGTGACGCACGACCGGACGGAGCGTCGTCGCGCCGACCGTTTCCGCATCGTGGGATGCGTACTGCTCCTCATCGCCCTGGGGCTGTGGGCCAGGGTGGCGTGGCTGCTCTTCGTGCCCTTCGAGGTGCACTCGGGCCGCTACACGCTCGAGTGCGACTCGCCCGCCCTCTTCGACGGGTCCACGGCCGCGTACGCATACGACAACGGCAAGTCCTGCAGCGAGGCCCGCTCCCTGCCCGGCCTGCTGGCGACGACGCTGATCGGCATGCCCCTGGCCACGCTGGGGAGCCTGCTGTTCGCGATGGGCAGCGCACGCTTCCGGGCCGTAACGCATGCCGCCCAGCGCGATGAGCTGATGTTCGCGCGCGAGCGGCAGATGGCGAAGAACCGGGCTGCGCGCTGAGCCCCGGCGTGTGGAACACCAGGCCTGGGCCGGATCCGCGGCCTGGCGCAGCAGCTCGTGTGGAAACCGACACCGCCTGGCACTCGTCCCACCCGGCCGGCCTCTGACCCGCTCCGGCAACAGCGCGGGCACTTCGTCGACCCGCCACGCCCTGAGGAACGCACTCCTGACGGCTATTTCATCCGCTTCGAGTGCTTACGTATAATTTGGTCGGGTTGCCTGAATGTGGATGGCCCGCGCATGTACCGGGCCTGGATTTCATGGAGGATGAGGGGTGCGGTTCGTTTGCCGTAACTTCGCACTGTCGGACCTGCCACGGCGTGGTCTCGCCCCAGAAGAGGCGCCCCTGGAGGTGCTTCTCCTCGACATCGAGGCCGAGTTGTCGATCTGGGAGCAGGGGAGGGTGGTGTGGTCCCAGGAGGCGTTCCCCGTCGCCGAGCTGGCCTACCACGTGGCCCTCTGGTTCCAGAACCCGGCCAGCGCCCGGGAAGGGTTCGCGCTCGACTCGATGCAGGCGGGTACGGGACTGATCCGCATTACGGGTTCCGGCCAGGGCTGGCGGGTCGGCTCCCGCCTCACCCCCGCCTTTTGGACCTCGCCCGTCACCTGGGATGTCCTCGCGGCCGCGATCAAGGGCTTCGACCAGTCGGTACGCGAGGGCGTCACCACGCTGGGCATCGACCCTGCCTTCCTCCCGTGCACTTGACGGGCCCGCAGTATCCCGACGGCGACGACGCCTTCCCGACCACCGCGTGTGCTTCCACGAGGACGACTGAGGTGTCGAAGCGGAGGGTGCAGCAGGGGTCGGCCTCGATCAGAGGGTCCAGCCTCGCGCGGTCACCAGAACCCGGGGAGGGCATGAGGTGGGCGATCCACTCACCCGCGGTCGCGGTAGCCGACGTCCTGACCAGGATCCGCGCCACGCAGGTGGAGGGGTTGGCCCACCACTCCAGCACGGCGATCTCGTCGCGTTGATCCATCCCGCCAGCGTAGCCGCAGCTCAGAGCCATGTACGACGTGTCATCCCGCGAACAAGAAGGCCGCGGACCGGGCGTTCCCTGAGACGGAGACGACGGCACGGACCGTCGGGAGCGCCCCTTCAGCAGTACCGCGTCACGATCGCGCTGCCCGTCCGGCGAAGCGGAGCTCTTCCAGCAGACCGGCCAGCTCCTCAGGCAGTTCGGCACGTACCAGGGCAGCCGCGCTGTGCAGGATGTCCACGGCCCGCCTGAGCTCTCCGTCGGAGCCGCCCTCCTCCAAGACCTCGCCCATCATCGCCAGCGGCGTACTCAGCTCGATCTGCACCCGGTAGGGCAGAGCGTCCAGGTAGATCAGGTCGTCATCGTGGACGAGGTCGATCACTCGCTGCGCCGCGCTGCGCAGACGCTGTGCATCGCCCACAGGCCGTTCCACCCTTCGCCGCTCACGTTCCCCATGCCCGGCAGGCCCCGGCACAGAGCAGCCCGCAGCCTTGTGCCGCTCGGCCATCGTCGCACGGCTCCCCACACTGGCGGCATGCGAGTCGATGACGCGCTCACCACCGCCCTGGCCCGGGTGGCCATCCCGGTCGGTCTCCTGGTGATCTCCGTGGCGACGTTCGATAAGGCCAAGGCGGCCTTTTAGGGGCAGGGGTCGTACGGGGTCCAGCCGCTGTTGACCGACGTGGTGATCGAGGACGCCGAGCGTGAGCTCGGTGTGCATCTGCCCGCTTCGTTGCTGTCGGTCCTGCGGGTGCACGCGTTCCCGACCGATGTGTCGACGTCATGGAGGGAGAACCACGTTCCCTTCACCGAGATGCTGGGCATCGGCCGCCGCGACGGCCAGGTGTCGTTGCTGGACACGGCGTATCTGGTCGACGAGTGGGGTCTTTCCGTCTCCTCCGGTGCTGCTGTCTGGTGAGGGGCACTGCTGGATCGCCCTGGAATACCCGGAGTGCGGGAAGCGCGGCGAATCGTCCGTGACGTGGTTCGACGTGGACGACGGTACGGAACTCCCGCTGGCCGCGGACTTCCAGGCGTTCCTCGCAGGTCTGGCTCCGGGCCGCGTCGCCCGATCCCGGCGGCTCGGACGGCGACCGGTCGACGTCGTGATCAGGCTCTTTGCGAGCCTGCCGTGTTCAGGGCCTCTGCGTGGAGCTGCTCGGCTTCTTCGTGACGTTGGGGTTGCTGCCCAGAGTGACGTGCCATCCGTCGTCGAACCGTGAAAGGGTCAGGTACTCCTGCGACTTGACTCCGGCCTTGTCAGTGACGTGCACCTCCGCGGAAGCGACGTCGGGCCCGAAGCCATGCTCGATCTTGACCTCCGTCACCTTGAGTACCCGACCGCCCCGGCTCTTGAGCCGTGACGCGACGTCCGCTGTCGCGTCGTTCCCCGGAGGGGCAAGGGCGGCGAGCCCGGCGGAGTCAACGGCGTTCAGCGCGGCGATGTACGCATCGACCGCGCCCCGTTCGTCCTTGGCACCCTGGGTGGTGGACTCGGGTGAAGGGGCGCCGCTGCACGCGGTGAGAACTGCGACCGCCAGGCCGACGACAGCCATGGTGGCGATGCTCCGCGATCCCTTCACGACTCTCCACCCATGCCGACGCACAGGACTCGTGCGTTGATCTTCGAACAGTCTCGGCTGTACTTGCGATAGTCGGAGCTGACGCTCCGCCCCGTACCTGTTCGTGAGTTTCACCATGTCCCCCGCGGGCGTTGATGGTAGATCAGCGGTGGCTGTTCGCCGTCCTTGAGTGAACTGCACATGCCTACAGCGGGAACCACGACGTCCGGACACCGCGGCATGCGCACGGCTCGAACCCCAGAGATCTTTGGCTGGAACCATGCCACCCCGTGCGTGAACACAACACCTGCTAGCAGTGACGGAAGAGGAGGAGGACGGCTTCGGCGACCACGACCAGCACGTCCCCGACGCCGAGCGCCAGAGGCTCCTGCTGGGACGCGTGCCAGGGCCAGGCGGCGGCCCAGGTGTGGGCTGGCCCCTCTGTGGGCCGGTTCAGCCGTACGTGAGCTGTTCGACCGCGCTCTGCTGGGCGGCGCTGATGCGGCCCGGCTCCAGGGACAGCAGCCAGGGCAGCAGTTGGGGTGAGGCGTGCAGTTCCTCGTAGAAGCCGAGCCGCAGGTTTGCCAGTTCGTCCTCGATGAGCCAGTGCTCCAGCGCATCGGCGAGGTGCAGGTCCGCCGCCCGGGTACGGGTCCGCGCCCACATGTCCAGCCAGGGGGCGAGCGTGCCCGAGGTGACCGCGAGCACCTCCAGGACGTCGCAGACGTGGCCGGTACCGGGGTGGATGTGCAGGGCGGAGCGCCACCAGGCCCGCCAGAACCCGTCCAGGGCTGTGCGCTCTGGAGCGGGCCAGGCCTGCCAGCCGGCGGCGAGCAGGCGGGAGGCGACCAGGCTGTGGTCGAGCTCGTTCGCGGTCAGCAGGCGAATGATCCGGGGCGTCAGCCGCCGGTAGAGGTGGGGGAAGTCGTCCCAGTGGTCGGGCGTCTTGTGCGCGACGGAGACGACCAGCTCGTCGAGAACCTGGTGAACGGGACCGGCCAGGGATTCGAGGTCGGCGGGGATGTAGCAGTGGGTGCAGCCGCCCACGAAGTTGGACGGACCGCCGAGCGGGGCGAAGGCCAAGTCCATGGCGGCGAGCGCGTGCTTGAGCTGCTGAGTCGGGTCGATCATGAGGTGCCTGCCAGGACTCCGTCCGGACGGGCCGGAGAAGAGAGCGACGCTACCACGCACGCCTTCCCACGCCCGTACTGTCGCCAGGGTTGTCTTCTCGGGGGTGGTGACTTCGCGCGGTCGGCGGATCTGGTTCTGGCTGATCGGGCGGCTCGTGCGCGAGAACTCGTCCCGCTCGCTGAATCCGTCGAGGGACCAGACGACTCCCTGCGGCGCTGCTGTGCTCGTCAGCCCAGCCCAGCGGTCGTTCGGCCGGCCGGGTGCGCATGCGCCACGAGTACCCGGCCGTCGCGCGACTGTACGGTCCCTCAAGAACCACGAGGGAGAAACACGATGGCGGTTTCGGGAAGCCTGCACTTCAGCTGGGAGCTGGGCGGGTCGGGCTGGGCGGTGTGCCGGAGCTGGGACGGCGAGGCGAAGCACCGGGACGTCGTCAGCTCGAACGCGGGGCGCACTGGTTCCGCAGTGCGCCGCAGGTGGCGGGTTGGCGGTACCGGCCGGACGTGCACGGCGTCCGCCCGCGCACGTGCTTCGGCTGCCGCGTCAGAGGGTGCGGGAGGCGCTCACACAGGTGCCTTCCCCTGCCCGTCACCACGCCCCATCTCCCGCCCGGCGCCCGGGCCCCGGCGCCGCGCGCCCTGCCGGCCCGCCGGGCGCTTGTGTTGCGGAATGTCGCCTACGGCTGATTCTGAGCAGGTACTCGTCTCCTCTACCAACGCGATGCAAGACTGACTACATGCAGGACAGCTTCTTCGCACTCACCAACGTCCGCCTACGGCACTACAGAAGCATCGCGACGGCCAACGTTGACCTCGGACGGCTTCTCTTGCTCGTCGGGCCAAACGGTTCAGGCAAGAGCAACTTCCTGGATGCCCTCCGCCTGGTTTCTGAGTCTCTGCAGACCTCCCTCGACCAAGCCCTACGAACACGGGGAGGAGTGTCCGGGGTTCGACGTCGCTCCACGGGACACCCGACACATTTCTCAATCGATCTTAAATTCAAGTCCCCGGACTTCACTGGTGAATATGGATTCAAAGTCGGAGCCGTTAAAGGGCTTGGCTACAGGATCTCCAACGAGTACTGCACAGTATGGAACTCTCCTCACAAGATCGAGACCGCAGAATCAGAAGTAGCCCGATTTAACGTATCGAATGGGAAGCTAGTAGAACAAAGCGAACCCGTAATGCCGCCAGCGAGCGAGCAACGTCTGTACCTCGTATCGGCGGCAGGACTTGAAGTATTTCGACCAGTCTTTGATGGCCTGGTCGGAATCGGCGTTTTCAGCCTCAACCCTGACGTAATAAGGAAGCCGCAGACTCCAGATGCTGGTGACTTTCTGCATCGCGACGGAGTAAACATCGCTAGCGTCCTTCACCGTCTCCAGCGCAGCAAGCAAGGTCAGGAGGATAAATCCAGAATCGAGGGATACTTGCAAAATATTGTCCCCGGAATGCGTAGCGTTTCACGATCTGAGCTGGGCAACTGGGAGACGCTCGTATTTAGCCAGGATGTACCGGGCGCAAGGAATCCATGGCGTTTCCAAGCTCAATCTGTTTCCGACGGAACCCTCCGCGCTCTCGGCGTACTCGTTTCCCTTTTTGCCGGAACAGGCTCAACACTCAGCACTGTGGGAATTGAGGAGCCCGAGAGCGCATTGCATCCGGCCGCAGCGGGCGTTCTCCTTGACGCCCTCCGAGACGCCAGCGAACGGCGTCAAGTGATCGTCGCCAGCCACAGCCCCGACCTCCTCGACCGAAATGACTTCACCCTGAGCGAGATTCGCGCCGTTCGGTCGATCGCCGGAGAAACCCGTATCGGAGAGCTGGACGCGGCTGGCTCATTGGCTCTGAGGCAACACCAGTACACCCCTGGCGGGCTACTGCGGAATGATCAACTTCTGCCGGGAGTTGCATCATGACAACAGCACCTATTGTGACGCCTTTCGTCGAAGGTCATGGAGAAGTCGCGGCGGTTAGGAATCTAATCTCTCTGATTGCGGCACGAAACGGCACCTGGATTGACGTCCCTCAACCCTTCCGACTCGATCCGGGAAAATGAGAAAGCTTGATGAACTCGACAGGGCAGTTCGTTTCCAAGGAGTACGAATAACCTCCCCAAGTTCGCCTGGATCAACATCAGAAGGCATCAGCTAGTTAAGGGCAACCCCCGGCGTCGCAGACGTACTGACGAGCCTGGCGCACGACCCTGATCCCGACGTCCGCGACGCGGTCGAAAGCAGCATGAGCTAGAGGCTGCTCAGCTGCCTCGTTTCTGCTCCAAGTCCGTTCCGACAGGCTTCGTTGCCGGGCTGCGGATAATGGAGGGCCCGGGCGCCCCGCGCGGGTGGGGAATCGGCGAATCACACGGGAGTGCCGCGCGCCAGTAGCTCGCGTCCCGGCCCCATGCCGCCCCCTGACTGCCCCTTGACGCTTCGCCCGCCGCCCCAACTCGTCCTGACCGGCCGGACCTTCGTGCGGGCCATGGTGACTCTTCTCCTCTCAGCCCCGGGCATCTGCGCAGGGTCTCTGCATCCCCAACGAACGGTCCGACAGGTCGGTTGCGGCGCCCCTCGCTCCTCGTCTTCGGCATCCTTGTCCAGCTCCGGAGTGTCCGGGTCACACCGTGGGCGCAGGGCGTCGGAGGCCGGGACGCCGGTGGTGAAGCGGCTGCGCTGGCTGTTGCGCGCCCGGACCGGCGGGGCCGCCGCCAGCGGGGCGGAGACAGGAGCGGGCGGCGGCCCCGCCGGTCCGGAGCGCGCGCGGGCCGCGCCAGCGGACCGCCTTGATCAGGTAAAGAAACTCTGGACAACTCGCCCACCGACAGCCTTGTCCGGTTCCGGGCCCAGCTGATGGTTGACGGTGGCCGTGACCGGCTTTTCTGTGCGCGTCTTTGCCGTGCGTGGCGGGATGCCGATGGGCCGCGGGCGGAGGATTGATGCGGTCCCGAGGTCTGCCGCACAGTCGGGATCCGGGACTCGCTGATCACAGCCCGGTCAACTTCTGCGCGATCAAGAGCTCAAATGCCCACTTCGGCATCGCCGCCACCGTCTACACCCCGCCTCCGCCGCCAACCTCAAGCCACCAACACGTCCAGCGTCGCACTCCACGGCCCGGAAGGCGGTCTGTCACACGACGGAGACGTCTCGCCCCTCTGCGGCCCCTGACGCTGCCGTCAGGTGTCGGAATAACACTCAATATCGGACAGGTGCTATCCCCGCGCATTCACTTCCATGAATGCGCGGGCCAGCGGGAGAATCGGCTTACGCAGTCTCGATGATCAATCACCATCTCCTGTATTGGATTCAAGCCATGCGGCACCCAATGCAGTCAAGCGCCAGCGTGGACCCGTTCCGCGGGGCTCACTGCTGTCTTCCTGAATCAATAGCCGCTCCGCAAGCTGGCGGAGACCGGGGAGAACTGATCCCTCGATGCAGGCGCCGCGCCTTCCAAGCTCTAGGTCGATTGTTCTCGTATCCCACAGGCCATCGCCGTCGCGAATCACCTGCAGCGCCAGACACATAGGGATGATGTTCATCTCGATCACCTGACACTCGGATGGTAGAGGTCCTGAGGGGCATCGCGTCGCGTTAGGCCGTATTCGTTCAGAGCGATGCCCGGGATCAGCGGATGGGCGTGCTGCGGGCGAAGTCGGCGAGTATCGCGAAGTCGTCCTCGCGCAGGCCGCGCCGGGGATCGACATGGTGCAGCAGTGCCGGGGCGCGGTTCCCTGTCAAGTTCATGTGTTCAGGTTGGGGGATTCTTGCGGGGGGCTCTGGAGGAGGTCATGGGGCGGTGGGCGGGTGCAAGGCGATGACGTTGTCGGGGGTGGGGCTGGGTTCTGCAGGACTGTTTTGCTCCTGGAGGAGAACGGCACTGGCCATCGTCAGGTTCGTCACCAGCTGCCGTAGTTCTTCGATCTCTTGTCTCTGATTGGCGATGGTCTTCTTGAGTTTGGTGACGGTCTCGCGCAGCCGCTTTTCTGGCTCTGGGACCTGCTGGGTCTCGACGCGGACGCGTTCGTAGAAGTCGTTCTTCAAATCTGCATGCCGCTTCATGAGGGCCATGCGATGGACATTGGCCTCGGCGGCGAGAGCGACGACAGTGAGACCTCCGTCGGAGGCAGAGGGCTGCCCGTTCAACAGCCGGTCCATGGCCTTGCGGATGCGGGTGCGCTCGTCGTCGTGCTTGCGGGAAGGGGTCATGCGATGGCCTCGGCGGGTTGTCCGGTCGTCTCGTGGGTGGTGGCGGCGTCGCGGAGCCTGTCGGCATTGGCCCTGAGACGCCGGCCAAGTGGCCCGGGTGCTGCGGCAGCGAGTTCGTCGATCTCGTCTGCGCGTGCGCGGAGGAGGCGGGCGTGGGTGTCGGTGCGGATGGCGTTCCCGCAGCCGGGTCGGCAGTCGTACTGCCGTGGAGCAGTCTCTCGCGGACCGGGCTCGCAAAGTGCTTTGTCGTGCTTGAACGCGCAGATCAACAGCCCATCGGGGTTGTCAAACAGGACGGCGCCGTCCCGGGCGAGAAATGCGGCGGCCTTCTTCGCGAAGTTCTTGGGGACGATCCGGCCCTCGAAGCGGGGAGTTGTTGCTGCGGCCGTCACGGCTCGGCGGCTGGCTGGCCCAGAAATCTTCTCCCCGGCCGCGATCCGGTCGCGGAGCCTCGCGGCGGTGTCGGCCGCCGCGAGGGCGGTCTCGACGTCGAGGACGGAGTGAATACCGCGGCGACTGCGAGAGCCATATCCGCTGGAGACCCGGGCGTCCAGGACCGTGCGCATGTGTCCGTATTGGATCGCGAGCGCGACCAGGCCCCCAGGGCGGCGGGCGATGTGCCAGGCGAGACTCCGCCTGAACCGGGCCATCCCGATCGCTCCGTGCGGGTCCTCGGGGATGGCCTGATCGGGCAGGTCTCGTGCCGCTGCTTCGCGGTTTGCCCAGGCCACGAAGTCCTTGATCCGTCTGTTCAGGGCGCCATTCTTCAGCACTCCGCGGTGGTGGCGCTGCGCCATGAAGTCGTGGTGAGCGGAGCTGAAAAGGAACTCGCCCTCGGGGACCATCCGTTCAAGAACGCGGATAGCGTTGACGACGGGGACGATGGCGACCCAGGGAACCTCACGCTCTTCACCTGCGGAGATGTGGTTGCCGTCGTCGTCGGTGACGTTCTTGTAGTGATGGCTGCGGATCAGATGTCGCCCGGGTGTCCCGTCGGCGCGAGGCTCCGGATCAGGGCAGCACCCGGACCGCAGGCCCTGAACCTCTTGCGGCCGCATGCCGGTCAGGTAGAGACAAATCACCGCCGCGGCCGTGCCGAGATGCCGCATCAGCTCCCGGGGCTCGTCGAACTCAAAGCACTCCCGCCACGGACTCGCGCCGATCCGCCCTGCCACCGGCACATCCAAAGGACACGGCCCTGGTTGTTCGACAACCAGGGCCGACAACTGGTGTTGCTGGACGAACTCGCCGAGCTGGGAAGAACTGGCACCGGTGAGGGCGGAAATATAGGTGCGGGCCACTCGTTGCTGTCCCTGCCATCGGATGGACGGCAAGCCCTCACCCGACCGCATCCGCAGCAGAAGATCCTCAAGGGCTGCCTGGCTTTCCAAGGTGGCCTTGGCGGCCGCGGCCACCGAGAACAAGCGCTGCCTTTCTGCCCAGGCGGCCAGAATGTCTTCGGCGAAGTCGTCGACGAACCGAATCGCCCAGACCAGCAATGGGCCGAGGACCTGCGGGTCCAGCGGCTCGGTGCTGTTTTCCCCGTGCGCCGAGCCGTCGGCCGCGGGGAGAAAGTCATCAACCCCCTCAACATCCCACGGAGGCCGGGCGATGCCCGCGGGTTGGGCACTGAGCTGGTCGAACGCCCACAGGTGCGTCAACCATGAGCAGATCTTCTCCGCGCGGCCGCGGCTCACCCCGTTGTGCCAGCGCTCGGCGATGTAGGCCCGCCACACGTCCTCGGTGCAGCTGCCGAGACTGGTGAGGCGACAGTCGTGCAGCCAGCGAGCCAGCCGCATCCACTCGTAGGAAGCGTCCTTCATATCCACGGCCGATGACCGGGAACGGGCCGAAACCCCTTGGTTTTGCAGGTAGGTGGGCCTGAGCTGGCCGTTGATCATCGTCCAGGCCACCCGTTTCACCTGACCGAGCAGAGGCACCGGGCAGTGTTTCCAATGGATCTTGACCCGGTCGATGCCGGGGTTGTCGATGAGGGGGCCCATGGGCCAGACGGGGTCGCTGTAGCGAGCGTTCGGGTGCGTGTTGCCGGCGCGGATCCACTGGGGCAGTACCACGGGAGTGTCCGGGCCGGAAAGGGGCAGGATGTACGGATCGTTCTCAACGGCGAGGCTGGTCACGGGATCAAGTCTTTCTTCACCAGGAGCTGGACGAGGGTGCGGTCGGTGTCGGTGACGCGGTCCAGGGCCGCGGACCAAGCGGCCGGGCCGATCTTGTCCCGCAAGTCCTCCAGCCGTGCCAGGTCATCGTTCCAGCGGTCGTGGAAGGCGCCGTCGTCCAGGACGGACCGCAGGCTCACGATCTGCTGGTGCAGGTGGGAGAGCCGAGGATGGTGGCCGGGGTGGACGTGAGCGTTCGTGCAGGCCAGGCAGAGCAGGAAGTCCGCTTCGCAACCGCCTCCGGGGGCTGGCCAGGGACTGCTCTCCTCGTCCTGGCAGTCCACCGTCGCGGTCTCCTGGTGGGCAGGGTCCGGCTGGCTTGTGATCTTCCCGTTGAAAGCGGCGCGGGCCTGTTCCAGGGCCTCGCGGGCGCCGGCTTCAAACACCTCACGGGACTCGCGCTGGACCCGGGCGTCAGGCAGCACGTAGACGCTCTCGTGGGTGCCCTGGGTGTGTTGCAGGGGACGCCCCCCGGAGGTCACCGTGGTCCGGCGAGAGCGCCGGAACGGCGATCCCGGCAGCCCATGAGCGCGGGCCCAGGTTCTGCCCATGCCGGTGGAAACACCGAAGACCAAGGGGCCCACCGGCGCGGGCCGGTCCAGGTCCGAGTGCACCGGTTTGAGCCGATAGTCGCGAGCGACCATCAACAGAGCGGTTCCCGGTGCGAGTTGACCAGCCAGCTTCCGTGCGGGTGCGGTCGCCTGAAGCGCCTGGGTGATCAGCCGTCCTGCCGAGTCGGCTCCGGAGTCCGTGATGTTCTCGGTGGAGAACCACCATCCGTTGCCCGCCCGCCGCTTCTCGACCTGCACTTGATAGGTGACCGAGGACGTCTCTCCGGCCGAAGGCGCTGTGGTCGGCGCCGGCAAGCGGTCGAAGACGGACAGGTTCCATCCGAACCGGCCGGTCAGTAGGACCGCCAGAGAGGCGAGCTCGTTGCGGGTCAAGAACAGTCGGCCCCACGTCTTTTCCGCGTTGGTGCCGCCCAGCAGCCGGTAGCTCGTCACCGAGGTCTGCCCGCTGGGGTGGAGGGTGCGGTGAGCATCGCCGGTGCGAGCCAAGTGATCAAGGAGCTGGCCGATGCGCCATTCCCGGCTGCCGTCAACGACGGTGCCTGCCCGCCACTCGTTCAGCAGGCGTGTGTTCTCGCAGATCCGCAACCACGCCGCCCGGAACTGGCGTTGAGCGGTCTGCATCACCCTGTTCCACTCGGCCTCCTCGTAGGACTGCCCGCCGGGCTTGACCTGAGGGATGCGCCGGGCAAGTTCCTCCGCCGCTGGCCCGTTGACCACCCGGGGATCGCACCGGAGCAAGGTGCGGATCACCCGCAGGGTGCTCTTGCCGGTGTTGCTGCCGATGTGCTCGTTCCGCCAGCTGCGGAGCATGGCCGCGGTCAGACCGTCCAGGTCGCCCGGCGGACGGTCCAGCTTGGCGAGGAAGCCCACGAACAATTCGATCTTCGTCCAGAAGTTCCGGGCAGTCAGGTGGCTGGTCCAGCCGCGGGACTGGGCAGCGAACACGACAGCGAGCGAGTGCTGCATCGCCCTGGACGTCGACAGCGTCGAGAAGTCGAACTCCTTCTTGTATCCCGCCTTGTTGGTGACCGTCACCCTGAGCCCGTCGGGCGCGAGCGCGGGCTCGGCCCGGTGAGCGGCCGGCGGCAGGACCGCCGTGCGTCCCCGCCCGCTCACGACGCCACCCCCTCGACGAGGGCGTCGATGTCCTGGATCCCCGCGGTCTCCTGAGCCAGCCGGGCGAAGACGCCGTCCAGATCCTCGACCGGTCCTTCCCGGTCGTCGGCTGTGTCCGCCATCGCCAGGATCGACTCCAACTGCAGGTGAGCCACGGGCGCGAGGTAGTGCCGCTTCGTCGTCTCCACGTCCGCGTGCCCGAGGATCGTCTTCACCAGCCACCACGGATCACCGAACAGCAAGGCGAAGTCCCGTCGCTCGGCCCTCGACAGCCCAAAACGCGTTTCCATCAGCTGGTTCAGCACGATCAACAAGTAGAGCGCCGCCGAGTGCCGGGCCGAGTGCGGGGTGGCGTACGGACTCTTTCCCCGCACCTCCGCCAGGCGCAAATCCCGGGTGACCGACCGCTCCTTCTCCGAGAGCAGGACGCGCTCGCATCGCTGATTCGCCGCCCTGAACACCGCGTTCCACCCGCTGGGCACCATCGGCAGCCCCTGCTCGGTCAGCCAAAGATACGCGGGCTCCGGCCCCTCCGGCCCCTCCAGGAACAACGACTGCCGTTCCAACCAACCCAGCCGGCTCAGCTCTCTCTCACCGATTACGCCGTTCCGGTCGACCCATTCAACCTTCGGCTTCAGCCCGCCCGTCACACGCGTGACCAGCCTCATCTGCGGCAGTCGCTCGTAACGTCCCGCCGCCTGGGCCCTTTTGACAGCCCAGGCCCGTTCGGACTCGACGTAAGCCTCGGCCTGGCCGACCGCATCCACCGACGCGTAGAACACGCGGCTGTTCTTCGACCGCGTCACCGCCCCCGCGATCCGCCCGTGGCAGTACCGGCCGTGCCGAAGACGTCGGTCCGGCAGTTCGAAGACCAGCAGCGATCCGCTCTCCTGGCGCCGCAGGGCCGACGACAGCGTCAACTGCACGAAGCTGGTGTTCCGCATCTCCGTCCGCGAGTCCCACTCCGGCCCGGGAATCCCGCTGCGGCTGTGACCGCGCAGGCCCACATCCGACCACAAGCCCCAGGTCCGCGGCGTCAACCACGAGACCCGCGAACTCACCGAGTCCGCCGCCCGGTCCCCGCGCCGCGAGACATCCACCGGCAGCGGGTAGACCTTCCCCCACTCGAACAGCTTCGTGAAGGCCGCCGCCTCACGGTTCCACTTCGCCCCACTGATCCGCCCCGGGTTCTCCGGTGCGTCACAGCGCCAGTCCCGGAAATCGTCCAGATCCTGCTGCGTTGCCCGTCGCCACTCGACATTCCTCGACGACAGGAAGTCCAGCAACAGCCGTATATCCGTCGAGTAATTCCGCTTGGACTCACGTTCCAGACTCCGGAACGAGTGAGACCGGACGAAATCCAGAAGACTCGCATCGACCATGCCGTTCGGTCTCACGAAAACCGGATCCCCCGGCTTAAGACCGATCTGGGCCACTGCCTTCGGCAGGTCCCGTACCCCCAGAACCCCCTCAGACGCGGACGTTCCCCACCCGCCTGGATCCGGTACCCGCACCACATGCCACGTGTTCAACTGCTGCCTCTCCTGGTGCTTGAACTCGCTCAAGCATCAGGGAAGCTCGGTGGTGCGCGGCGACGTAGGCGCGGTCGCGGTCGGTGAGCTCGTCGTCGACCCAGCAGAAGGGCCGCTCGCCCGCGTAGGCCAGCAGCGGCCTGGTCTTCCAGTGCAGGCCGTCGCCCGGCGGGGTCTGGGCCGTGTCGCCGAAGTCGACGTAGGGCAGGTCGGGCAGGCCCAGGACGGGGGCGATGAAGGTGCGGGCCTCGCCCATCCAGGTCGTGGCCCACACCAGGTCCATGCCCAGGCCGAGGAGGGCGGGCCCGTGGTCGGGGCGCAGCCAGACCCGCAGGGGCTTGACGTAGGCCCGGGGCTTTCCCGGGTGCTGGGCGATCCAGCTCGGCGGGAGCATCCGGTGGGTGGTGTAGCCGGCGGGGCGCCTCTCGGGTTTGGCCAGCCACGGATTGAGAGGGCCGTCGACGTCGAGGAAGCACAACGGGTTCACATTGCACCACCCTCCTGTTATGGCAGGTCAGGGACCCAGACCATAGCGTGCACGAGGCTCGGAGGTCCTCTGCTTTTCGGCCGGTCAGGCAGCGCGGGCCGGAGGGATCTGAGACGGATGACGGCCCCCGCGCCCTTTCACGCGAGCGGGCCCCGACCCCCACAGATCGTGGTGGTCTACAGCCCCTGCTGCCGGCTGCGGCCTGCCCTGCCACAATCCGCAGATGACGAACGATGCCGTGGGCGAACCCGCAGATCTGCCGGATCCTGCCGAAGTGCTGACAGGTACCGACTGGGGTGCCCTGGAACACGCGTGGGGACCGGCCGGGGATACGCCCCGCATGCTCACCAGACTCCTCGATGCCGACCAGCGCGTCAGGACGGAGGCCTTGGAGTACCTGCACCACGTCGTGCACCACCAGAACACGCTGTATGGCGTGACGGTCCCTGCCGCGCTCTACGTGGCCGCGATACTCGCCGACTCGCGGGCCGGCTGGTGCTACGACAAGCAGCACCAGGACTTCCCCGGCCCGGTGCGGGCCGCGCTGCTGGGCTGGCTGGGATCGGTCGCCGACGCGGCCGGTGACGAGGCCGCCGCGGTCAGCCGCCGCATGGGCTTCCCACCGCAGGACTACCCTCCCTTCGTGCAGACCTGCCAGGTCCGGCCCTTGCTCTACTACGCCGTCGCAGCCTTCCTCGACGATCCTGACCGGCACGTGCGTGAAGCGGCCATCGCTGCCTGCATTCCGCTGCTGGACGACCGCAGGCTGGACCAGCATCGGACCATGCTGGTGCCCCTGCTGCGGGATCCGCTGGCGGTCAGCGAGCTCTGGCAGTACCGCGAACGGGCGATCGAGACACTCCAAGCCTGGGGCGAGGACACCACTGGCCTCAGCACGGGACGCGACGCGTTCATGGTCTGCGATCCGCAAGAGACCGTCCCCGCAGCCACATTGCCGCCCCCAACCCACCTCTGGGGCGACGGCGAAGAGCTTCCGTTCTGATGGCAATCGGCTACCGCCCGCTGCTCATTCACGGGTGCGCACACCAGACCCGTTCCACCATTCTCGACATGTGGTAAGTTCGGTGGATTTTCGCTCTGTAGCATGGTGTTGAGGGTGCCGCCACGACCCACCGCAAGCCCCACACATGGGCTGCGATAACGCGGCCGGGAGGACTCGCCCCAGCCATGAACGCCTCTGCCGACATCCGCCCCACGCTGGCCAGCCTGACCCTCGAGCTGGTCCACCGCCATCGCCTCGCCGACCTGGAACAAGGCCTGCAGGACTGGCACATCCGCATCCTGGACGCAGAACGGGAAGTGGGCAGCCTGCGCGCGGCACGCTGCCAGTACTACGGCGCCGACAACCTGGCCGAGCGAATGACCGATCACGGCGGCCTCTGCGCCCACGCCGCCCGCGCACTCCTCACCCCCGACGGCCACAGCACCCGCGACTTCGAGGCCGCCGTCGAACAGCCCGGAAACCTGCTGGTCCTGGACCAACTCCGCATCCACGACGACCTGGTTGACCGCACAGCTCTCACGGTGGTCGTCGCCGACGTCATCGACCGCCTGAGCGACAACGGCTATACGGTCATCGTCCCGCACGCCACCAGCCCCGACGCCGACACCTGCGAGCACCTGCTGTCCCAGGCCGCCACGGACCTGGCCGCCGACGCGTTTGGCGACAGCGGCCTGCAGATATCGACACATGCCTCGCCGCCGCCGAACAAGCCGCCGCACACGCCCGCTCACGCCTGGCCACCCGCATTCAGCACCCCCACTGGAACCTCGACCAGGACGACGACGCAGACGACGCCTGGGACGAGGACACCTACGAAAGCCCCCTCACTGCCCGCACCCGGGCCGTGCTGCGCCTGGCGGGCGAGGAACTGTCCACCCTGGCCTGGCAGGAAGTCGCCGCCCTGGGCGATGAGCCGCTGCAGCGCGGCGCGGGCGGCGTGTTCGGCATGCTCCCCCCGATCACTCTGCGACGCGACACCCAGTGGCGCAGGCAGATGGCGCGCACGTTCGACGACCTGGCCGGCGACCTCGGCCAGCAACCCGAAATGGATCTCACGCCCCGGTGCACGGCGGAAGAGATGGCCCTGCACCTGATGATCGACCGCGCCGAGTCCATCACGAGCAACCGGCCCAACTTCGTCCGCACCCTGGTCGCCGGGCTTAGAGATCATCTCATTTGGCCTTTGCGGATAGGGTGTCGGTCATGGTGGGGATCGTTGAACGGCTGGTGCCGGACGAGTTGTGGGAGCTGTTC
>NZ_JBEOYE010000048.1:0-71393 GCF_040296945.1 Streptomyces sp. NPDC001941 | reverse complement strand
TCTTGCGGTTTTTTCTTTTTTTTTTTTTTTTTTTTTCCTGTTCCGTTTTGGGGGGGGGCGCCGGGCGCCCGGGCGCCCCCCGCCTCTTTCCGTACGTCCTATCCCTTCAGCGGCACCGCCTGGCCCGACGAGGCGTCCACCACCCGCTTGGAGCCCAGCGGCTGCTTCAGTTCCACCGTCGCCGTCTCCTCCTTGGCCAGCATCACGCAGACCCGCTTGGGGTTCGGCTCCGACTCCGACACCTTCACCGTGACCCGGTCGTCGCGCTCGTCGGCCGTCGCCGCGTAGCGCGAGCACGCCCCGCCCCAGAAGGTCACCGTCAGCTTGAGGCCGTCCACCCGGTAGGACTCGATCGCCCGGCCCCTGGTCCCGTCGTCCGGCAGCCCGGTGTGCGTCGGTGAGGGCACCGGCACCGGGGAGCCCGGCGGCTTCGGCGCCAGGAACTCCGGCGCCACCGCCGGGTGCGTGATCGTCGACGGCGGCGCGTCGCCCTGCCGGGCCACCGAGAACAGCCAGGACGGCACCAGCGCCTGCCGTCCGCCCACCGCCTGCGCGGCCAGGCCGAAGACCGCGCCGTCCAGCGTCACCGTGCGCGGCAGCGGCGCCACCGAACCGCCCGGCTCGCACGGCCTGGCCGGACGCTCCCGGCCCTTCAGCGGCCCCGGCGTGGCGCAGCCGCCGATGGAGACCGGCTTCCCGCGCGAGGAGGCGTTCAGCGCGTCCAGCGCCGCCTTCGCGCCCACCACGGGGTACGTGTCCGCCCGCTCGGGCGCCTTCAACTGCCCGCTCGCGCCCACCACACGGCCGTCACTGCCGACCTGGACGCCGGTGGACCAGCCGTAGGTGGGCAGGCCGCCGACCACCGGGTCCGCGTTCACCACCCGGATCTCGCCCATCAGCTGGGCGGTGTCCAGCTTCGCCCCGCTCTGGCCCGCCGCCGCCAGCACCGGCGCGGCGGCCCGCTCGGCGGCCTCCGGGGACACCGGCTCGCCCGAGCCGTCCGGACAGGTCGTCACCGAGGGGCAGCCCCCGTCCGCCGGGCCGTACGTCCAGGTGCCCGGGGCCCGCTGGTCCACCTGGAGCGCCGGGGCGCCCGAGGGCCCGGCCACCTTCCAGGCGCCGCCCTCCAGCCGTGGCGTCCCGCCCAGGCCCAGTGCCTTGGCCAGCCGGGCCACCTCGGCGGCGCCCACCGTGCCGTCCGCCCGGTACAGGGGCGCCGAGGCGGGGCCCTTCGGCAGGGCGCCGGTCATCCGGTAGACCGCCGCGCCGCCGGGGTCCGGCTCGCCCGGCGCGATGCCGGGGGAGGTGCCCGAGCCCTCGGTGAACCCGTCGAGCGCGAGCTGCGGCGGCCGGTCCCGGCCCGCCGCCGCGGTGCCGGTGCCGCCTCCGGCTCCTTCCCCGGAGGCGGCCGTGGCGAAGTACGCGGCCCCGCCGCCGGCCACCAGGACGGCCGCCGCCACGGCGCCGACCACGGCCTTGGGGCGCCGCCGGCGCGGGGTGTCGTGCGTGGGCTCCGTGCTGCTCACCGCATCGCTCCTTCGTAGGACGTCTCCCCTGCGCGGGGGACACCGCTGGGACGGAGCGGGGGAGCGCGCGGTTCCCTCGGGCCTCGTACGCCCCCGTCAGTCGCCGTACTCCGCCGTCGCGCCGATCAGCCGGGCCGAGGCGGGGGCCACGGCCACCCCGTGGATCCGGGACGGCGGGACGGGGGCGGGGAGGTCCAGCGCGGGGACCGCCCAGTGCGGCGCCATGCGGGCGCCCGCGGTGCACAGCTCGGAGAGGCTCAACTCGGACTCGCGCGGCTCACCCGGAGCCTGGATGTTCGGCATGCGGGCACCGTACGTTCGGCGGACCCGGCGGAGAAAGCCCTACTATCGGGTAGTTTCCGCACTACAAGGCAGCTCCCCCGACCGGGTAGCGTGAACTGTCAACGCCACCCCTCCACAGGAGTGCCCCGCCGTGCGCATCGCAGTCACCGGCTCCATCGCCACCGACCACCTCATGACCTTCCCCGGCCGCTTCGCCGACCAGCTCGTCGCGGACCAGCTGCACACGGTCTCGCTGTCGTTCCTGGTCGACAACCTGGACGTGCGGCGCGGAGGCGTCGCCGCCAACATCTGCTTCGGCATGGGCCAGCTCGGCACGGAGCCGGTCCTCGTCGGCGCGGCCGGCTTCGACTTCGACGAGTACCGCGCCTGGCTGGACCGCCACGGCGTGGACACCGCCTCGGTCCGGATCTCGGAGACGCTGCACACCGCCCGCTTCGTGTGCACCACCGACTCCGACCACAACCAGATCGGCTCCTTCTACACCGGCGCCATGAGCGAGGCCCGGCAGATCGAGCTGAAGACCGTCGCCGACCGGGTGGGCGGCCTCGACCTGGTGCTGATCGGGGCCGACGACCCCGAGGCGATGATGCGCCACACCGAGGAGTGCCGGACCCGGGGCATCCCGTTCGCCGCCGACTTCTCGCAGCAGATCGCGCGCATGGGCGGCGACGAGATCCGCAACCTGATGGAGGGCGCGACCTACCTCTTCTCCAACGAGTACGAGAAGGGGCTCATCGAGTCCAAGACCGGCTGGAGCGACGCGGAGATCCTCTCCAGGGTCGGCACCCGGGTCACCACCCTCGGCTCGCGCGGCGTGCGCATCGAGCGGGCCGGCCAGGACCCGATCGAGGTCGGCTGCCCCGAGGAGGAGCGCAAGGTCGAGCCCACCGGCGTCGGCGACGCGTTCCGCGCGGGCTTCCTGTCCGGCCTGTCCTGGGGCGTCTCCCTGGAGCGCGCCGCGCAGATCGGCTGCATGCTGGCGACCCTGGTGATCGAGACCCTCGGCACCCAGGAGTACACCCTGCGCCGCGCCCACTTCATGGAGCGCTTCACCAAGGCGTACGGGGAAGAGGCGGCGTCCGAGGTCAAGTCCCGCCTGGCCTGACACCGCCCCGGCACGGGCCTACGCGGTGCGCCGCACCGTGTAGGCCACGCCGCCCTCCGCGGGCTCCTCGCCCACGTACTCCTGCCCCCGCATCCCGCACCAGGCCGGGACGTCCAGGCGCGCCGCCTCGTCGTCCGCGAGCACCGTGACCGTGCCGCCCACCGGCACGTCACCGATCACCTTGGCCAGCTCGATCACCGGGATCGGACAGCGCCGCCCCCGCGCGTCCACCACCAGCGACGGCGCCGGGTCCACCACCGGCGGCGGCGCCGCGGCCTCCCGGGGCGCCGCGGCCACCGGCGCGCCGAGCCGCTCGCGCACCCCCGCCACCACGCCCGGCAGCACCGCGAGGAAGCGCTCCACGTCGTCCCCGGTGGCGGTCGTCGGCAGCGACACCCGGACGTTGCCCTCGCTCAGCACCCCCATCGCCCGCAGCACGTGGCTCGGCGTCAGCGTCGAACTGGTGCAGGACGACCCGGAGGAGACGGAGAACCCCTCCCGGTCGAGCCCGTGCAGCAGCGCCTCCCCGTCCACGTACAGGCAGGAGAAGGTGACCAGGTGGGGCAGCCGCTCCAGCGGGTCGCCCACCACCTCCACGTCCGCCACCAGCTCCGGCACCCGGGTCCTGATCCGGTCCACCAGGGCCCGCAGCCGCGCCGCCTGCTCCGCCGCCTCCGCGCGCACCGCCCGCAGCGAGGCCGCCGCGGCCACCACCGCCGGGAGGTTCTCGAAGCCCGGCGCCCGCCCCGACTCCCGCTCGTCGGCGGGGCCCTGGGGGGCGAACCGCACCCCCTTGCGCACCGCGAGCAGCCCCACCCCGGCGGGCCCACCCCACTTGTGCGCGCTCGCCGCGAGCACCGACCAGGGCGCCTCCACGGGCCCCCACGCCAGCGACTGCGCCGCGTCCACGAGCAGCGGGACCCCCGCCGCCCGGCACGCCCCGGCCACCTCGGCCACCGGCTGCAGGGTGCCCACCTCGTGGTTGGCGGACTGCAGGCAGGCCAGCGCGGTGTCCTCGCGCAGCGCCGCCGCGAAGTCCGCGGCCGCCACCGCGCCCGAACGGCCCACGCCCACCTCGGTCACCGTCCCGCCGGCCGCCTCGTGGGCCCCGGCCGCGTGCAGTACGGAGGAGTGCTCGACGGCCGACACGACGAGGTGCGCACCGACCCGGCGGCGGCCCGCGAGCGCCCCGGCCACCCCCGAGTGGACCGCGCGGGTACCCGATGGAGTGAACACGAGCTCGTCGGGACGGCAGCCCACGGCCTCCGCGGCGGCCTCCCGCGCGGCGTCCAGGAGCAGCCGGGCGCGGCGCCCCTCCCGGTAGAGCCGGGCCGGGTCCGCCCAGCCCTCGTCGAGGGCGGCCAGCAGGGCCTGACGGGCCACGGGGTGCAGGGGGGCCGAGGACGCGGCATCGAAGTAGGACACGCCGACACGCTAGGCCGTGGGCCCGCGCCGCGAACAAAAGGGGTCGTCAGATGGGCTCCGGAGCCGGGGATTCCACCCCTTCGGGGACTCGGACGGCGCGTTGGGCACCCTCCCCGCGCGACCCCAAATAGCGTCCAGTAGGGTTTGGTCCGCATAAACATCCAAACCCCTGCCCGCGGCCAGGGCGGCGACCGACCAGCGAGACGGCCGTAGCCGACCAGCGCGGGCGAGACTCTCGGGAAGGCGCTACGTGAGTCCCAACGGCTCCGACCGCTCGTCGCGGCGCCCGATGCGGCGGAAGCTGCCGCAGGTGCTGACTGCGGGCCTGATTCTGGCGACGGCCACCGGCTGCTCGTACAACTGGGAAGACTTCCCCCGCCTTGGAATGCCCACCCCCGTCACGGAGGAGGCGCCGCGGATCCTTTCGCTGTGGCAGGGCTCCTGGGCCGCCGCCCTCATCGTCGGCGTCCTCGTGTGGGGTCTGATCCTGTGGAGCGTGATCTTCCACCGGCGCTCCCGCACCAAGGTCGAAGTTCCCCCGCAGACCCGCTACAACATGCCCATCGAGGCGCTGTACACGGTCGTCCCGCTCGTCATCGTCTCGGTGCTCTTCTACTTCACCGCGCGTGACGAGTCGAAGCTCCTCACCCTCTCCGACAAGCCGACGCACACGGTCAACGTGGTCGGCTACCAGTGGAGCTGGGGCTTCAACTACGTCGAGGACGTCCCCGGCGTGCAGGGCGACGCCAAGAAGGACAAGGACCTGGGCGCGATCCCGGACAAGTTCAAGAAGGACTTCCCGGAGAACGCGGGCGGCGTCTACGACGCCGGCATCCCCGGTACCCGCAACCCGCAGAACGGCAACCCGGGCCCGACCCTGTGGCTGCCGAAGGGCGAGAAGGTCCGGTTCGTCCTGACCTCCCGTGATGTCATCCACTCCTTCTGGGTGGTTCCGTTCCTGATGAAGCAGGACGTCATCCCGGGCCACACCAACTCCTTCGAGGTGACCCCCACGCGTGAGGGCACCTTCATGGGCAAGTGCGCCGAGCTCTGCGGCGTCGACCACTCCCGGATGCTGTTCAACGTCAAGGTGGTCTCCCCGGAGCGCTACCAGCAGCACCTGAAGGAGCTGGCCGAGAAGGGGCAGACCGGCTACATCCCGTCGGGCATTGAGCAGACGGACCCGGCCAGGAATGCGGAGAAGAACACACTGTGAGCATCCTCAACGAATCCCAGGGTGCCGCGGCAGCAGACGACTCGTACGAGAACGAGCTGCCGGTACGGCGCAAGCAGCCGGGGAACGTCGTCGTCAAGTGGCTGACCACCACTGACCACAAGACGATCGGCACGCTCTACCTGGTCACGTCGTTCGTCTTCTTCTGCATCGGTGGCCTGATGGCGCTCTTCATGCGCGCCGAGCTGGCCCGTCCGGGTACGCAGATCATGTCGAACGAGCAGTTCAACCAGGCGTTCACGATGCACGGCACGATCATGCTGCTGATGTTCGCGACGCCGCTGTTCGCCGGTTTCGCCAACTGGATCATGCCGCTGCAGATCGGCGCGCCCGACGTGGCGTTCCCGCGGCTGAACATGTTCGCCTACTGGCTGTACCTCTTCGGCTCGATCATCGCGGTGGCCGGCTTCCTCACCCCGCAGGGTGCGGCCGACTTCGGCTGGTTCGCCTACTCCCCGCTGTCGGACGCCGTCCGCTCGCCGGGCGTCGGCGCCGACATGTGGATCATGGGTCTGGCCTTCTCCGGCTTCGGCACGATCCTCGGCTCGGTCAACTTCATCACCACGATCATCTGCATGCGCGCCCCGGGCATGACGATGTTCCGCATGCCGATCTTCACCTGGAACGTCCTGCTGACCGGTGTCCTGGTCCTGCTGGCCTTCCCGGTCCTGGCGGCCGCGCTGTTCGCCCTGGAGGCGGACCGCAAGTTCGGTGCCCACGTCTTCGACGCGGCCAACGGCGGAGCCTTGCTCTGGCAACACCTCTTCTGGTTCTTCGGCCATCCAGAGGTGTACATCATCGCGCTACCGTTCTTCGGCATCATCTCCGAAGTGATCCCGGTCTTCTCCCGCAAGCCGATGTTCGGCTACATCGGCCTGATCGGCGCGACGATCGCGATCGCCGGCCTCTCGGTGACCGTGTGGGCGCACCACATGTACGTCACCGGCGGCGTGCTGCTGCCGTTCTTCTCCTTCATGACCTTCCTGATCGCGGTACCGACCGGTGTGAAGTTCTTCAACTGGATCGGCACCATGTGGAAGGGCTCGCTGTCCTTCGAGACCCCGATGCTCTGGGCCGTCGGCTTCCTGATCACCTTCACCTTCGGTGGTCTGACCGGCGTCATCCTGGCCTCGCCCCCGATGGACTTCCACGTCTCCGACTCGTACTTCGTCGTCGCGCACTTCCACTACGTCATCTTCGGCACCGTGGTCTTCGCGATGTTCTCCGGCTTCCACTTCTGGTGGCCGAAGTTCACGGGCAAGATGCTGGACGAGCGCCTGGGCAAGATCACCTTCTGGACGCTGTTCGTGGGCTTCCACGGCACGTTCCTGGTGCAGCACTGGCTGGGCGCCGAGGGCATGCCGCGGCGTTACGCGGACTACCTGGCCGCCGACGGCTTCACCGCGCTGAACACCATCTCCACGATCAGCTCGTTCCTGCTCGGCCTGTCGATCCTGCCGTTCTTCTACAACGTGTGGAAGACCGCCAAGTACGGCAAGAAGGTCGAGGTCGACGACCCGTGGGGCTACGGCCGCTCGCTGGAGTGGGCGACCTCCTGCCCGCCGCCGCGGCACAACTTCCTCACGCTGCCGCGCATCCGCTCGGAATCCCCGGCGTTCGACCTGCACCACCCGGAGATCGCGGCCCTCGACCAGCTCGAGAACCACCGCGCCGACCACGCCGAGCTGGTCAGCGGCAAGGAGGCCGGGAAGTGAAGATCCAGGGCAAGATGTTCATCTGGCTCAGCCTCTTCGTCCTCGTCATGGCGATCGTCTATGGCGTCTGGTCGAAGGAGCCGGCCGGTACCACGGCGCTCTTCCTCGCCTTCGGCCTGTGCATCATGGTCGGCTACTACCTGGCCTTCACGGCTCGGCGGGTCGACGCCATGGCGCAGGACAACACCGAGGCCGACGTCGCCGACGAGGCGGGCGAGCTGGGCTTCTTCTCCCCGCACAGCTGGCAGCCGCTCTCCCTGGCCATCGGTGGCGCGTTCGCGTTCCTCGCGGTCGCCATGGGCTGGTGGCTGCTGTACTTCTCCGCCCCGCTGATCCTCATCGGACTCTTCGGCTGGGTCTTCGAGTACTACCGCGGCGAGAACCAGAACCAGTAGTGAGGACCCGTCAGCCCCGCTGACGTCCGCACGGCGCAGGGGCCCGGTCACCTTTCAGGTGACCGGGCCCCTCGTTTGCATGAGTCCGGCGCGCCGGGACTGACGAATCTTCATACCGTGTGTTCATGGACCACACGCCTCGCATCCGCACCGTTGTCAGCTGCGCCCTGCTGGTTATCGCCGTCGGCGCGGGCACCACCGCGTGCGGCACCTCCGAAGGCCATCCGCTGTCCGCCAAGCCCTACGACGCGGCCCGGCAGATCGTCTTCAACGGCCCGTCCGGCACCGCCAAGGCCGACCCGGACAAGCCCCTGGAGGTCACCTCCAAGGGCAAGGAGGGCCGCATCACGGACGTGACGGGCAGCGACGCGCGCGGCCACTACCTGGCGGGCGAGCTGTCCGCGGACGGCACCCGCTGGCGCTCCACGGCCCCGCTGACGGCCGGAGCGCGCTACACCGTGAAGGTCTCCACCGAGGACGAGGAGGGCGCGCCCGGGCAGCGCACGCTCACCTTCGAGACCCTCCCGGCCAAGAAGCTCCTGAAGGCCGAGTTCGGCCCGGAGGCGGGCAAGTACGGCGTCGGACAGCCCATCACGGCCGAACTGAGCGCCCCGGTCAAGGACAAGGCGGCCCGCGCGCTCGTGGAGCGCGCCCTGAAGGTGCGCTCGGTGCCCGCGGTGGAGGGCTCCTGGTACTGGGTGGACGACGAGAACCTGCACTTCCGCCCGAAGGCGTACTGGCCCGCCGACGCCACCATCACGGCCACCAGCAACCTCTCCGGCATCAAGGTGGCCGACAAGCTCTACGGGGCCGCCTCCAAGCCCCTGCGGATCACCACGGGCGACCGGGTCGAGGCCGTGACGGACGCCTCCTCGCACTCCATGACCGTCTACCGCAACGGCGAGGAGATCAACACCATGCCGGTCACCACCGGCAAGCCCGGCTGGGAGACCCGCAACGGCATCAAGGTCGTCCTGGGCAAGGAGTACGTCGTACGGATGACGTCCAGCGCCATCGGCGCCGCCGAGTTCTACGACAAGCAGGTGTACTACGCGACGCGCGTCACCTGGAGCGGCGAGTACGTGCACGCCGCGCCGTGGTCCGTGGGCTCGCAGGGGTACGCCAACGTCAGCCACGGCTGCACGGGCATGTCCACCGGCGACGCCGCCTGGTTCTACGAGAACGTCCGCCAGGGCGACATCGTCCGGGTCGTCAACAGCTACGGCGACACGATGGACACGTTCGGGAACGGCTTCGGCGACTGGAACCTGTCCTGGGACAAGTGGCGCAAGGGCAGCGCCCTGCTCACCGGAACGCGTGACGGCGCCGCGCCGGTCGACACGGCACGACTCCGCCCGCAGGTGTGAACGGCGGCGCCACGGCCGACGCGTGAACCGGTACGAGAACCACTCGTACCGGTCATGTCGTGAAGATCACGCCTGGACGGAGAGCCGGGTCCGCAGCAGGCCCGCCAGGGCGTCCGCCAGCTGCACCGGCTCCACCGGAAGGGTCACCGCCGCGTCCGCCCGGCTCCAGGTGGCCAGCCAGGCGTCCTGGGGGCGCCCGATCAGCAGCAGCACGGGCGGGCAGCGGAAGACCTCGTCCTTGATCTGGCGGCAGACGCCCATGCCGCCCGCCGGTACGGCCTCGCCGTCCAGCACGCACACGTCGATGCCGCCCTCGTCCAGCCGTTCCAGTACGGCCGGCAGCGTGGCGCACTCGATGAACTCGACCGGGGGAACGTCGGCGGCCGGCCTGCGCCCCGACGCCAGCAGGACCTGCCTGCGGGTGTTCGCGTCGTCGCTGTAGACCAGGACCGTGGCGGTCGGCTGCATCGTTCCTCCGTGGTGCGTCGGCGGACGTCGGCGTGCGTGGGTCAGGACGGTTCAAGAACCGATGCGCGGATGCTACTCCGTCCGACACCCTGTCAACACCGGTTCGGACAGCGCTTCGATGGGCCGTTCGGGCAGCGCATACGGGCCTGACACTCCGAACGGCACCCCCCGGAGTGAGCGCGAGATAAGCGACCGACATAATGTCGGTCGTGGCGACAGCAACGACAGTAGATACCGGGCACGCGCACCCGTCGGTCAATCGACCGAACCTCACCAGCGTCGGAACCATCATCTGGCTGAGTTCCGAGCTGATGTTCTTCGCGGCCCTCTTCGCGATGTACTTCACCCTGCGATCGGTGACGGGTGCCGAGTTCTGGGCGGAAAAGGCTTCGGCCCTGAACTTCCCGTTCTCGGCCACCAACACCACGATCCTGGTGCTCTCCTCACTCACCTGCCAGCTCGGCGTCTTCGCCGCCGAGCGCGGTGACGTGAAGAAGCTCAGGACCTGGTTCATCATCACGTTCGTGATGGGTGCGATCTTCATCGGCGGCCAGGTGTTCGAGTACACCGAGCTGGTCAAGAAGGACGGCCTCTCGCTGTCCTCGGACCCGTACGGCTCGGTGTTCTACCTGACCACCGGCTTCCATGGCATGCACGTGACGGGCGGTCTCATCGCCTTCCTGTTCGTACTGGGCAGGACGTACGCGGCCAAGAGGTTCACCCACGAGCAGGCAACCGCCGCCATCGTCGTGTCCTATTACTGGCACTTCGTCGATGTCGTCTGGATCGGCCTCTTCGCCACGATCTACATGATCAAGTAGTCGGGGCGCCGGGGTCCGGCCCACCGACCATCCAGCAAGCATCGACGCAGAAGATCCTGACACCGGGGTAATCCGTGAAAAAGCTCTCCGCACGACGACGCCATCCGCTGGCGGCGGTCGTCGTCCTACTCTTCGCGCTGGCGGCCACTGGGGGGCTGTACGCCGCGTTCGCGCCCGCGAGCAAGGCACAGGCCGATGAAACCGCCCAGTCCCTCGCCATCGAGGAGGGCAAGAAGCTCTACACCGTCGGCTGCGCCAGCTGCCACGGAACCGGCGGTCAGGGCACCAGTGACGGCCCCAGCCTGGTCGGCGTCGGCTCCGCGGCCGTCGACTTCCAGGTCGGCACCGGCCGCATGCCCGCCCAGCAGCCCGGCGCCCAGGTGCCGCGCAAGAAGGCGATCTACAAGCAGGCCGAGATCGACCAGCTGGCGGCGTACATCGCCTCCCTCGGCGCCGGTCCGATCACGCCGACCGAGCAGCAGTACAGCCCCGACGGTGCCGACATCGCCCGTGGTGGCGACCTGTTCCGCACCAACTGTGCCCAGTGCCACAACTTCACCGGCGAGGGCGGCGCGCTGACCAAGGGCAAGTTCGCCCCGAGCCTCGAGGGCGTGGACCCCAAGCACGTCTACGAGGCGATGCAGACGGGCCCGCAGAACATGCCCTCCTTCCCGGACACGACCATGCCGGAGAAGGAGAAGAAGGACATCATCGCGTACGTCCAGACCGTGAACGGTGACAAGTCGGAGAGCCCCGGCGGCCTCAAGCTCGGTGGCCTCGGCCCCGTCAGCGAGGGCCTGTTCGGCTGGATCTTCGGTCTGGGCGCTCTGATCGCAGTCGCCATCTGGGTCGCGGCCCACACCGCTAAGGCCAAGAAGTCATGAGTAGCCAAGACAGCCAAAACGAAAAGAACCTGCCGGTAGAGCAGGGCACCGCGCACGGCGCGGTCGAGGTCCACGACGACCCGTTCGCGGACCCGGGGCTGCCGGCCCACAAGCCGCGCATCCAGGACATCGACGAGCGGGCTGCCCGGCGGTCCGAGCGCGTGGTCGCGTTCCTGTTCACGCTGTCGATGCTGGCGACCGTCGCCTTCATCGCCTCCTACGTGATCTTCCCGGTCGACAAGATCGTGTTCATCTGGCCGTTCGGCCACGTGAGCGCGCTCAACTTCGCCCTGGGCTGGACGCTGGGTATCGCCCTCTTCTGCATCGGCGCCGGCGCGGTCCACTGGGCCCGCACGCTGATGTCGGACGTGGAGATCGCCGACGACCGCCACGAGATCCAGGCCTCTCCCGAGGTCAAGGCGAAGGTCATGGCGGACTTCGCGGCCGGTGCCGCCGAGTCCGGCATGGGCCGTCGCAAGCTGATCCGCAACACCATGTTCGGCGCGCTGGCCCTGGTGCCGCTCTCCGGCGTGGTGCTGCTGCGTGACCTCGGTCCGCTGCCGGAGAAGAAGCTCCGCTCCACCCTGTGGGGCAAGGGCAAGCAGCTGATCAACATGAACACGCACCAGCCGCTGCGTCCCGAGGACGTCGCCGTCGGCTCCCTCACCTTCGCCATGCCGGAGGGCCTGAAGGAGGACGACCACAACTTCCAGACCGAGATCGCCAAGTCGGCCCTGATGATCGTGCGGCTCCAGCCGGGCGACATCAAGGACAAGCGCGAGCTGGACTGGTCGCACGAGGGCATCGTCGCCTTCTCGAAGATCTGCACCCACGTGGGCTGCCCGATCTCCCTGTACGAGCAGCAGACGCACCACGTGCTCTGCCCGTGCCACCAGTCCACCTTCGACCTCTCCGACGGCGCCCGCGTCATCTTCGGCCCGGCCGGCCACGCCCTCCCGCAGCTGCGGATCGGCGTGAATGACGAGGGCTTCCTCGAAGCGCTCGGCGACTTCGAAGAGCCCGTCGGTCCTGCCTTCTGGGAGCGCGGATGAGCACCAACGACAAGCGCAAAGCACCCGCCGGCGAGCGGGTGGCCGACTGGGCCGACGGCCGCCTGGGGATCTACTCCCTGGCCAAGGCCAACATGCGCAAGATCTTCCCGGACCACTGGTCCTTCATGCTCGGTGAGATCTGCCTCTACAGCTTCATCATCATCATCCTCACGGGTGTGTACCTGACGATGTTCTTCCACCCGTCGATGAACGAGGTGGAGTACCACGGCAGCTACATCCCGATGCAGGGGCAGCTGATGTCGGAGGCGTACGCCTCCACCCTGAAGATCAGCTTCGACATCCGCGGTGGTCTGCTCATCCGGCAGATCCACCACTGGGCGGCGCTGATCTTCATCGCCGGCATGTTCGTGCACATGATGCGCGTCTTCTTCACGGGCGCCTTCCGCAAGCCGCGCGAGATCAACTGGCTGTTCGGCTTCCTGCTGTTCTTCCTGGGCATGTTCACCGGCTTCACCGGCTACTCGCTCCCGGACGACCTGCTCTCCGGCACCGGTGTCCGCTTCATGCAGGGCGCGATCCTGTCCGTGCCGGTCGTCGGCACGTACCTGTCGATGTTCCTGTTCGGCGGGGAGTTCCCCGGCGGCGACTTCGTGGCCCGGTTCTACTCGGCGCACATCCTGCTGCTCCCGGGCATCATGCTCGGCCTGCTGGTGGCCCACCTGATCCTGGTCTTCTACCACAAGCACACGCAGTTCGAGGGCCCCGGCCGCACGAACAAGAACGTCGTGGGCATGCCGCTGCTGCCGGTCTACATGGCCAAGGCCGGAGGCTTCTTCTTCCTGGTCTTCGGCGTGATCGCGGTGATCGCGGCGATCGCCTCGATCAACCCGATCTGGGCCATCGGCCCGTACCGCCCGGACCAGGTCTCCACCGGCGCCCAGCCCGACTGGTACATGGGCTTCGCCGAAGGCCTGATCCGCGTCATGCCGGGCTGGGAGATCAACGTCTGGGGCCACACGCTGGTCCTCGGCGTGATGATCCCGCTGGTGGTCTTCCCGCTGGTGCTGGCCGCGATCGGCGTCTACCCGTTCGTCGAGTCCTGGATCACCGGCGACAAGCGCGAGCACCACATCGCGCAGCGCCCGCGCAACGCTCCGACGCGCACCGCCTTCGGCGTCGCCTGGATCACCGCGTACATGGTCATGCTCGTCGGTGGCGGCAACGACCTCTGGGCCACGCACTTCCACCTGTCGATCAACTCGATCACCTGGTTCGTACGGATCTTCTTCTTCGTCGGCCCGGTCATCGCGTTCATCGTCACCAAGCGGATCTGCCTCGGCCTCCAGCGCCGGGACCGGGACAAGGTGCTGCACGGTCGCGAGACCGGCATCATCAAGCGCCTGCCGCACGGTGAGTTCGTCGAGGTCCACGAGCAGCTGGAGCCCGGCGCCCGCTACAAGCTCACGGCGCACGAGCAGTACGCGCCCGCCGAGATCGGCGCCACGGTCGACGAGAACGGCGTGGAGCGCAAGGTGAAGCGCTCCGAGAAGCTGCGGGTCAAGCTCAGCAAGGGCTACTACGGCGAGGGGAACCAGATCTCCAAGCCGACCGCCGAGGAGTACCAGGAGATCACCAGCGGCCACGGCCACCACTGATCCCCTGAGCACCACCTGACCTGTCGGTCGCCACGGCGAGAGCCCCGTCCATTCACCGGACGGGGCTCTTTGCCGTACCCGGCGCTCGATAGGGTGGAAGCCCTCACATCCGTACGGACGACACCCGGGAGCGACCATGGGCGCTGTGCACCCCGCTGGAGGCGACACCGCGGCGGGCCGCTCCTGGCCCGGCGTACTGGACTCGCTGCTGAGGGGCCAGGACCAGAGCGCGGACGACACCGCCTGGGCGATGGACCGGATCATGCGCGGCGAGGCCACCGACGCCCAGATCGCCGGGTTCATGGTGGCGCTGCGGGCCAAGGGCGAGACGGTCGAGGAGATCACCGGTCTCGTACGGACCATGTACGCCCACGCCAACGTGATCGACGTGGCGGGGCCCTGCGTGGACATCGTCGGCACCGGCGGCGACGGCGCCAAGACCGTCAACATCTCCACCATGTCCTCGATCGTGGTGGCCGGCACCGGCGTCCGGGTCGTCAAGCACGGCAACCGCGCCGCCTCCTCCGCCTCCGGCTCCTCCGACGTCCTGGAGAAGCTCGGGGTCAACCTCGACCTGACCCCGAGCCGGGTCGCCGAGGTCGCCGTGGAGGCCGGGATCACCATGTGCTTCGCGGTCAGGTTCCACCCGGCGCTGCGGCACGTCGCCGCCGCCCGCGGCCAGCTGGGCATCCGCACCACCTTCAACGTGCTGGGCCCGCTGACCAACCCGGCCCGGGTGAAGGCCCAGGCGGTCGGCGTCGCCGATCCCCGGATGGCGCCGATCGTGGCCGGGGTCTTCGCCGAGCGCGGCAACTCCTCGCTGGTCTTCCGCGGCGACGACGGCCTGGACGAGCTGACCACCACGGCCACCTCGCGGGTCTGGGTGGTGCGCGACGGCGCGGTCAGCGAGCAGGTCTTCGACCCGCGCGACGTGGGCCTGGACCTGGTGCCCGTGGAGGCGCTGCGCGGCGCGGACGCCTCGTACAACGCCGACGTGGCCCGGCGGCTGCTCGCGGGGGAGCGGGGGCCGGTACGGGACGCGGTGCTGCTCAACTCGGCGGCGGCGCTGGTCGCCCTGGAGCCCGGCTCCGGCGACCTGGCCGCCCAGCTGCGCGCGGGCATGGAGCGGGCGGCGCAGTCCATCGACTCCGGCGCCGCGCGGGCGGCCCTGGAGCGCTGGGTCGCCGCCACCCACGCCTGAGCGCCCCTCCCCGCACGCCGGTCGCGTCCGGCCGGGGGTCCACGATGTGGACCCCCGGTTGGGCGCGATCTTCGTCTGTGCCATACTCCTGGCAAGGTCATGAGTGACAGCGATCTAGGCCCCGGCCCGCTGTCCGGCAACCCTCCGTCCGTGGCGGGGTGCCCCGGGTGAAGACCAGGCCGTAGGCAGCGAGGTCTACGGCAAGCGCGGACCCCTGCATGCCCTGGGGTCCTGGTCCTCAAGGGAGCAGTCTCGTGAGCAAGCGAATGCGATAGGGCCCCTCGGCCCCTTTCTCCACCCCTCCTCCGTACGGCCCTCCTTGTCGCCGTGCGTCGAGCAACACCCGTGTGCCGTACGGCAGTCGAGCCGTACCCAGTCGTGCCGCGGGGTCCCCACGCCTCCATTCGCCTTGTCCTGCCGGGAGATGCCGCCATGTCCGCGTACCTGAACGACGCCGCCGCCACCGCCGACTCCGCCGCTGCCGCCGCTTCCGAGGAGCCCTGCTGTGCCGCCCCGCTCCCGGTCCTCGGCCGCGACGTGACCGTCCCGCTGGTCACCGGCGGCGAGGTCAGCTACGCGGCCCTGGACTACGGCGCCAGCGCCCCGGCCCTGCAGCGGGTCTGGGACGACGTGGCCGCCTACGCCCCGTACTACGGCAGCGTGCACCGCGGCGCGGGCTACCTCTCCCAGCTCTCCACCGACCTGTTCGAGAACAGCCGCAGGACCGTCCACGAGTTCCTCGGCTGCCGCCCCGACGACCAGGTCGTCTTCACCCGCTCCACCACCGACTCGCTCAACCTGCTGGCCCGCGCGCTGCCCGCGGACTGCCAGGTCTTCGTCTTCGAGACCGAGCACCACGCCTCGCTGCTGCCCTGGCGCGGCGCCCGCGTCACCTACCTCAACGCCCCCCGCACCCCCCGGCAGGCCGTGGAGACCCTGGAGCGCGCCCTCGCCGCGCGCGAGCCCCACGGCCCCGCCCTGGTCTGCGTCACCGGTGCCTCCAACGTCACCGGTGAGCTCTGGCCGGTGCGCGAGCTGGCGGCGGCCGCTCACGCGCACGGTGCCCGCATCGTGCTCGACGCCGCCCAGCTCGCGCCCCACCACCCGGTCCACATCGGCGAGCTGGACGTCGACTGGGTCGCCTTCTCCGGCCACAAGCTGTACGCGCCGTTCGGCTCGGGCGTGCTCGCCGGGCGGCCCGACTGGCTGCGCGAGGCCGACCCCTACCTGGCCGGCGGCGGCGCCACCCGCAAGGTCGCGCGGGCCGAGGACGGCGGCGTGGACGTGGAGTGGCACCAGAGCGCGGCCCGCCACGAGGCCGGTTCGCCCAACGTGATCGGCGTCTACTCCATCGCCTCGGCCTGCCGCGCCCTCACCGAGGCCGGCTTCGACTCCCTGGTGGAGCGCGAGCAGCACCTGATCGCCAAGGTCCGCGCG
This sequence comes from Streptomyces sp. NPDC001941, assembly GCF_040296945.1. Classification (NCBI taxonomy): domain Bacteria; kingdom Bacillati; phylum Actinomycetota; class Actinomycetes; order Kitasatosporales; family Streptomycetaceae; genus Streptomyces; species Streptomyces sp. NPDC001941. The sequence goes on along the minus strand of NZ_JBEOYE010000048.1, from coordinate 54,844 downwards.
GGCCTCGCGGACGTGCCCGAGGTGCGGGTGCTCTCGCTGTTCGGCGACGACTCCCCGCGGGTGGGCGTCATCTCCTTCGTGGTGGAGGGCTGGAACAGCTCGCACTTCGCCGCCGCGCTCTCGGCCGAGTACGGCATCGGCGTGCGCGACGGCCTGTTCTGCGCCCACCCGCTGGTGCGCACCCTGCTCGGCGGCGAGCCGGGCGACCAGGGCGAGTGCGGCGCGCCGGACGCCGAGCCGGGGGAGCGCTCGCTCAACGCGATCCGGGTCAGCTTCGGTGCCGGTACGCCCGACGAGCACCTGGACCGCTTCGTGCGCGCCGTCAAGGAGCTGGTGCGCGACGGCGCCCGCTGGAACTACCGCACCGAGGACGGGCGCTGCGTGCCCGACCGCGGCTGAGGCCGTACCCGTACCCGTACGACGACGAAGGCGCCCGGCACGTGACGTGCCGGGCGCCTTCGGGCGTTCTCCCGTGGCCTAGGAGTCCAGGCCGATCGCGAAGGCCGCCTCCAGGTCGTGCTGGGAGTAGGTGCGGAACGCGACGTGGGTGTCGGTGCCCTCGACGCCCGGGATCTTGCTGATGCGGCCGGGGATGACGTCGGCCAGGTCGTCGTGGCGGGCCACCCGGACCATCGCGATCAGGTCGTACGTACCGGTGACGGAGAAGACCTCGCTGACGCTGTCCAGCGCCGCGATCGACTCGGCGATCTCGGGGATCCGGTCCACGCTGGTCTTGATGAGCACGATCGCGGTGATCACGGTTGGCTTTCTCCCTCGGGCGCCGCTGCTTGGGCCTTCACTGTAGCCCGCCCCCGGAAGCGCCCCCAGGCGTAGAGGAAGCCGACGCCGAAGCCCACCAGGTGGGCCAGGTAGGCGACGCCCGGGCCGCTGCCCGCCGTCCGCGCGGCCAGCCACTGCAGGACGAACCAGAAGACCAGCACGATCCAGGCCGGGAAGCGCAGCGGCAGGAAGAAGAGGAACGGGAAGAGGCTGGTGACGCGCGCCTTGGGGAAGAGGTAGAGGAAGGCGCCGAGCACCCCCGAGATCGCGCCCGAGGCCCCCACCAGGGTCTGGGCGGAGTGGGCGTGCGCGGCGGCGTAGGCGAGTAGCGCGAGGTAACCGCAGCCGAGGTAGAAGAGCGCGAACTCCAGATGGCCCATGCGCTCCTCGGCCATCGCCCCGAACACGTAGAGGAAGAGCATGTTGCCGAGCAGGTGCAGCCAGCTGCCGTGCACGAACAGCGCGGTCAGCGGGGTGACGAGGGCGTGCGGCTCGCTGTTCATCAGCTCCGCGGGGACCACCCCCCAGCGCCGGAAGTACGCGTCCTGCGCCGCCAGCAGGGCGTCCCCGGTGCCGTACACCGGGTTGAGGCCCGAGAGCGGACTGATGAGGAACACCGCGCAGCACAGGGCGATCACGCCGTACGTCACCGAGGGTCCGTGCACGGCCGCCCGGGCCGCCCGCCGCCAATCGATCATGATCAGAGCATGACGTAACGGGACCGAGCGGGACAGGGCGCCTCGCCGCACACGGGGCAGCCGTGAGGCCGTAGGGTTGCGGGCAGGACATCCGCAGTTCGACGGCGCACCGCGGCTCACGCATTCCGGTACGGCGCACGGCGCTCGTACGAGAAAGAGGACGGCGATCCATGACGACGGTACCCCTGCCGACCGCCGAGACCCGCTGGCGCTGCACCCTGTGCGGGAACCTCACCCGCTTCGACGTGACCCGCTCGTCCAAGGTCGTCGAGTACGTCCATCTGGACCTGGCCGGGGAGCCCAAGGTGGAGGAGCGCGAGGTGGTCAGTGAGACCATCGAGTCGGTGCGCTGCCGTTGGTGCAACGCGGTGGACCAGATCGAACTGGTGGACAGGCCGGGCGCCGGCTCCTGAGCGGGCGGCGCGCAAGACAACTGTGGGGTGACGGATCGTGGAGCAGCCGGAGAGCGGCGCCGAACCGGCCGGCTCGGCCGGCGACGCCGCCGAGGCGCTCGACCGACCGCTGCCCGAAGGGGTGCGGCGCCGGGTCGTCGCGCTCGTCTCGGACGCGTTCGGCGGCCTGACGGTCGCCGAACTGCCGTCCCAGCTGCGGCAGTACGCCCGGTTCACGCCGAGCCGCCGCGCCAAGTTCGCGGGCAACGCGATGGCCGCGGCGCTGGAGGGCGACCCGCTCTTCCGCCAGCGGATCGGCGAGCGGCTCAAGGAGACCCAGCCGGAGCTGGCCGGGGCCGTCGAGGCCGGCTCCCCGCCCGCCGCCGCCGACCCCGAGGACGTCGCGGCGGCGGCCTACGTACTGCGCCCCGCGGGCTGGGTGAAGCTCGTCGCGGCGGCCGGCGAGGAGGCCCAGCGGGCCGACGCCGAGCGGGCCGACGAGGCCGGGCGGCGCGAGCTGGAGCGGCTGCGCGAGGAGCTGGCCGACGCCCGCGCGCACACCCGCACCGAGACCGAGCGGCTGCGCGCCGACCTGGACGTGGCCCGGCGCGAGGCGGAGTCGCTCCAGCGCAAGCTGCGCAGCGCCCAGGCCGACGTCAAGCGCGGTGAGGCGGCACTGCGCCGCAGCCACGAGGAGATCGACGGCATCCGGGCCGAGGCGGCCGCCCAGGTGTCCGCCGCCGAGAGCGAGGGCCGGCGGCTCAAGGCCCGCCTCGGCGAGGCCGAGGCCAGCGTGGAGTCGGCCCGCCGGGCCGCCCGCGAGGGCCGCTCGGTGGAGGACATGCGGCTGCGGCTGCTGCTCGACACCGTGCTCGACGCGGCCCAGGGACTGCGCCGCGAACTGGCCCTGCCGCCCGCCTCGGTGCGCCCCGCGGACACCGTCGACGCGGTGGAGCCCGGCCGGATGTCGCCCAAGGACATCGCGGCCCGCGCCCTGTCCGAGACCGACCCGGCGCTCCTGGACCAGCTGCTCGCGCTGCCGCAGGCGCACCTGGTCGTGGACGGCTACAACGTGACCAAGACCGGCTACCCGACGATGCCGCTGGAGAAGCAGCGGCTGCGGCTGCTCGGCGGGCTCGCCATGGTGGCCGCGCAGACCGGTGCCGAGGTCACCTGCGTCTTCGACGGCGCGGAGCTGGCCGCGCCGGTGCTGCTGGCGCCGCCGCGCGGGGTGCGGGTGCTGTTCTCCAAGGCGGGTGTGACCGCCGACGAGCTGATCCGCCAGCTGGTGCGGGCCGAGCCGCCGGGGCGGCCGGTCATCGTGGTCTCCACCGACCGCGAGGTGGCCGACGGCGTCGCCAAGGCGGGGGCGCGCCCTGTGGCGTCCCTGATGCTGCTGAAGCGGCTTTCGCGCGTCTCGTAACTCCTGCGCGCAATGACCGGATTGGCGGCACTCCTGACCGACACACGGTCAAGTGGCCATCACTGCGCGTGTGACGACTGTAAAAAGTGCGCTTCATGAGCCTGATTTTTCGCATGAGGATTTGAACCGATCACAACTCGGTCACTAAGGTCATGGCTCGAACCTTCGCGCGGTAGATCATCCATCCGGGGTGTCAAGCGAAGGGGCCGCCACGTCCGCGCAGTTCGGCGGCTCTGAGGAAGAAGGAGCCGTCCTTCGTGGCGTCCCACCGTCGACCCAAGCAGCCGAGCCGTACCCGCGTGACCGTGCTGACCGCGACCGCCGCCGCTGCCGTGGCGCTCAGCTCGCAGGCCGCCAGCGCGGCGCCGTCCAAGCCCAGCAAGGACGAGGTCAAGAGCAAGGTCGACGAGCTGTACCACCAGGCGGAGAAGTCCACCGAGGAGTACAACGGCGCCAAGGAGAAGCAGACCACCCTCCAGAAGGAGGTGGCGCAGCTCCAGGACCAGGTCGCCCGCGGCCAGGCCGAGCTCAACACCCTGCGCGACGGCATCGGTTCGGTGGCCAGCGCCCAGTACCGCTCCGGCGGCCTGGACCCGTCCATCGCCCTCTTCCTCTCGGCCGACCCGGACACCTACCTCGACAAGGCCTCCGCGATCGACCAGCTCGGCGCCAAGCAGGCCGAGGCCCTCGGGACCATCCAGGCCAAGCAGCGGACCCTGGCGCAGAAGCGCGCCGAGGCCACCCGCAAGCTCTCCGACCTCGAGGACGTCCGCAAGACGCTGGGCGAGAAGAAGCGGTCCTTCCAGGCCAAGCTCGCCGAGGCGCAGAAGCTCCTCAACACCCTGACCGCCGCCGAGCGCGCCAAGATGCAGCAGGACGAGAACCGCGCCAGCCGCGACGCCGGCGAGCGGGTGAACCTCGGCAACGAGAAGCCCGGCTCGGGCCGCGGCGCCGCCGCCCTGCAGGCCGCCGCCAGCCAGGTCGGCAAGCCGTACGTGTCCGGTGCCGAGGGCCCCAACTCGTACGACTGCTCCGGCCTCACCCAGTGGTCCTTCCGGCAGGTCGGGGTCTCCATAACCCGGACCACCTACACCCAGATCAACGACGGCAGCCCGGTCAGCTTCAGCCAGCTGGCCCCCGGCGACCTGGTGTTCTTCAACGGGCTCGCGCACGTCGGCTTCTACGCGGGCAACGGCATGGTGCTGCACGCCCCCAAGCCCGGCGCCTCCGTCCGCTACGAGAAGATGAGCTACCTGGGCAGCTTCTACGGCGCCCGGCGGATCTGACCTCCTTCCCGCACCGTCCCCCGCGACACGTCGTAAAGGCCGCCCAATCGGGCGAATTACGACGCACCCCGCTGACGCCGCGCCCCGTCGGTGACCTGTGGTCACTGGCGGGGCGTCACTTTGCGTGCCCGGAACGGTCTTTGGCCGCCGCGTGTTCGTCCGGCTACTGTCTGCCGCCTGACAGACCTGCGTACGAGCCGTAAGGGAGCGAACTGTGGCGTCGCACCGCCGACCCCCGCAGCCCGGCCTCAACCGGGGCGCGACGGTCACCGTCCTCTCCGCGGCGGCCGCGACCGCCGCCGCCGCGCTCGGCGCCGCCCCGGCGAGCGCCGACCCGCGCGACAGCACCGAGGCCACCCGCGCCAAGGTCGACCGGCTCTACGAGCAGGCCGAACAGGCCACCGAGGGGTTCAACAAGGCCGACGACCGCGCCAAGCAGCTGCGCCGCGAGGTCGCCCAGAGCCAGGACAAGATGGCCCGCGCCCAGGAGCGGATCAACACCATGCGCGGGGCGCTGGGCTCGGTGGCGGGCGCCCAGTACCGCTCGGGCGGCATGGACCCCGCGCTCGCGCTGCTGCTCTCCGAGGACCCCGACAGCTACCTGGACAAGGCCGCCACCCTGGAGCGGGTCAGCGAGCGGCAGGCCGACGACCTCCAGGAACTCCGGCGCGAGCAGCGGGCCCTGAACCAGGAGCGCGCCGAGGCCATGCGGGACCTCGCCGAACTGGAGCGCACCCGGGTCGCGGTGGCCCGCCACAAGCGGGTCGTCGAGGGCAAGCTCGCCGAGGCGCGCCGGCTGCTCAACGCGCTGCCGTCCGCCGAGCGCGAGGCCATCGACCGGGCCTCCCGCTCCGGCCGCACCGCGCTGCCCCCGCTGTCCGGCCAGGCGCCGTCCTCGTCGCGGGCGGCCGCCGCGCTGATGGCGGCCCGGCAGGCCGTGGGGCGCCCCTACGTGTGGGGCGCCAACGGCCCGTCCGGATTCGACTGCTCCGGCCTGATGCAGTGGTCCTACGGACAGGCGGGCGTCGGCCTGCCGCGCACCTCGCAGGCCCAGCGCTACGCGGGCCGCCAGGTCTCCCTCGCCGACGCCGAGCCCGGCGACCTGGTCGCCTACCGCGACGACGCCAGCCACATCGGGATGTACGCGGGCAACGGCCAGGTGATCCACGCCCCCTACCCGGGCGCGCCGGTGCGCTACGACCCCGTGGGGATGATGCCGATCTCCTCGGTGACGCGCGTGTGAGCCGCTGACCGTACGATCGGGGGAATGGCGGACCAGGGGCGAGGACCAAGGACGGCGGCGGGCACCCTCGCGGCGATGCTGCTCGCCCTGTCCGGCTGCGCGGCCCCCGGCACCGCCGACGACGGCCGCGCGGAGATCCAGACCGTGCTCGACCGCCGGGCCGCCGCCGTCCTCGCTCACGACTCCGCGGCCTACCTCGCCGAGGCCGACCCGGCCACCCGCGGCCTGCGCGAGCGCGAGCTGCGCGACTTCGACAACCTCGCCGACCTGCCGCTCGGCTCCTGGGCCTACCGGCTGACCGGGGTGCGCCGCGACGGCGCCCGGGCCAGCGCCGACGCCGAACTCAGCTACCGCATCAAGGGGTACGACACCGGTCCGGTCAGCACCACCCGGCGGCTGACCCTGGTGGAGCGGTCAGGACGCTGGTACGTGAGCGGGGACCGGCCCGCCGACGGCGCCGCCCAGCAGCTCTGGCAGCAGGGCGACATCGAGGTGGTACGGGGCGAGCGCAGCCTGGTCCTCGGGGTCGGCCAGCCCTCCGCCCGGCTGCGCGGGATCGCCGACGTCGCCGACGCGGCGGTGCCCGCGGTGTCGGCGGCCTGGCCCGGCAGCTGGGCCGGGCGCGTGGTGGTCCTGGTGCCCGCCTCACTGGACGCGATGGGCGCCCTGCTCGGGGCGGAGCCGGCCGGCTACCGGGGCATCGCGGCCGTCACCACCGGGGAGACCGGCGGCGCGCCGGACGCGCCCGCGGACCGGGTGATCGTCAACCCCGAGGCGTACGGCATGCTCGGCGACTTCGGCCAGCGCATCGTGCTCACCCACGAGACGGCCCACGTGGCCACCCGCACCGCCACCTCGCCGTCCACGCCCATGTGGCTCTCCGAGGGCTTCGCCGACTGGGCCGCCTACCGCGACACGGGCCGTGGCGCCGGGCAGGCCGCGCCCGAGCTGCGCCGCGCGGTCCGGGACGGCCGGGGGCCCGCCGAGCTGCCCACCGACCACGACTTCGCGTTCGGCGGCGACGCGGACGCCCTGGCCCGCGCCTACGAGGGCGGCTGGCTGGCCTGCGAGCTGATCGCCGACGAGTGGGGCGAGGAGAAGCTGACCGCGTTCTACCGCGCGGTCGGCGCCCACCCGAGCCGGGACGGCGCGGTGGAGAAGGCCCTCGCGGACGTCCTGGGCACCACGCCGCCCGAGTTCACCGAGCGCTGGCGGGACTACCTGCGCGACCGGCTCGGCTGAGCCGCCGTCAGCGCGACAGCAGCTCCTTGGCGTCGGACGCCTGGGCCGGCACCCCCGCCGCCTCCCGCGCCGCCCGGCGCGGCTCGGCGACCGTCTGGCGCCACAGCACCCGGCAGGCGCTCACCGAGGCCGCCACCAGCAGGCCGTTGCGCGCCAGCAGCAGCACCAGGCCCAGCGGGTCGCTGTCGACCACGTGCGAGAACCAGATCGGGAACTCCAGCAGCGTCATGCCCGCCGCGAGCAGCACCAGGCGCACCGGGCGCTCCATCCGGCTGGAGCGGTACACCAGGCACACCGCCGCCAGGCCCACCAGCCAGATCAGGTACTGCGGGCTGATCACCCGGCTGGTGGTGGTGAACAGCAGCACCGCGCAGAACGCCGCGTCGGCCACCGTGGTCGTGCCGAACTCCCGCGCCCGCAGCCGCCACAGCAGCAGCCAGCCGAACGCGACGGCCGTCAGCACCATCGCCAGCGTGCTCACCAGCGGGACGTACGGGCCGATGAACTCCACCGAGCCGTAGTTCAGCAGCACCTGCCCCTCCCAGCCGAAGTGCCGGGCCACGTGGAAGACCAGCGAGCCCAGCGACTCCACCTCGGTGCCCCGGTCCCGCTGGAACGTCAGGAACGCCAGCGCCCCCGGCATCGCCGCCGAGAACAGCAGCAGCAGGGCCGCGCCCACCGCCGCGGCTGTCGCCCAGGCCCGGCGGGTCGCCCGGCCGCGCGCCGTGCCCGCGAGCACCAGCGCGGGCCACACCTTCAGCACCGCGCCGAACGCCGCCAGCGCGCCCAGCGCGCGCGGGTGCCGCACCGCCGCCAGCACCGCCGCCACCGCGACGGCCGTGACCATCAGGTCGTAGCGGGCGTACGCGGTCGGGCCGAGCAGCGGCACGCCCGCCACCCACACCCACGTGCCCCGGAGCGAGCGGCCCCGCCTGCGGCCGGTGCGCAGCAGCAGCCCGAAGACCAGCGCGTCGCTCAGGAACGCCAGTACGAAGAAGGCCGAGGCGTAGTCGAGGAAGGGCAGCAGCCCGGGGGAGAGCACCGCCAGCGCGGCGGCCGGCGGGTACTGCCAGGTGACGTCGTCCAGCGGATAGGTGCCGGTCCTCAGCACCTCGTACCAGCCCTGGTAGATCACCGAGATGTCGCTGGTGACGTCCGGGCCCGGGAGCACCAGGACCTTGAAGACGCAGAGCAGCAGCAGGGTCCGGGTCGCGGCCCAGGTCGCGACCGGGGCTCTCAGGCCCTTCGCGTCCGTCATTTCCACCCCGTGGGTCGTGGGTCGTGGTCGAGTGTCGGCTGTCGTGTGCGTGCGGTGTCCGCGCACATGATGCCCGGCCGGGAGGGGAGAGGGCGATCAGGCATGGCCGGTTCCCGGCCGCGTCGCGGTACTGTCTGCGGCGATGCACAAGACGCTGATCGTGACCAATGACTTCCCGCCCCGGCCCGGTGGCATCCAGGCGTTCCTGCACAACATGGCGCTGCGCCTGGACCCCTCGGACATCGTGGTCTACGCCTCCACCTGGAAGCGCGGCCGCGAGGGGACCGAGGCGACGGCCGCCTTCGACGCCGAACAGCCGTTCACCGTCGTGCGCGACCGCACCACGATGCTGCTGCCCACCCCCCGGGTCACCCGGCGCGCGGTGGAGCTGCTGCGGGAGCACGGGTGCACCTCGGTGTGGTTCGGGGCGGCCGCCCCGCTGGGCCTGATGGGGCCCGCGCTGCGCCGCGCCGGGGCCACCCGGCTGGTCGCCACCACGCACGGGCACGAGGCCGGCTGGGCCCAGCTGCCCGCCGCCCGGCAGCTCCTGCGCCGCATCGGCGAGGGCACCGACACCTTCACCTACCTGGGCGAGTACACCCGCTCGCGGATCGCCTCCGCCCTCACCCCGGCCGCCGCCGCCCGCATGGTCCAGCTGCCGCCCGGCGTCGACGAGAAGACCTTCCACCCCGGCTCCGGCGGCGACGCCGTGCGGGCCCGGCTCGGCCTCACCGACCGCCCGGTCGTCGTCTGCGTCTCGCGGCTGGTGCCGCGCAAGGGCCAGGACACCCTGATCGAGGCGATGCCCGCGATCCTGCGGAAGGTGCCGGACGCGGTGCTGCTCGTGGTGGGCGGCGGCCCCTACGAGGCGGACCTGCGCAAGCTGGCGGTGGCGACCGGCGTGTCCGGTTCCGTGCGGTTCACCGGGGCGGTGCCGTGGGCGGAGCTGCCCGCGCACTACGGCGCCGGGGACGTCTTCGCCATGCCGTGCCGCACGCGCCGGGGCGGCCTGGACGTGGAGGGCCTCGGCATCGTCTACCTGGAGGCGTCCGCCACGGGCCTGCCGGTGGTGGCGGGGGACTCCGGCGGGGCGCCGGACGCGGTGCTGGACGGGGAGACGGGGTGGGTGGTGCGCGGCGGGTCGCCCGAGGAGGCGGCGGAGCGCGTCGTCACCCTGCTCGGTGACGGGGAGCTGAGGGCGCGGATGGGGGAGAGGGGGAGGGCCTGGGTCGAGGAGAAATGGCGCTGGGACCTCCTGGCGGAGCGCCTGAAGGAACTCTTGTAGCCGCACACGCCTCCAGTCCAGCCGCTCCGGCGTTTGAGGAGCGGGGGTCTGGGGGCTGGCCCCCAGGACCGGGCCCTGTATCCGCCGGAGGCTTTCGGGAAGGGGTGGGGTGGGGTACGTGTCTTGGGCCCGGGCCCACGAGGACCTGAGGGGACCCGGGGTGCGGGCTTGGGAAGTCCCCTACCCGCCCCTTCCCGAAAGCCCCCGGCGGCGAGAGGGGCGGGGAGTTGACCTCGGCAGGTCGTGCCCCGGGTCCGTCCTCAAGCGCCGGACGGGCTGGAATCGCGGGGTGGGCCCGAGCGCTGGAACGGCTGGTTTCCCCGGGCGGGCCCGAGGGGTCTCCGGGTGGCCCGGAGTCTTGGTTACGGGTGGTAGATCGCTTCGATCTCGTCAGCGAAGTCCTTCGCCACCACGTTCCGCTTCAGCTTCAGCGACGGCGTGATGTGCCCCGCCTCCTCGGTGAACTGGCTCGGCAGGACGCGGAACTTGCGCACCGACTCCGCCTTCGACACCGCCGCGTTCCCGTCGTCCACCGCCCGCTGCACCTCCGCGAGCAGCTCCGGGTCGTCGCGCAGCGAGGCGGCCGTGGCGTCGGACGGCTTGCCGTGTTCGGCGGCCCAGCGGCCCAGGAACTCCTCGTCGAGGGTGACCAGCGCGCCGACGAACGGGCGCCCGTCGCCGACCACCATGCACTCCGCGACCAGCGCGTGCGCCCGGATGCGGTCCTCGATCACGGCCGGGGCGACGTTCTTGCCGCCCGCCGTCACCAGGATCTCCTTCTTGCGGCCGGTGATCGCGAGGTAACCGTCCTCGTCGAGGGTGCCGATGTCCCCGGTGTGGAACCAGCCGTCGGCCAGCGCCTCGGCCGTGGCCGCCTCGTTGTTCCAGTAGCCGGTGAAGAGGTGCTCGCCGTGCAGCAGCACCTCGCCGTCGTCGGCGATGCGCACCACCGAGCCGGGCAGCGGCTGGCCGACCGTGCCGATCTTCTGCCGGTCCCAGGGGTTGAAGGCGGTCGCCGCGCAGGACTCGGTCAGGCCGTAGCCCTCCAGGACGGTGAAGCCGATGCCCCGGTAGAAGTGGCCCAGCCGCTCGCCCAGCGGGGCGCCGCCGGAGATCGCGTACTCCCCGCGCCCGCCGAGCACGGCGCGCAGCTTGCCGTACACCAGCTTGTCGAAGAGCTTGTGCCGCAGCTTCAGGCCGAGGGACGGGCCCTGCGGGGTGCCCAGCGCGCGGCTGTAGGCGATCGCGGTGTGCGCGGCCCGGTCGAAGATCCTGCCCTTGCCGTCGGCCTGGGCCTTGGCCCGCGCCGAGTTGTAGACCTTCTCGAAGACGCGCGGCACGCCGAGGATCAGCGTCGGCCGGAAGGAGGCCAGTTCGTCGGTGAGGTTCTTGATGTCCGGTACGCAGCCGAGGCGGATCGGCGCCATCACGGACGCGATCTCCACCAGCCGGCCGAAGACGTGCGCGGCCGGCAGGAAGAGCAGCACCGAGCACTCGCCGGTGCGGAACAGCGGCTTGAGCCGCTCCACCACGTTGCCGCACTCGGCGAAGAAGGCGCGGTGGGTCAGCACGCAGCCCTTGGGGCGGCCGGTGGTGCCCGAGGTGTAGACGATGGTGGCCGGGTCGTCGGCCTTGGCGGCGGCGCTGTGCTCGTCGACGGTCTCCTCGGAGACCCCGGCCCCGGCGGCGACCAGCTCGTCGACCCCGCCCTTGTCGATCTGCCACACGTCGCGCAGCCCGGGCAGCCGGTCGCGCACCGACTCCACGGCGGCGCTGTGCGCATCGCTCTCCACCAGCACCGCGACGGCGCCGGAGTCGCCCAGGATCCACTGGACCTGCTCGGCCGAGCTGGTCTCGTACACCGGCACGGTGACGGCGCCCGCGGTCCAGATGGCGAAGTCGAGGAGGACCCACTCGTAGCGGGTGCGGGACATCAGGGCGACCCGGTCGCCGGGGCGCACGCCGGAGGCGATCAGGCCCTTGGCGGCGGCGCGGACCTCGGCCAGGAACTGGGTGGCGGTGACGTCCGCCCAGGCACCGGCGACCTTGCGGGCGACGACGGCGACCTCTGGGTGCTGCGTGGCATTGCGGCGGATCAGATCCGTCAGGTTGCCGTCCGTGGGGACCTCGTACAGGGCCGGAAGGCTGAACTCGCGCAAGACTGCTGCTCCTCATCGGGCGCCGGCGCCACGGCTCTGTGTGATGCACCGGCTGCGGTCCAAGATCGGGCAGGTGCTCGTGGGGGTGAGCACGACTGGACTGCCCGGACGTTACCCACCAGTACTCGGTTCCGGATAGGGGGTTCTGGCCAGATGTTCCGTGCGTCACACATATGTGGCGGTGCTCCGCGCACAGTAGTCCACACCCTTGAAGACTCGGAAGTAACCGCAGGTCCGACGCCCTAAGGTGTGGGCATGCGAGTCCATGTGGTCAGCGACGTGCACGGAAACACCGAGGGCCTGGCCAAGGCGGGCGACGGCGCGGACGCCCTGATATGCCTCGGTGACCTGGTCCTCTTCCTCGACTACGCGGACCACTCGCGCGGGATCTTCCCCGACCTCTTCGGCGTGGCGAACGCCGACCGGCTGGTCGAGCTGCGCACCGCACGCCGCTTCGACGAGGCCCGTGAGCTGGGACGGGAGCTGTGGGCCGGGCTCGACGTCGACCGGGGGACCGCGATCGAGTCGGCCGTGCGGCGGCAGTACGCGCAGATGTTCGCCGCCTTCCCCACGCCGACGTACGCCACCTACGGCAACGTCGACATGCCCGCCCTCTGGCCCGAGTACGCCGGCGCGGGCACCACCGTCCTGGACGGCCAGCGCGTCGAGCTCGGCGGCCTCGTCTTCGGCTTCGTCGGCGGCGGGCTGCGCACCCCGATGCGCACCCCCTACGAGGTCTCCGACGAGGAGTACGCCGCCAAGGTCGAGGCGGTCGGCGAGGTCGACGTCCTGTGCACCCACATCCCGCCGGAACTCCCCGAGCTCACCTACGACACCGTGGCCCGCCGCTTCGAGCGCGGCAGCCGGGCCCTGCTCGATGCCATCCGCCGCACCCGCCCCCGCTACTCCCTGTTCGGCCACGTCCACCAGCCGCTGGCCCGCCGGATGCGGGTCGGCGCCACCGAGTGCGTCAACGTCGGCCACTTCGCGGCGACCGGCCGCCCCTGGGTACTCCAGTGGTGAGCGGGGCCGGGATCCGGCCCCGGCCCACGGGCGCCGGAGATCGGCGGCCCGCGCACGCGATAGCCTTCACACCACACACACCACCCCCGGCGGGTCGTACTGGAGGAGCCACAGCGATGGCGGAACACACCAGCTCGAGCATCACGATCGAGGCGGCGCCCGCCGAGGTCATGGGGGTGATCGCGGACTTCGCCCGCTACCCGGAGTGGACGGGCGAGGTGAAGGAGGCCGAGGTGCTCGCCACCGACGCCGCCGGCCGCGCCGAGAAGGTCCGGCTGCTGCTCGACGCGGGCGCCATCAAGGACGACCACACCCTCGCCTACACCTGGACCGGCACCGACGAGGTCAGCTGGACCCTGGTGAAGTCGCAGATGCTGCGCACCCTGGACGGCTCCTACCGGCTCGCCCCGGTCGCCGGCGGCACCGGCACCGAGGTGACCTACCAGCTCACCGTCGACGTCAAGATCCCGATGCTCGGCATGATCAAGCGCAAGGCCGAGAAGGTCATCATCGACCGGGCGCTGGCCGGCCTGAAGAAGCGGGTGGAGTCCGGCCCGAAGGCCTGATCGTGCGCACCGTCCTCGTCACCGGCCCCGGCGGCTCAGGCCGCACCACCGTCGCCGCCGCCACCGCCCTGGCGGCGGCCCGGGCCGGCCACCGCGTCCGCCTGGTCGCGCAGCACCCCCCGGCCGGACCGCTGCCCGGCGTCGACGTGCTGCGGGTCGACACGGCCGCCGACTTCCGCCGCGAGCTGCTCGCCCTCCAGGACCGCGCGGGCACCGCGCTGGACCTGCTCGGCGCCGGCCGGCTGGACGAGGAGGAGCTCACCGAACTCCCCGGCAGCGAACAGTTCGCCCTGCTCAGAGCGGTACGCCGGGCCGCGTCCGGCGACCACGGCCTGGTCGTCGTCGACCTGCCGCCGGTGCCCCAGGCCCTCGCCCTGCTCGCCCTGCCCGAGCAGCTGCGCCGCTACCTGCGCCGCCTGCTGCCGCCCGAGCGCCGGGCCGCCCGCGCCCTGCGCCCCGTACTCGCCCAGCTCGCCGGGGTCCCGATGCCCGCGCAGTGGCTGTACGAGACCGCCGCCCGCTGGGACGAGGAGCTGGCCGCCGTCCAGGCCGTCGTCGCCGACCCCGGCACCTCCGTGCGGCTGGTCCTCGAACCGGGCCCCGCCGCGGCCGACGCCCTGCGCACCGCCCGCCTCGGCCTGGCCCTGCACGGCCTCCCGCTGGACGCGGTCGTCGCCAACCGGGTGCTGCCCGCCGACACGCCCGACCCCTGGCTCGCCGGGCTCGTCGCCCAGCAGGACAAGCACCTCGCCGAGCTGCGCGACACCTGCCCCGTCGTGACCCCGGTGCCGCACCTGGGCCGCGACCCGCAGGGCGCCGACGACCTGGCCCTGCTCTGGGAGGACGGCGGCCAGCCCGCCGTGCCCGACGCCCGCTGGCGGGTGGAGGACCGCAGGGCCGAGGACGGGGTCCTGGTGTGGCACGTCCCGCTGCCCGGCGCCGCCAAGGGCGAGCTCGGGCTGGTCCGGCGCGGCGACGAACTCCTGCTCACCGTCGGACCGCTGCGCCGCGTGGTCCCGCTGGAGCCGGTGCTGCGCCGCTGCACGGTCGCCGGGGCGGGCCTGGTCGACGGCGTGCTGGGCGTCCGGTTCGCCCCCGACCCCGATCTGTGGCCGAGGACGCGCTGAACGCCGTACCGCCGTTCGGGTACCGTCGAGCGTACGAAGTACGGATGCCCTGCCTCAGGAGTGCGCGATGAGCGATGCCACCGAGCGTCCCCCCTACGACGCGGACGCCTGGGCCAAGGCCTGCGCCGAGGACCTGGCGGCCGAGAAGGCGCGCCGCCGCGCCGAGCGCGGCCCGCAGCCCGGCTCCGCCGCCGAGGAGCTGCGCAAGCTCGTCGACGCGGTCGCCGAGAAGGTCGCCGGCTTCCAGTCCGGGCTGCCCGGCATGGCCGCCCAGGGCGCCGTCAACCAGCTGATCGACCAGGCCAGGTCCGCGGGTGAACGCGTCATCGAGCGCAACCCGCAGGTCTTCGACCACCTCGCCGCGGCCGGCAGCGAACTGCTCGCCGCCTACCGCTCCGCCGTCGAGGGCCAGGAGAAGCGCTGGACCCACGACCGGCCCGGCACGGGCGAAGGGTCCGAGGGCTGGTCCAAGGGCCGGGACGAAGGCCCCGCGGCGGGCGAGCAGATAGACCTGGACTGACGGCGGCGCCCCCCTGCTCGGGTACGGTGGCCCGTAGCGGGGCACGACCGAAAACTGAGGGACACATGGGACTCACCATCGGCGTCGACATCGGCGGCACGAAGATCGCGGCCGGCGTGGTCGACGAGGACGGAGCGATCCTCGACACCCACAAGGTGCCGACCCCGGCCACTCCCGAGGGCATCGTCGACGCCATCTGCGCGGCCGTCTCCGAGGCCGGCAAGGGACACGACATCGAGGCCGTCGGCATCGGCGCCGCCGGGTACGTGGACGACAAGCGGGCCACCGTCCTGTTCGCGCCGAACATCGACTGGCGCCACGAGCCGCTCAAGGACAAGGTCGAGCAGCGCGTGGGCCTGCCGGTCGTCGTGGAGAACGACGCCAACGCGGCCGCCTGGGGCGAGTACCGCTTCGGCGCGGGCCAGGGCCACGACGACGTCATCTGCATCACCCTCGGCACCGGCCTGGGCGGCGGCATCATCATCGGCAACAAGCTGCGCCGCGGCCGCTTCGGCGTCGCCGCGGAGTTCGGCCACATCCGGGTCGTGCCCGACGGCCTGCTGTGCGGCTGCGGCAGCCAGGGCTGCTGGGAGCAGTACGCGTCCGGCCGCGCCCTGGTGCGCTACGCCCGCCAGCGCGCCAACGCCACCCCGGAGAACGCCGAGTTCCTGCTCTCCCTGGGCGACGGCACCCCCGAGGGCATCGAGGGCAAGCACGTCTCCAAGGCCGCCCGCGAGGGCGACCTGGTGGCCGTCGACTCCTTCCGTGAGCTGGCCCGCTGGGCCGGTGCGGGCCTGGCCGACCTGGCCTCCCTGTTCGACCCGTCCGCGTTCATCGTCGGCGGCGGCGTCTCCGACGAGGGCGAGCTGGTGCTCGACCCGATCCGCAAGTCCTTCCGGCGCTGGCTGATCGGCGGCCAGTGGCGCCCGCACGCCCAGGTCCTCGCCGCCCAGCTGGGCAACAAGGCGGGGCTCGTCGGCGCGGCGGACCTGGCCCGCCAGGGCTGAGCCCACCCGGACCGCGCGGTGCCCGTCGTGCCCCCTGGGGGCGCGGCGGGCACTCGCCTATGTTGGGCCCATGGACCACGGCCCGCTCCCCGGCACGCTGCCCAACTCCCGTACCGAACCGGACGGTTCGGCGGTGATCAGGGTGCTCAGCTACAACGTGCGCTCGATGCGCGACGACGAGGACGCGCTCGCCCGGGTGATCCGGGCCTGCGCCCCGGACCTGGTGTGCGTGCAGGAGGCGCCGCGCTTCTTCCGCTGGCGCAAGCACGCGGCGCGGCTGGCCGCCAAGAGCGAGCTGGTGGTCCTCTCCGGCGGGGCGACCGCGGCCGGGCCGCTGCTGCTCTGCTCGCTGCGGGCCACCGTGGAGCGCAGCGAGGACGTGCTGCTGCCGCTCACCCCGGGCCTGCACCGCAGGGGCCTGGCGACGGCGGTGGTACGGATCGGGGGCGCCCGGCTCGGCGTCCTCAGCTGCCACCTGAGCCTGGCCGCCGAGGAGCGGTACGCCCAGGCGGGCGCGGTGCTCGACGGGCTCGCGGCGCTGGACGTGCCGCACGCGGTGGCGGCCGGTGACCTCAACGAGCGGCCGGGCGGGCGCGCGTACACCCGGCTCTCCGCACGGCTCACCGACTGCCGCGCGGCGGCGCCGTGGGGCGGCGAGCACACCTTCCCGGTGGACGCCCCGGACCGCAGGATCGACGCGGTGTTCGCGACCCCGGGGATCGAGGTGCTGGGCTGCGGCGTCCCCCTGGACCTCCCGCCCGCCGACACGAAGGCGGCCACGGACCACCTCCCGGTCCTGGCCGCCTTGCGGGTGCCCGCGAGCTGAGCCACCGGCCCGGCGGCCGGAGGCCGGCGCAGCCCCACGAAGCCCGTGAGGCGCCCCGGCGCCGAGCGGTGCGAGCGGGGCGTGAGGGGGACTCAGCCCACCTCCCGGTCCTGGCCGCCTTGCGGGTGCCCGCCTCCTAGGGCTGGGCGCGGGTGCCCGCCTCCTAGGACCAGGTCCTAGACGACCGCTCCCCGGCCCGGGTCGCCGTCGTCCTCGTCGTCGCCGTGCTGCATCCGGGCCACCAGGGTGGCGAAGCCGCCCAGGAAGCCGCCGACGCACAGCGTGGTCAGCCACCACGTCATGTCCCACTGGAGCAGCACCGCGAGCAGCATCAGCACCGGTCCGCCGATCACGCCCAGCCAGGCGAACTTGGCGGTGGTGTCGGCCTCCGGCAGCGGCGGCGGCTCCGGCGGGACGAAGTGCCCCTCGTCGCCCTCGCCGAGGTCCTCGTCCTTGGGCTCGTCCACCGAGTAGTCGCGCGGCCCGGACGCGCCCACGCCGGGCGCGAACACCACCGAGCTGCCCAGCGGGCGCTCCGGCTCCCGCTCCCGGTCGCCCGGCCCGTCGTTGGTCTCGTACTCCGCGAGGTCCGCCAGGTTCTCCACGGACTTGAACGGCTTGGCCCCCGGCGGGTCCGGCGGCTCCTCCCCGTACCCCGCGACGATCGCGGCCCAGGCCGCGTCCTCGTCGACCGGCTGCGGCTCCCGCTGCCCGTCGCGGTCCTGCGGGTCCGACCGCTCGGAGTCGTGCTGTTCGGAGTCGTGCTCAGCCACCGGTCGTGCTCCCCTTCTCGACGACGTCAGGAGCGAGGCGGCCGATGAACGCGAGACTCTCGTCGAAGATCCGCTCCGCGTCGTGGTCCAACGTCGCCACGTGGTAACTCTGTTCCAGCAGGATCTCGGTGACGTCCGTGGACGACACCCGGGCGAGCACCCGGGCCGAGTCGGCCGGCGGCACCACGTGGTCCTGCGGGCTGTGCAGGAGCAGCAGCGGCTGCGTGACCTGCGGCAGCTCGCCGTCGACCAGCCGGAAGAAGTTCCGCAGGGAGTGCGCCGCGTGCAGCGGCACCCGGTCGTACCCCACCTCCACCGAGCCCGGCTTGGCGATGTCGCTGGCGATGCCCTTGGTGGAGGGCACCAGGTGCCGGGCGACCGGCAGCGCCCGCGCGGCCAGGCCGTGCACCTTGTTCCCCGGGTTGACCACGACCACCCCGCTCACCGCGTCCCCGTGCCGGGCGGCCAGCCGCAGCGCCAGGGCGCCGCCCATGGAGAGCCCGCACACGAAGACCCGCGCGCACCGCGCGGTGAGCTCCCGCAGGGCCTTGTCCACCTCCGCGTACCAGTCCTGCCAGCCGGTGAGCTGCATGTCCTGCCAGCGCGTGCCGTGTCCGGGGAGCAGGGGGAGGGAGACCGTCAGACCGCGCTCGGCCAGGTACTCCGCCCAGGGGCGCATCGACTGCGGGGAACCGGTGAAGCCGTGACAGAGAAGGACACCGACCTCGCCGCCCTCATGGCGGTACGGCTCGGCTCCGGGAAGGACCGGCACCGGGGTCTCCTGTTCGTGAGGGAAGGGACGACTCAAGGGTGCCTTCACCGTACGCGACCGGACTGACACCGACCAGGGCCGTCGCCGCACCGCGCGCGGCGCTCGTGCACGGGAGTGCGGGCCCCGCACGGGTTAAGGTCTGTGCGACGGAAAACAGGAGGCATACGAGTTGATCTACGGCGCAATGAAGTTCTCCATCGGGGGCACTCTGAAGCTCGCCTTCAGGCCCTGGGTCGAGGGCCTCGAGAACATCCCCGCCGAAGGGCCGGCGATCCTCGCGAGCAACCACCTCTCGTTCTCCGACTCCTTCTTCCTCCCCGCGGTGCTCGACCGCAAGGTCACCTTCATCGCGAAGGCCGAGTACTTCACCACCCCCGGGGTCAAGGGCAAGCTGACGGCCGCCTTCTTCAAGGGCGTCGGACAGCTGCCGGTGGACCGCTCGGGCGCGCGCGGCGCGGGCGAGGCGGCGATCAAGGCGGGCATCGAGGTCATCGAGGGCGGCGGCCTGTTCGGCATCTACCCCGAGGGCACCCGCTCGCCCGACGGCCGGCTCTACCGGGGCAAGCCCGGCGGCCTGGCCCGGGTGGCGCTGGCCACCGGGGCGCCGGTGATCCCGGTGGCGATGATCGACACCGAGAAGATCCAGCCGCCCGGCAAGGTGGTGCCCAAGCTGATGCGCCCGGGCATCCGGATCGGCAAGCCGCTGGACTTCAGCCGCTACCAGGGCATGGACGGCGACCGCTTCATCCTGCGCTCGGTGACCGACGAGGTCATGTACGAGATCATGAAGCTCTCCGGCCAGGAGTACGTCGACATCTACGCGACGGCCGCCAAGCGCCAGATCGCGGAGGCCGAGAAGGCCGCCAAGGAGGCGCTGAAGGCGGAGATCGCCGAGCGGGAGCAGTCGGGCGCCTAGAGCGGGCGCCCCAGGGGGGTGGGGGAGATGGCCAGGCGCGAGCGGGTCGTGCGGATGTCGGTCGAGCAGCCGCTGTGGCGGGCGCTGACCGCGTACCGGGTGCTGACCATGGCGTACGCCGTGCTGCTCGCCGTGTTCGGCTGGCACGGGTACGAGCGGCCCTGGGTGGCCGCCGGGTACCTGGCCTTCCTCGCGGTGTGGACGCTCGCCACCCTGCCCAGGGTCGCCGGCGCCGCGAGCTGCACCAAGCGCTTCCTCGGCGCCGACCTGGTGGTGGCGCTCACCGGCATCCTGCTGACCCCGCTGGCCGACGCCCAGGCGCAGACCCAGGACGGGCCCACGCTGCCGTCCATCTGGACGGCCGGCGCGGTCCTCGCGTTCGCGATCAAGGGCGGCTGGCGCTGGGCGGGCTTCGCCTCGTCCTTCGTCGCCGTGGCCAACCTGGTCGAGCGCGGCGAGCCCAGCCGCGACACCCTGCACAACGTGCTGCTCGTCTGGGTCGCCTCGATCGCCATCGGGTACGTGGTGGAGGTCGCCCGGGCCTCCGAGCGCACCCTGGCCCGCGCCCTGGAGATCGAGGCCGCCACCCGGGAGCGGGAGCGCCTGGCCCGGGACATCCACGACAGCGTGCTCCAGGTCCTGGCGATGGTGCAGCGCCGCGGCACCGCCCTGGGCGGCGAGGCCGCCGAGCTCGGCCGGATGGCGGGCGAGCAGGAGGTGGCGCTGCGCACCCTGGTGGCGGGCGGCCTGATCCGCACCTCGCACGTGTCGGAGGACGAGTCGCTGGGCGCGGTCGTACGGGTGGTGGAGGAGCCGGACGACGCCGCCGGGTCGGGCCCGGACGACCTGCGCGCGCTGCTCGCCCCGTTCGCCGGGTCGCGGGTGACGCTGGCCGACCCCGGGGCGCCGGTGCCGCTGCCGCGCCAGGCCGCCCGGGAGCTGGCCGCCGCGGTCGGGGCCGCCCTGGACAACGTGCGCGCGCACGCCGGGGAGGAGGCCAGGGCCTGGATCCTGGTGGAGGACTGGGGCGACGAGGTCGTGGTCACCGTGCGCGACGACGGCCCCGGCATCCCCGAGGGGCGGCTGGCGCAGGCCGAGGGGGAGGGCCGGCTGGGCGTGGCCCTGTCCATCCGTGGCAGGCTGCGCGACCTGGGCGGCAGCGCCGACCTGGTGTCGGTGCCCGGCCAGGGCACGGAAGTAGAACTGAAGGTCCCACGGGGGAAGGCGAGCGGAACATGAGCGAAGAGCGACGGATCAGGGTGATGGTGGTCGACGACCACCCGATGTGGCGCGACGCGGTCGCCCGGGACCTCGAAGGGGCCGGCTTCGAGGTGGTGGCCACCGCGGGCGACGGCGAGCAGGCGGTGCGCCGGGCCCGGGCGGCGGCGCCCGATGTGCTGGTCCTGGACCTGAACCTGCCGGTGATGCCGGGCGTCCAGGTGGCCAGGGAGCTGGTGGGCGCCGACCCGAAGCTGCGGGTCCTGGTGCTGTCGGCGAGCGGCGAGCACGCGGACGTCCTGGAGGCGGTGAAGTCCGGCGCGACCGGCTACCTGCTGAAGTCGGCGAGCACCGAGGAGCTGATCGACGCGGTGCGCCGCACCGCGGCCGGTGACCCGGTGTTCACCCCGGGCCTGGCGGGCCTGGTCCTCGGCGAGTACCGCAGGCTGGCCTCGGAGCCGGCGCCCGCGGCGGGCGGCGACGCGGGCAAGGCGGCGCCGCAGCTGACCGACCGGGAGACCGAGGTGCTGCGCCTGGTCGCCAAGGGCCTGAGCTACAAGCAGATCGCCGAGCGCCTGGTGATCTCGCACCGCACGGTGCAGAACCACGTGCAGAACACCCTCGGCAAGCTCCAGCTGCACAACCGCGTGGAGCTGGTGCGGTACGCGATCGAGCGCGGCCTGGACGACGCCTGAGCGCGTCCGGCGCGCGCCGACTCCTTTACGGCGGAGCGGATTTGACCCTTCGCACCATCCCTGGGTGACGTGGGTCACCCCTAGCGTGGCGTGGAGACACGACGCGTAGGCGTGACCCACGGCGAAGGGAAGGGTTCCATGCGGGTCGGAGTACTGACCGGGGGCGGCGACTGCCCCGGCCTCAACGCGGTCATCCGGGCCATCGTGCGCAAGGGCGTCCAGGAGTACGGGTACGACTTCACCGGCTTCCGGGACGGCTGGCGCGGCCCCCTGGAGAACGACGCGGTACCGCTCGGCATCCCGGCCGTCCGCGGCATCCTGCCGCGCGGCGGCACCATCCTCGGCTCCTCGCGCACCAACCCGTTCACGCAGGACGACGGCGTCCGCCGGATCCGGGAGAACCTGGCCAAGACCGAGGTGGACGCCCTGGTCGTGATCGGCGGCGAGGACACCCTCGGCGTCGCGGCCCGGCTGTACGAGGAGCACGGCGTGCCCTGCGTGGGCGTGCCCAAGACCATCGACAACGACCTGTCCGCCACCGACTACACCTTCGGCTTCGACACCGCCGTCGGCATCGCCACCGAGGCCATCGACCGGCTGCACACCACCGCCGAGTCCCACATGCGGGTCCTGGTGGTGGAGGTGATGGGCCGGCACGCGGGCTGGATCGCGCTGCACTCGGGCCTGGCGGGCGGTGCCAACGTGATCCTGATCCCCGAGCACCCCTTCGACGTGGACCAGGTCTGCACCTGGGTGACCTCGCGCTTCCGTGCCTCGTACGCACCGATCGTGGTGGTCGCCGAGGGGGCGGTCCCGCGCGACGGCGAGATGGTCCTGAAGGACGCCACCACCGACTCCTTCGGCCACGTCCGGCTGTCCGGGGTGGGCGAGTGGCTGGCCCTGGAGATCGAGCGGCGCACCGGCAAGGAGGCCCGCACCACCGTCCTCGGGCACGTCCAGCGCGGCGGCACCCCCAGCGCCTTCGACCGCTGGCTGGCCACCCGCTTCGGGCTGCACGCGATCGAGGCCGTGCGGGACGGGGACTACGGGCGGATGGTCGCCCTGCGCGGCACGGACATCGTGCGCGTGCCGATCATCGAGGCGACCGCCCGGTTGAAGACGGTCGGCCCCGAGCTGTACCGGGAGGTGGGGGTCTTCTTCGGCTGACCGGGGCCGACCGGGGCCGATCGCGGCCGGCCGGGACCGGCCGTGCTCCCGGGGGCACCCTCGCGCTGTGGGCCGTATATTCGGCGATATCCGGCCCAACAGTGCGAAACACCTGATTCGGGAGAGCGGCGTGGAGATCCTGGCGTTCGGCGTGCAGGCGGACGAGAAGCCGCTGATCGAGAAGGCCTTCGAGGGCCACCACGACGTCCGCTGCCTCGACGTCTTCCTGACCGAGGACACCGCGCCCATCGCGGCCGGCCACGAGATCGTCTCCACCAGCGTCAACGCCGACCTGGACGCGCGGGTGCTGCGCATCCTGGCGGCCGGCGGGACGAAGATGATCGCCCAGCGCTCCACCGGCTTCAACAACATCGACCTCGCGGTGGCCCAACAGCTGGGCCTGACCGTCTCCCGGGTCTCGTACTACTCGCCCTACTCGGTCGCCGAGTTCGCCTGGACCCTGGCGATGGCCGTCAACCGGCGCATCGTGCGGGCCTCCAACCGCACCCGCGACTTCGACTTCCGCCTCGACGGCCTGATGGGCCGCGACATGCGGGGCCGGACCGTCGGCGTGCTGGGCACCGGCAAGATCGGCGAGGGGTTCACCCGGATCGCCCACGGCTTCGGCATGCGCCTGCTGGGCTGGGACGTCGCCGAGAACCCGGCCTGCGTCGAGCTCGGCATGGAGTACGTGGACAAGGAGCGGCTGCTCGCCGAGGCCGACGTGATCAGCCTGCACGTCCCGCTGCTCCCGGCCACCCAGCACATCATCAACGCCGACGCCCTGAAGGCGATGAAGGACGACGCGATCCTGGTGAACTCCAGCCGCGGCGGCCTGATCGACACCGAGGCCCTGGTCCGCGAGCTGCGCGCCGGGCGCTTCGCCGGGGTCGGCCTCGACGTGTACGAGGCGGAGGCGGGGCTGTTCTTCCTGGACAAGTCCCTGGAGGTGGTCGAGGACGACACCCTGGCCCGGCTGGTCACCTTCCCCAACGTGGTGGTCACCTCGCACCAGGCGTACTACACGGTCGACGCGGTCGGCCAGATCATCGACACCACGGTCCAGAACGTCCTCGACTACACCGCGGGGCGGCGCAGCGAGAACGTCCTGGTCCCGAGGGAGGCCCCGCGGGGCTGACGGCCGCCGCGGACGGGTCCTTCAGACGAGCACGCCCGCCAGCAGGTCCGCGACCACCGCCGCCCCGTCCGGGGTCAGCACCGACTCCGGGTGGAACTGCACCGAGGCGAAGCCGGGCCCGCGCAGCGCGTGCACCTCGCCGCTCGCCGGGTCGCGGCTGACCTCGACCCGGTGCAGGGCCAGCTCGGCGGCGGCCTCCTCGTCGCAGCGGGCGGTGAAGCTGTTGTAGAAGCCCACCGTGCGCTCCCGCCCGAACAGGTCCACGCGCACCTGGGCCCCCTGGAAGGGCACCTCCTTGCGCACGATCTCCAGGCCCAGCTCCGCCGCGATCAGCTCGTGCCCCAGGCACACCCCCAGCAGCCCGTGCCGGTGGCCGCGCACCAGCTCGGCGGTGAGCTCCCGCAGCGCCCGCATCTTCGGGTCGGCCGTGTCCGACGGGTCGCCGGGACCGGGGCCCAGCACCACCGGACCCCGGTGCGCGAGGACCCGCTCGCGCAGCCCCGGCTCGTCGAAGCGCCGCACCTCCACCTCCAGGCCCGAGGAGCGCAGCAGGTGCGCCAGCATCGCGGTGAACGTGTCCTCGCCGTCCACCACCAGCGCCCGTCCCTCCAGCCGCGCCACCCGGGTCTGCATCTTCAGCCAGAACGGCGCGAGGCCGGACCGGCGCGCGTCCAGCGCGGCCCGCACCCGGGGGTCGTCGGCCAGCTTCCCGGTGCGCTCCGCCTCCGCCACCGGCCGCCCCGGCCGCACCCCCAGCGCGGACAGCACGCCCGCCGCCTTGGCGTGCGTCTCGGCCACCTCGGACGCCGGGTCCGAGTGCCGTACGAGGGTGGCGCCGACCGGCACCCGCAGGGCGCCGTCCGCCGAGATGTCGGCGGTGCGGATCAGGATCGGGGAGTCCAGGGTCTGGGCGCCGCTGCCGTCCAGGCCGAGCAGGGCGAGGGCGCCCGCGTAGTAGCCGCGGCCCCCGGCCTCGTGGCGCTCGATCACCCGGCAGGCGTTCTGCACCGGCGAGCCGGTCACGGTCGCCGCGAACATCGTCTCGCGCAGCACCTCCCGCACGTCCAGCGAGGAGCGCCCGCGCAGCTCGTACTCGGTGTGCGCCAGGTGCGCCATCTCCTTCAGGCGCGGCCCGACCACCACCCCGCCCATGTCGCCGACGGTGCACATCATCTTCAGCTCCTCGTCGACGACCATCGACAGCTCGTCGGTCTCCTTGCCGTCGGCGAGGAAGGTCAGGAGCGAGTCCACCGAGGGGCCCTCGGCGGGGTAGCGGTAGGTGCCGCTGATCGGGTTCATCACGACCGTGCCGCCGGACATCCGCACGTGCACCTCGGGGCTCGCGCCCACCAGCACGCGGTCGCCGGTGTGCACCACGAACGTCCAGTACGCGCCGCGCTCGGCGGTCAGCAGCCGGCGGAACAGGGCCAGCGCGTCGGCCCGCGAGAAGTCCGGGATCCCGCCCGTGTAGGTGCGCCGGACGACGAAGTTGGCGCCCTCGCCGCTGCCGATCTCCTCCTCCACGACCCGCCGCACGATCCGGGCGTACTCCTCGTCGGCCACGTCGAAGCCGCCGTCCTCCACCCGTACGTCGTGTCCCGGCAGCGCGGCCAGCACCTCGTCGAGCGGCAGCTCGTGGACCTCCTCGGCGGTCAGCACCGCCAGCGGGGTGCCGTCGTCGCGGACGTCGAAGCCGCGCTCGCGGATCTGCCGGAACGGCACCAGGGCCAGTGTGGGCAGCTCGCCGACCGGTAGCTCGGCCAGTCTCCCGGCCTCGTGGACCGGTCCGGTCAGCAGCTCCACGGTGTCGTGGTCGCGGCCGGGGGTGCGCCGGCGCAGCAGCGCGAACGGGGGGTGGGTGTCGTCCTGGAGGCGGGCCAGGAGCCGGTGGGTGTCCATCGCCTGTTGTTCCTTCCGGGAGGGGAGGAACGGCCGGGAAAACGAAGAAGGCCGCCCCTCGGGCGGCCTTCGCGAGTTGGGTACGCGCAGTCAGCGGGCCGCCGGATGAGCGGTCCACCACCAGTTCTGGTTCGTCTGTGCGTACATGCGGCGAACCCTACCCCACCCCCGGCACGGCTGGCTCAACTCCGGCTTGACGCGGTGGCGCCGGGCTCGGGAGGCTCGACCGGGCCCCGCGCCGCGTGTCCGCGCGCCGGTCGCGTCTCACTTGCTGGGCCGTGTCCTGGACACCGCGCACAACCCCGTAATGTTGACGAGGTGACCGTGAACGCTAAGACCACCGCCACCGGTGGCAACACCTGGCAAAACCTGCCCGCGGCGCAGCAGCCCGAGTACCCGGATGCCGAGGCTCTGCGCGATGTGATCGCGGACCTCGAGTCGTATCCGCCGCTCGTCTTCGCCGGCGAGTGCGACCAGCTGCGCGCCCGGATGGGAGCCGTCGCCAGGGGCGAGGCGTTCCTCCTGCAGGGCGGCGACTGCGCCGAGGCCTTCGACGCCGTGTCCGCCGAGCACATCAGGGCCAAGCTCAAGACCCTGCTGCAGATGTCGGCCGTGCTCACCTACGCGGCCTCGGTGCCCGTGGTGAAGGTCGGCCGGATCGCCGGCCAGTACTCCAAGCCGCGCTCCAAGGGCACCGAGACCCGCGACGGCGTCACCCTGCCCACCTACCGGGGCGACTCCGTCAACGGCTTCGCCTTCGACGAGAAGTCCCGCGTCCCGGACCCCGAGCGCCTGAAGCGGATGTACCACGCGTCCGCCTCGACGCTGAACCTGGTGCGCGCCTTCACCACCGGCGGCTACGCCGACCTGCGCCAGGTGCACGCCTGGAACCAGGACTTCGTGAAGTCGTCCCCGTCGGGGCAGCGCTACGAGCAGCTGGCCCGCGAGATCGACAACGCCCTGAACTTCATGAAGGCCTGCGGCACCGACCCGGCCGAGTTCAAGGCGGTGGAGTTCTACGCCTCGCACGAGGCGCTGCTGCTGGACTACGAGGGCGCGCTGACCCGTACGGACTCGCGCACCGGCAAGCTGTACGACACCTCCGGCCACATGGTCTGGATCGGTGAGCGCACCCGGCAGCTGGACCACGCGCACATCGAGTTCGCCTCGCGGATCGCCAACCCGATCGGCATCAAGCTCGGCCCGACCACCACGGTCGACGACGCGCTGACCTACATCGACCGCCTGGACCCGGACCGCGAGCCCGGCCGGCTGACCTTCATCGTCCGGATGGGCGCGGACAAGGTCCGGGACAAGCTCCCCGAGCTGGTCGAGAAGGTCACCGCCTCCGGCGCCACCGTGGCCTGGGTGACCGACCCGATGCACGGCAACACCTTCGAGGCGGCCTCGGGCCACAAGACCCGCCGCTTCGACGACGTGCTCGACGAGGTCAAGGGCTTCTTCGAGGTGCACAAGGCGCTCGGCACGCACCCGGGCGGCATCCACGTGGAGCTCACCGGTGACGACGTCACCGAGTGCGTGGGCGGCGGCGACGAGATCTTCGTCGACGACCTCCACCAGCGCTACGAGACGGCCTGCGACCCGCGGCTCAACCGCAGCCAGTCGCTGGACCTGGCGTTCCTGGTGGCGGAGATGTACCGCGACCAGTGATCTTCCGGTGACCCCCGGTCGATCTTCCGGGGGTACGAAGGTGGGGCACGGATCCTTGTGATCCGTGCCCCACCTGTCGTATCCGGGCTTTTGCGGGCCGCGGGTGCCGGGTAAGGTTAGGTTAGCCTCACCGATCAATCGGGACGGCGTTCCTTATCGATCCCGCATGGTCGCCCCGGGAGGTGAACCGCGTGTACGTCTGCTCGTGCTTCGGCGTGACCGAGAAGCAGGTGAAGGAACACGCGGACGCCGGCGCCTGCACGCCGCGCCAGATAGCGTCGGCCTGCAAGGCGGGCACCGACTGCGGCTCGTGCGTCCGCCGCATCCAGGCGATCCTCGGCCGGGGCAACTGCCCGCGCCGCGATCTCCTGGACCAGGGCCGGCCGGCGCTCGCCCCGGTGGCCGCGCTCGACGAGGCGGCCTGAGCCCACGGGCCCGCTCAGCCCTCGGGCTGCTCGATCTGCTGCGCCAGGTACAGCGCCTCGCCGAGGCTCTCGATGAGCTCCAGCTGCGTGTCCAGGTAGTCGATGTGGTGCTCCTCGTCCTCCAGGATCTCCTCGAAGATCCTCGCGGACGTGACGTCGCCCTTGGCGCGCATGACCTCGATGCCGCGCTTGAGGCGGTCGATCGCCTCGACCTCGACCTGGCGGTCGGCCTGGAACATCTCGGTGACCGTCTGGCCGACCCGGACGTGGAAGAGCCGCTGGTAGTTCGGCAGGCCGTCAAGCATCAGGATGCGTTCCGTCAGCTTGTCCGCGTGCTTCATCTCGTCGATGGACTCGGCACGCGTGTAGTTGGCGAGCTTCGTCCACCCCTTGTTGTCCTGGATGCGATAGTGCAGCCAGTACTGGTTGATGGCCGTCAGCTCACCCGTGAGCTGCTCGTTCAGGAACTCCAGGACCTCGGGGTCGCCCTGCATCGCAGAGGCTCCTTCCGCAGTGGGTCGGGGGCAGGTGCGCGCATCCTCGCACCGCCCGATCCGGACCGTCCAGTAAGTGCACGCTTAGTAGGAGTTGCCCGAATCGGGCCAGACCTGGTCATGACCACCCCTCGCGGTCTGTCACCATGGATGGCATGGGTCATCCGGAGAGCCGGGAAAGCGGCATGCTGCAGCAGTCCGAGCTTCCGCCGGGGCAGCGTCTGCAGCGCGGCTGGCCGGTCACCCACTACGGACCCGTACCGAAGTTCAAGCCGGACCGCTGGGAGTTCCGGGTCTTCGGCTCCACCGCCGACGGCGAGAAGCGCTGCTGGAACCACGAGCAGTTCTCGGCCCTGCCGTTCTCCACGGTCGTCGCCGACCTGCACTGCGTGACCAAGTTCAGCATGCTGGGCGCCGAGTGGGGCGGGGTCGCCGCCCGGGCGCTGGCCGAGCTCGCGCCGCCCGCCCCGGACGTCACGCACGTGATGGTGTGGGCCGAGTACGGCTTCAGCGCCAACCTGCGGCTCTCCGACTTCACGTCCGACCGCACCATCTTCGCCACCCACAAGGACGGCGAGCTGCTCACCGCCGAGCACGGCTTCCCGCTGCGCCTGGTGGTGCCCCACCTGTACGCCTGGAAGGGGCCCAAGTGGGTCCGGGGCGTGGAGTACATGACCGCCGACCGCCGCGGCTTCTGGGAGGAGCGCGGCTATCACAACATCGGCGACCCGTGGACCGAGCAGCGCTACTCCTACCAGGAGCTCCCGGGCGACGGCCCGGAGTTCTGAGGTCAGCGGACGTCGCGCAGCTCCTTGAGGAGCGCCACGTCCGTCGCGTGCCCCTCCTTGCCCCCGGGCGTCTCGATGATCAGCGGTACGCCCTCGGTGGCCGGGTGCCGCATCAGCTCGCGGAACGGTTCGCGGCCGATGTGCCCCTGGCCGATGTTCGCGTGCCGGTCCTTGTGCGCGCCGACCACGTCCTTGGAGTCGTTGGCGTGGATCAGCTTCAGCCGCCCGGTGCCGATCGTCTCCTGGAGCAGGTCCAGGGTCTTGGCCACCCCGTCGGGCTCCGCCAGGTCGTGCCCCGCGGCGAAGACGTGGCAGGTGTCCAGGCAGACGCCGAGCTTGGGGTGGGCGTCCAGGGCCTCGAAGTAGGGGCCGAAGTCCCAGGTGCGCGAGCACAGCGAGAAGCCCTGCCCGGCCGTCGACTCCAGGAGCAGGTCCGGGTCGTCGTCGTGGGTCAGCTCGTCGAGCAGCGGCAGCAGGTGCTCGCGCACCTGGGCCAGGGCCTCCTCGCGGGGCCGTCCGCCGGTCGCCGAGCCGGTGTGCACCACCACGCCCCGGGCGCCGATCTCCCGGCCCCGGCGCAGCGAGTGCCGCAGCGACTCCACGGACTTCTCGACCGTCGCCTCGGTGTGCGAGCCGAAGTTGATCAGGTACGGGGCGTGCACCCAGGCCGACAGGCCCTCCTCGGCGCACTCGGCCAGGAACCGCTCGTCCTGGGCCGGGCTGCCGGTGGGCGTCGCCCAGCCGCGCGGGTTGGCGACGAAGACCTGCACGGCCTCCGCGCCCATCTCGCGGGCGTACGTGAGCCCGATGGAGGCCAGGCCCCCGGCCACCGGGACGTGGCCGCCGACGGGGTTGCGCATCAGTCCTACAGTCCCTTGGTCTTGATGGTGATGGTGCTGCCCTCCGGGGCCTTGCCGCCGCCCTTGACGGACTGGCTCTCCACCTCGTCGCCCAGGAAGGGGAAGTTCCGCTCCACCTTCACCTGGAACCCGGCGGCCTCCAGCGTGCTCTTCGCGTCGTCCGCCTTGGCGCCGGTGACGTCGGGGACCTCGACCATGCGCGGGCCCTTGGAGACGGTCAGCGTGACGGTGTCGCCCTTGGCGGCCTTGGTGCCGGGGGAGACCGACTGCTTCGCCACGGTGCCGGCCTCGCCCGGGGCGTTCACCCGCTCCGGCGCGACCTCCACCCGGAAGCCCTCGCCCTCCAGCGTGCTGCGGGCGTCCTCGACCTTGTCCCCGCCCACGTCCGGCACCTCGACCGGGGAGCCCTTGGACACGACCAGGGCGACGGCCGAGTCGGGGCGCCGCCCCGTGCCCGCCTCCGGGTCGGTGCTGATGACCTGCCCCTGCGCGATGTCCTCGCTGAACGCGGTGGTCACCAGACCGGCCGCGAGGCCCGCCTTCGACAGGCGGCGCTTGGCGTCGTCCAGGTCCACGCCCTTGAGGTCGGGGACCTTCACGATCTCCGGGCCGCGCGAGACGGTCAGGGTGACCGCCGCGTTGCCCCGCACGCGCTCGCCCGGGCCGGGGTCGACGGCCATCACGGTGCCGCGCCGGTAGGCGTCGCTGAAGCCCTGCTTCGAGGGCCGTACGTCGAGTCCCGCGTCGGCCAGCCGCTTCTTGGCCTGCGCCTCGCCCTGGCCGAGCACCGCCGGGACCCGGGTGAACTGGCCGGAGTTGATGTACCAGACGCCCGCGCCGACGCACAGCACGACCAGCGCGACCACCAGCGCCAGGACGCCGCGCCGGGGCACGCCGGGGCGGCGGCGCGGGGCGGGCGCGGGCGGCTCCTCGGGCGGCTCGGGCGGCCGGGTCAGCCGGGTGGTGTGCCGCACCGGCTGGTCGGCGTGCCGCTCCCCGGCCGTGCGGTACGGCTGCGCCGGGGTCGCCTCGGCGGGCAGGGCGCGCGGGATGACGCTGGTCAGGTCCTCGGAGTGGCTGGAGCGCTCGGTGCGCGCCTGCGGCGGTACGGCGTCCAGCTGCTCGTCGCCCAGCGCGGCGCGGGCCTCGCGGGCCAGCGCCAGCAGGGCCACCGCGTCGTACGGGCGGACGTCGGGGTTGCGCGCGGTGGCCGCGGCCACCAGCTCGTCCAGTTCCAGGGCCATGCCGGGCACGGCCGCCGAGGGGGCGGGCACGTCGGAGTTCAGGTGCCGGTAGAGCACCTGGGCCGGGGTGTCGCCCGAGTGCGGCTTGGCGCCGGTCAGCATCTCGTACAGCACCACCCCGCACGCGTACACGTCGGCGCGGGTGTCGGCGGTGCCGTGCTCGATCTGCTCCGGGGCCAGGTAGGAGACGGTGCCCAGGACGGACCCGGTGGTGTTGGTGGCGGAGCCCACCGCCCGCACCAGTCCGAAGTCGGCGACCTTGACCCGGCCGTCGTCCCCTATCAGCACGTTCTCCGGCTTCATGTCACGGTGGACGAACCCGGCCCGGTGCGCGGCGCCGAGCGCGGCGAGCACCGGCTCCAGGACGTCGAGGGCGGCGCGCGGCTGCAGGGCCCCGCGCTCGCGCAGCACGTCGCGCAGGGTGCACCCGGCCACGTACTCCATCGCCAGGAAGACGTACGCCCCGTCGGCGCCCTGGTCGAAGACGCCGACCACGTTGGGGTGGGAGAGCCGGGCGACGGACTTGGCCTCGCGGATGAAGCGCTCCACGAAGGCGGCGTCCGTGGCGAGCGCCGGGTGCATCACCTTGAGGGCGAGCACCCGGTCCAGACGGGTGTCGACGGCCCGGTAGACCGTGGCCATGCCGCCGACGGCGATGCGCGCATCGACGCGGTAGCGGCCGTCGAGCAGCTGCCCGACGAGGGGGTCCTGAAGGGTCGTGTCCACGGAGGCGAGTCTACGAGCCGCCGCCGACAGCCCGGCCGCCCCGTCCGGAACCGGGCCGGTACTGCAGCCGAGCTGTGACGCACCCGACGCGCGGCGACCCGTCGGCGAGGGCCCGTGGACGCCGCCTCGCGGACCCGGCCCCGTGGACGTGACCCCTCGGACGCCGCCTCGCGGACCCGGACTCAGAAGGCGGGCCGCTCCGGGTCGAGCCGGGCCCGGCCGTCCTCGGGCGAGGAGGCGAGCGCGAA
Source organism: Streptomyces sp. NPDC001941 (assembly GCF_040296945.1). Taxonomy (NCBI): domain Bacteria; kingdom Bacillati; phylum Actinomycetota; class Actinomycetes; order Kitasatosporales; family Streptomycetaceae; genus Streptomyces; species Streptomyces sp. NPDC001941. Next base: position 22,975 of record NZ_JBEOYE010000048.1, on the reverse strand, counting down.
GTGCCGCTTGGGGATGCGGCCCGCGCGGTGCGCCAGCCGGCCCGCCTCCACCGCGTGCCGCATCGCCTCCGCCATCAGCACCGGCTCCTGCGCGCGCGTGACCGCCGAGGCCAGCATCACCGCGGCGCAGCCCAGCTCCATCGCGAGCGCCGCGTCGGAGGCGGTGCCCGCGCCCGCGTCCAGGATCACCGGCACGCGCGCGTGCTCGACGATCAGCTGGAAGTTGTGCGGGTTGCGGATGCCGAGCCCGGAGCCGATGGGGGAGCCCAGCGGCATGATCGCCGCGCACCCCACGTCCTCCAGCCTGCGGGCGAGCACCGGGTCGTCGTTGGTGTACGGCAGCACGGTGAAGCCGTCGTCCACCAGGGTCTCCGCCGCGTCGAGCAGCTCGATCGGGTCCGGCAGCAGGGTCCGCTCGTCGGCGACCACCTCCAGCTTCACCCAGTCCGTGCCCAGCGCCTCCCGGGCCAGCCGCGCGGTGAGCACGGCCTCGCCCGCGGTGAAGCAGCCCGCGGTGTTCGGCAGGACCCGGATGCCCAGGCGCTCCAGGACGGACAGCACCGAGCCCTGCACCGTCGGGTCCAGGCGCCGCATCGCCACCGTGGTCAGCTCGGTGCCGCTGGCGGCCAGCGAGCGCTCCAGCACGTCCAGGCTGGGCGCCCCGCCGGTGCCCATGACGAGCCGGGAGGAGAACGTCGTACCGCCCAGCCGCAGCAGGTCGTCGGCCATCGCTCAGCCCCCCTGCACCGCGGTCAGCACCTCGACCCGGTCGCCGTCGGCGAGCCGGGTGCGGGCCCAGGCGCCGCGCGGCACCACCGTCTCGTTCACGGCCGCGGCCACGCCCGAGGGGGCCGCGGTGAGCAGGGCCACCGCGGTGTCCAGGGTGACGGGCCCGGCCAGCTCGCGGGGCTCGCCGTTGAGGTGGACGCGCACGGCGCCGGTGTCCATGACGGTCATGCGGGCTGCTCCAGACGTACGGCGGAGGGGGCGAAGCGGCGGGGGGTGAACGGGCGCGCCTCGGGCGGCAGTTCGCCGCTCACCAGGTAGTGCGCCATGACGTCCCCGGTGACGGGCGTCAGCAGCACCCCGTTGCGGTAGTGGCCGGTGGCCAGGGACAGGCCGGGCAGGGCGGTGGGGCCCAGCAGCGGCGCGTTGTCCGGCGAGCCGGGGCGCAGGCCCGCCCGGGTCTCGGTGAGCGGCAGCTCGGTGATGCCCGGCACCAGCTCGTGGGCGTCGCGCAGCAGCTCGTACACCCCGCCGGCCGTGACGGTGGTGTCCCAGCCCAGCTCCTCGCTGGTCGCGCCCACCACCAGCTCGCCGTTGGCGCGCGGCACCAGGTAGACGTGGCTGCCGCGGACCACGGCCCGCACCGTGCGGGACAGGAAGGGCGCGTACGCGGCGGGCACCCGCAGCCGCAGCACCTGCCCTTTCACCGGCCGCACCGGCGGCAGCGCGGCCGGCGGCACCCCGGCGAGCCGCCCGCTCAGGCTGCCCGCCGCGAGGACCACCTGGTCCGCGGCCAGTTCGGCGCCGCCCTCCAGGACGGCCCCGGCGGCCCGGTCCCGCACCACCCTCAGGCGCTCGGCCCTGGTGCGGTGCAGGACCACCCCGGCCCGCTCGCACGCGGTCACCAGGGCGTCGGCGAGCCGGCGCGGGTCGACCTGGTGGTCGCCGTCCACCCGCAGCCCGCCGCGCACCCCGGGGGCCAGCATCGGCTCCAGGCGGCGGCAGTCGCGGCCGGTCAGCCACTCCGACTCCAGGCCGGACTGGCGCTGGAGGGCGTGCAGTTCGCGCAGGTGGGCGCGGTCGTCGGCGTCCAGGGCGACCGCGAGGGTGCCGCAGGCGCGGTAGCCGACGTCCCGGCCCGAGGCCTCTTCGAGCTCGGCGACGAAGTCCGGGTAGCGGCGCGCGGACTCCAGGTTCAGGCCGAGCAGCGTCTGCTCGCCGTAGTGCAGTTCGGTGACGGCGGCGAGCATCCCGGCCGCGACCCGGGCGGCCCCGCCGCCCGGCTCCGGGTCGGCCACGGCGACGCGCAGTCCGCGCCGCGCCGCGCGCCAGGCCGTGACCAGGCCGATGATGCCGCCCCCGACCACGAGGACATCCGAGGAACGCATGGGCGTCCAGCCCCTCCCTTCGCCGGCATGACCCGGATCAGGTTCGTACGGTCGGAGGCCGGCCAGCCTCCCTCTCAGCCCGGTGCGTCCGGGCTCCCGCGAGTGCTTTCAGTGCGGCCAGCCTAACCCCCGGCCCCGGCGCCGGGTAAGGGAGCCCGGACCCGGGGCCGGGCCGCCCTCCCCGAGGACGCGACGCCCTTCCTGACAAAACGTCAGGTACGTAAGGTGGCCGGGTGAGCGAACAGAGGCAGGCACAGCAGCGCGTCGTGATCGTCGGCGCCGGAATGGCCGGGGTGCAGACCGCCGTGGCCCTGCGCGAGCAGGGGCACCGGGGCCCCGTCACCCTCATCGGCGCCGAACCCCACCCCCCGTACGACCGGCCGCCGCTGTCCAAGGCGGTGCTGCTCGGCAAGGCGGAGGGCTCGGCGTTCGACATCGACTTCGACGCGCTCGGCATCGAGCTGCTGCTCGGCGTGGAGGTGACCGGGCTGCGCGCCGGCGCCCACGAGGTCGACACCTCCCGGGGCCCGGTGGCGTACGACTCCCTGGTCCTGGCCACCGGGGCCGACCCGGTCAACCTGCCGGGCGCCGACGGCGTGCCCGGCGTCCACCTGCTGCGCACCCTGGACGACGCCCGCCGGCTGCGGCCGGTGCTCGACGCGGGCGGCGACGTGGTGGTGGTCGGCGCGGGCTGGATCGGCGCGGAGTTCGCCACCGCCGCGCGCGAGGCGGGCTGCGCGGTGACCGTGGTCGAGGCCGCCGACCGCCCGCTGGCCGGGGCACTGCCCGCAGAGGTGGCCGCCCCGATGGCCGACTGGTACGCGCAGAGCGGCGCCGAACTGCTCGTCAACGCGCGCGTGGAGCGCGTCGCGCCGGGCGAGGTGCTGCTCTCCGACGGCCGGGCGCTGCCCGCCTCCGCCGTGGTCGTCGGCATCGGCGCCCGCCCCGCCACCGGCTGGCTCGCCGGGTCGGGCGTCGCGCTCGGCCCGGACGGCTCGGTCGTCGCCGACGAGCGGCTGCGCACCTCGCTGCCCGACGTGTACGCGGTCGGCGACTGCGTCTCCTTCCCGTCCGCCCGCTACGGCGTCCGGCTCCTGGTGCACCACTGGGACAACGCCCTGCAGGGCCCGCGCGCGGTCGCCGCGGACATCGCGGGGGAGACGGAGGCCGCCTACGACCCGGTGCCCTACTTCTGGTCCGAGCAGTTCGGCCGGTTCGTGCAGTACGCCGGACACCACGGCGACGGCGACCTGCTGGTGCGCCGCGGCGACCCGGCCGAGGCCGCCTGGTCGGTGGCCTGGCTGCGCGACGGCGCCCTGGTGGCGCTGCTCGCGGTGGGCCGCCCGCGCGACCTCGCCCAGGGCCGCAAGCTGATCGAATCGGCCACCGCGCTGGACCCGGCCCTGGTCGCCGACCCCGCGGTCCCACTGAAGTCCGCGGCGGCCTGACCGGCCGCCGCCCTTGCGGCGCAAGGGATCCGGGGCCGCCCGGGTCCCGCATACGGACTCCTGACGCCGGTCCCGGCTACCGGCTGTCGGTCCTGGATGGCAGGCTTGTCCCGTGACCGAGATTGACGTAAAGACCGATGCCCTCGTCCCGGCCTGGCTCTACCTCCCCGACATCGCCGAAATGCTCGACGTCGAGGTGACGCGTGTGCGCCAGCTGGTCAAGGAGGGCCAGCTGATCGCCGTACGCCGCGGTGAGAACCGGGCGCTCCAGGTGCCGGCCGCCTTCCTCCAGGAGGACAAGGTGGTCAAGGGCCTGGTGGGCACCCTGACCCTCCTGAGGGACGACGGCTTCACGGACGAAGAGATGCTGGAGTGGCTCTTCACCCCGGACCCGACCCTGCCCGGCACCCCCGTGCAGGCGCTCGGCGAGAATCGCGGTACGGAGGTGAAGCGCCGCGCCCAGGCGCTCGCCGTCTGACGTACCCGGACGCTCCGGCGTACGAGCACACCACGAGAAGCGGGGTACGGGACGGGGCGCGCCCCGTCCCGTACCGCCGCCGCACCCAACGGGGGGACCGCCAGATGGCCACGACGAACCGCCGCGCCCTGCTGTCCGACGCACGGCTGTACCTGTGCACGGACGCCCGCAAGCGCCAGGGGGACCTCCCCGAGTTCCTGGACGCCGTGCTCTCCTCGGGCGTGGACGTCGTCCAGCTGCGCGACAAGGGCATGGAGGCGGGCGAGGAGCTGGAGCACCTGGCGGTCTTCGCCGACGCCTGCCGGCGGCACGGCAAGCTGCTCGCGGTCAACGACCGCGCGGACGTGGCGCACGCCGCCGGGTCGGACGTGCTGCACCTGGGCCAGGGCGACCTGCCGGTGCCCGCGGCCCGCGCGATCCTCGGCGACGACGTGCTGACCGGCCGCTCCACGCACGCGGAGGCGGAGGTGGACGCGGCGGTCGCCGAGCCCGGCGTGGACTACTTCTGCACCGGCCCTTGCTGGCCCACCCCGACCAAGCCCGGGCGGTACGCGCCGGGTCTGGGCCTGGTGCGCTACGCGGCCTCGCTGGAGCAGGACCGCCCCTGGTTCGCCATCGGCGGGATCGACGAGTCCAACCTGGACCAGGTCCTGGAGGCGGGCGCCCGGCGGATCGTGGTGGTGCGGGCGATCACCGCGGCAGACGACCCGGGCGCGGCCGCCGCGTCCCTGGCGAAGCGGGTCCGCGAGCTCTGAGGCCCCGGCGGGGCGCCGGATGACGCCCCGATGACGCCCTGAGGGGGACCCGAGGGTGCCCCGGGTGCGCCCCGAGAGTGTGCGGAGGGTGTCCGAAGGGTGGACAAGAAAGCGGCAAAGGCGACAAAAGCCCCCGGGATGGTTGGGGGCCCGCCGCGCCCTGGCTAACCTGCGGGTATGGCCCTCGGTACACCTTCCACCAGGTCCGACCGTGCGCGGACCGTTCGCGACATGCTCGCGACCGGCAAGACGACGTACTCGTTCGAGTTCTACGCGCCCAAGACGGAGAAGGGCGAGCGGAACCTCTGGAACGCGCTGCGCAGAGTGGAGTCGGTCGCCCCCGACTTCGTCTCGGTCACCTACGGCGCCGGCGGCAGCACCCGCTCCGGCACCGTCGAGGCCACCCACCAGATCGCCGAGGACACCACCCTCACCCCGGTCGCCCACCTCACGGCCGTCGGGCACTCGGTGGCCGAACTGCGCAACGCCGTCGGGCAGTACGCCGACGCGGGCATCCGCAACATCCTGGCCGTGCGCGGCGACCCGCCCGGCGACCCGATGGGCGAGTGGGTCAGGCACCCGCAGGGCGTGACGTACGCGGCCGAACTGGTCTCCCTCATCAAGGAGTCGGGCGACTTCTGCGTGGGCGTCGCGGCCTTCCCCGAGATGCACCCCCGCTCCGCGGACTGGGACTCGGACATCCGGCACTTCGTGGACAAGTGCCGCGCGGGCGCCGACTACGCCATCACCCAGATGTTCTTCGAGCCCGAGAACTATTTCCGCCTCCGCGACCGGGTCGCCGCGGCCGGCTGCGACACCCCGATCCTGCCCGAGGTCCTGCCCGTGACCAGCATGAAGATGCTGGAGCGGCTGCCGAACCTGAGCACCGCGCACTTCCCGGACCGGCTGCGCGAGCGGATCCTCTCGGTCAAGGACGATCCGGCCGCTGTACGCTCCATTGGCATCGAGCACGCAACGGAGTTCTGCGCGCGACTGCTGTCCGAGGGTGTCCCGGGGCTGCACTTCATCACGCTCAACAACTCCACGGCGACGCTCGAGATCCACGAGAATCTCGGACTGCACCGGCAGTCCTGACCGGCCGTACCCGCCCCTCCCGGCGGCGGCCGCAGGAGAGGGGCGGACATGGGCTGGACGGTCCTCTACATCGCGTTCGGCATCGTCGCGCTGTGGCTGCTCGGCGAAGTGCTGCTGCAGTACAAGGCACGGCTGCGCTGGCGGCTGCTCGCCTTCACCGGCTTCCTCGGGGTGGTCCTGGGGGTGCTGCTGCCGTCGGTCGTCGTGATCGTGCTCGGCGCGGTCGCCTTCGCCGTGGGGCAGACGTACGTGACGCTGTCCTTCCGCAAGGGCTTCTCCACCGGCTGGGCGCTGGGCGGCAGGCCCGGCGCCAGCCGCCGCCGCAGGGCGGGGGGCCGGGCCGCCGGGGAGCGCGCCCCGCAGCTGGAGGTCACGGAGCTCTCGTACGACGGCGAGGGCGCGGCGGGCACGGCCCCGGCGCGGGCGGACGACGAGGGCGCCGCGGTCCACACGCCGCAGCCCATGCCGGACGACACCGGGCAGTACGGGATCTACGGCAACGCGCCCTACGAGACCCCCGGTCACGGCGGCGACTACGGGCAGCCGGCCCAGGGCCACGGCCAGGGCGACGCCTACGCGGCCGGCGGCACCTACGACTACGGGACCGGCCAGCAGAGCTACGCGGCCTACTCCGACCCGTACATCGGCCAGGGCAGCTACGACGGCTACGGGCAGCAGTACGGCAGCGACCCGTACGCCCAGCAGTACGGCACGGACACCCCGCCCGGCGGGGTCTGGGTGCCCCAGCAGCGCGACGGCGAACAGCACCCGCAGCCCTACGACTACGACCAGGGGTACGGACCCGACCAGGGGCAGCAGCACCCGGACCAGCACCACCCCGACCCGCACCACCAGGGCCGGCACCAGGACGACCAGCACCACAACGACCAGCAGCAGTACCGCTACTGAGCCGGGTACGCGTGGGGGGCGGGCCCGGCCCGGCCCCCCCCCCACGCACCACCCCCCCCCCGACCCCCAGACCACCCACCATACCCCATCGTCGGGCGGTTCGGGGGGGGGGCCGGCCCCCCCCGGCCCCCCCCCCCCCCCACGTCCGCCCCGCCTACCGGGAGCCGCGGAAGTCCGCGCCCTCCACGATCAGGCCCGCCACCAGCGCGCCCGACATCCCGCTGTGGGCCAGGCCGCCGCCCGGGTGGGACCAGCCGCCCGCGAGGTACAGGCCCGGCAGCGCCGAGGCGTTGGCGGCGGGCAGCAGCGCCCCGCCGTCCCCGGCGAGCGCCGGGCCCGGCACCTGGTGGGCCCCGGTCTCCCGGAAGGTGTCCGCGGGCGTGCGCACCTCGCGCCAGAGCACCCGCTCCGCCAGGCCCGGCACCGCGCGCGCGGCCACCGCCACCATCCGGTCGGCGAAGCCCTCCGCACCCGGGTCCACCCCGTCCCACAGGGCGCCGTCGGCCGGGACCGTCGCGGTCACCGTGACCGCCTCGTGCGCGTCGTCCGGGCGCAGGGCCGGGTCGTCGGGCCGCAGCACCGTCACCGTCGGGTGCCCGGCTAGCCGCCCCCCGGACAGCGCGGCCAGCTCCTCGTCGCGGTCCGCCGAGTGCACCACCGCGCGGTGCGCCGCGTCCGCCTCCCGGGCGCCGCGCAGCGCCAGGCACACCATGACCCGCCCGGTCGTGACCGCCTGGACGCGCGGGGGCTCCCGGAACGGCAGGACCCCGGTGCGACCGAGCGCTGGCACGGGCGCGCCCGCCACCACGTGGTCGGCGTCCACCCGGCGGCCGTCCGCGAGCTCCAGGCCGGCGGCCCGGCCGTCCTCGACCCGGACGCCCGTCACCTCGGCGTCGAAGACGAACTCCACCCGGCGCGCCAGGCACCGCTCGTACACCGCGTCGGCCAGCGCGCGCAGGCCCCCGCGCACGTACCAGCTGCCGAAGGTCTGCTCCAGGTAGGGGAGCACGGCCGCGGACGCGGGCGTACGGGCCGGGTCGAAGCCGTACGCCAGCGCGTGGGCCTCGAGGAGCGCGGCCAGCCGCGGGTCGCGCAGCTCGCGCCGGCCCACCTCGGCCAGGGTGCGCGCCGGGCGGCGCAGCAGACCGCCCTTGAGCGCCGGGTACGGATCACGGCCGAAGGGCGTGGTGTCGGCGGGCAGCGGCTCCTCCAGGAGCGGACGTCGCGAGCGGTCCCAGGCGTCGCGCGCCCGGCCGAGGAACGCGCCCCAGCGCTCGCCCGCGCCCGCGCCCAGGGCCTCGTCCAGCGCCGCGACGATGCCCGCGCGCGAGGCGTTGGGCAGCGCGACGACCGTGCCGTCCGCGAAGTGGTGCCGGCTCGCCGGGTCGACCTGGACCAGCTCGACGCTGGACTCCAGCGGCTCCTTGCCCGTCTTGACGAACAGGTCCCGCCACACGGCGGGCAGGTGCAGCAGACCGGGGCCGGTGTCGAACGCGAACCCGTCGCGCGCCAGCCGGCCCACCGCGCCGCCGTACGTCCCCGAGCGCTCGTACACTGTCACCCGGTGGCCTGCCACGGCCAGCCGGGCGGCCGCCGCCAGGGCGCCCATCCCGGAGCCGATCACCGCAATTCGTGCCATGTCAGGGACTGTAGCGGCACCCTCGGACAGTCCCCGGGGCGGGCCGCCGGTCCCTGACGGGGGGCCTCAGCGGGGCGGGCCGCCCGGCGGGTCACCGGCGGACGAGGCCATCCGCTTCTCCTCCCTGCGCTGCGCCCTGCGGCGCAGGAACCGGCGGATGCGCGAGGCCAGGAAGAGCACCAGCACGATGCCGGTCAGCAGCAGCACTCCGGCGATCACCGCCGCCGCCACCGGGTGGAAGATCGCGAAGCTTATGACGCCCGCCACCCCCAGGTCCTCCGCCGTGCTCAGCACGACGTTGCTGAACGGCTCGGGCGAGGTGTTGACCGCCATCCGCGTCCCGGCCTTGACCAGGTGGCTGGCCAGCGCGGTGGAGCCGCCGACGGCGCCCGCCGCCAGCTCGGGCAGCGAGCCGCTCTGCCCGGCCAGCAGGGCCGCCACCACGGCGCCCGACACCGGCCGGACCACGGTGTGGACGGTGTCCCAGACGGAGTCGACGTACGGGATCTTGTCCGCCACCGCCTCGCACAGGAAGAGCACGCCGGCCACGATCAGGACGTCCGGGCGCTGCAACGCCTCGGGCACCTCGTCGGTCAGGCCGGTCGCACCGAAGACGCCGAGGAGCAGGACCACCGCGTAGGCGTTGATCCCGCTGGCCCAGCCGCTGGTGAAGACAAGGGGGAGTACGGACACGGACGCGATCGTAACCAGCCCGGGCCGCTCGCGGATGGGCCTGAGCGCGGGCGTCTGAGTATCCGTACCTAGGGGGTGAGATGAGTAGGCGCGCGGATGGGGGTTCACCTGCGCGGACGGGAGAGTGGAGGCACACGGAGGGAGCGCGGCGCCGGTACCGCCGACACGGGGCGGCGGAACCGGCGTCGCGCACCCACCGGGACGGGGTGCGCGACGGAGGGTCCACGACTGCGGGGGAACGTGGGACCGGACCTTTCGGCACCCTTCCTCCAGGGGGTGGGGGAGTACGGGGGAGCACAGCGGAAGGGGCCGTCCACGCACGCGTGGACGGCCCCTTTTCCGTGTTCCGGTCCCGGGGACCGGGGCCCCGGGGGCGGCTCAGCCGCCGCTCACCCGTCCGTGCAGCAGCCGGGACAGCGCCGCGTGCACGTCGTCCAGGGAGCGCTCCGGCTGGAAGGCCTGCCAGTCCAGGGCGGCCACCAGCACCATCCCGACCAGCGCCGCCGCCGTCAGCTGGACGTCGATCTCCTCGCTCAGCTCCCCGGCCGCGACCCCCTCGCGCAGCACCGTCTCGACGACGGCGACCGCCTCCTGGCGGACCACCAGGAGGGTCGACTGCCAGGCCCGGTTGGTGCGCCACAGCTCGGCGACGTACAGCTGGGTGAACGCCGGGTAGCGGTCGATGAAGACCAGACCGGCCCTGATCATCGCGTCCAGCGCCTCGACCCGGGTGCCGCCGCGCTCCGCCGTCCCGTCCGCCGCCGTGCGCAGGGACGAGGTCAGCAGGCCGACGCCGTGCCGCAGCAGTTCCTCGAAGAGTTCGGTCTTGCTCTTGAAGTTGTAGTAGACCGTGCCCTTGGCGACCCCGGCGCGCTCGGCGATCTCGTCGACGGTCGTCGCCGAGAACCCCTGCTCGGCGATGAGCGTCACGGCCGCTTCGTAGAGCTTCGCGCGCGTGGCCTGCCGTCTGGTGCTGCTGCTGTCCATGGCGTCGATTCTCACAGGCCCGGCCCCTCTCACAGGCTCAGCTCGGGGTGGAGCTTGTCCAGCGTCCACACCTGGCGCTGCCGGGCCGACAGGGCGGTCAGCAGCAGCGAGCCGAGGGTGAAGGCCCCCAGGACCGCGCAGGCCGTCCACACCGGGCCCAGGCCGCCGCCGGTGATCAGCCGCCGCAGCGCCTCGACCACGTGGGTCATCGGCAGGTAGGGGTGGATGGCGTTGAAGAAGCCCGGACTGGTCTGGACGGGGTACGTGCCCCCGGCCGAGGTCAGCTGGAGCATCAGCAGCGCGAGCACCAGGATCCGGCCCGCCGCGCCGAACTTGGCGTTGAGGAGCTGGATGATCGCCGCGAAGCAGCAGGTCACCAGGAACAGGAACCCGACCGTGCCCGCCGCCCTGGCCATCTGCAGGCCCAGCGCCCAGTGCAGCACCGCGATCAGCGCGGCCACCTGGGCCACGCCGAGCGCGGCCACCGGCAGCCAGCCGGCCAGCGCGATCCGCCAGGGCGAGGCGCCCGCCGCCAGCGCGCGCTTGTTGAGCGGCGCGATCAGCATGTACGCCACCATGGCGCCCACCCACAGGGAGAGCGGGATGAAGTACGGCGCGAAGCCGGTGCCGTAGTTGGGCGCCTTGTGCAGCGACTGCGAGGCCAGCTTGACCGGGTCGGCCATCACCTCGGTACGGCGGTCCCGGGCGTCCTTGTCGTAGTCCGGGATCTTGGCCACGCCGCTGCCCAGGCCCTCGGCGAGCTGGTTGGAGCCGTCGGCGAGCTTGAACATGCCGCCGTCCAGCTGGACCGCGCCCTTCTCCAGCTTGCCCACGCCCGTGTCCAGGTCGGTGGAGCCGCTCTTGGCGTCACCCAGCCCCGCGTGCAGCTTGCGGGCCCCGTCGGCGACCTTGTGGGCACCGGTGTTCAGCTCGTTGACCTGGCCGACCGCGTTCTTGAGGTCGTCGTCCAGGCGCGGTGCCCGCTTCGCCAGCGCGTCGGCCTTCTTCTGCAGGTCGGCGAGCTGCCGGTCGAGGGTGGCGAGGTCGCCCGCGTTGTCCTTGGTCAGCTCGTGCAGGTCGTCGGCGACCTTGGCGACGTTCGCCGCCGACTCCTTGGCGTGCGCCAGGCCCGCGCAGACCTTGGAGCCGTCGTCCGGCGTGCACAGGTCCTGGTAGGTGGCGGCCAGGTCGTCGGCCGCCTTGTGCGCGGCCGTCCGCGCCAGCGGCGCGCCCTTCACGAGCTCCTTGAGGTCGTGCCGGATCGCCTTGGAGGAGTCGGAGACCAGCCGGGCGGCGTCGCCGATCTGCTCGCCGTTGTCCTTGAGGTACGGACGGACCTGGTCGGCCACGCCGTTGACCTTGCCGGCCAGCAGCCGGGTGCCGTCGGCGACCTGCCGGGAGCCGGACTCCAGGTCGCCCGCGCCCTGGTTGAGCTTCTTCAGGCCGCCCGCCAGCTTCCCGCTGCCGTCCTTGGCGTCCTTCAGCCCGTCGGCGAGGTCCTTGGAGCCCTTCTTCGCCTTGCCGACCCCGTCCTTGAGGTCGTCGGCGCCCTTGGCGGCCTTCGCCGTGGCGTCGTGGATGTCGGAGAAGGAGATGAAGATCTTGTCGAGGAACGAGCGCGAGGACTTGGTGGAGGCGGCGGTGCGCACCTCGGAGAAGACCGAGCGGGAGATCTGCCCGACGATGTAGTTGTTCGCGTCGTTGGTGCGCACCTGGAGCGCGCCGGTCTCCGGCGCGTCACCGGAGCTGGAGGCGATCCGCTCGCTGAAGTCCTCGGGCATGGTCAGCGAGAGGTAGTACGTACCGTCCTCGACGCCCTCGCGCGCCTGTTCGGCGTCGACCTCGTGCCAGTCGAAGACCTCGCTGTCGAGCAGCTTCTTGGTGATCTCGTCGCCCGCGGCGAGCTTCTGGCCCTGTGCGGTGGCGCCCTTGTCGGCGTTCACCAGGGCCACGGGTATCCGGTCCAGACGGCCGTACGGGTCCCAGAAGGACCACAGGTACAGCGCGCCGTACAGCAGCGGCAGCAGCAGGATCGCGACGAGCGCGGCGCGCGGCAGCTTCCCCCTGCCGAAGCGCTTGAGCTCAAGCGCGGCCAGTTTCGGCGAGCGCATCGGCCGCCCCCTCCTCGGTCTTCGCGGTCTTCGCGGTCTTCGTGTTCTCCGCGGGCTCCGCCGTCTTCGCGTTCTCCGTGGTTCCCGCCGTCTTCGCGGGCTCGGCGGTCCCGCTGGGGGCTCCGGTCCGTACGACCACGGCGTCGGCGGGCGCCTCGCTGCACACGGCCAGCACGGTGGTGCCGCCCTCGGCGATCGCCCGCAGCTGGGCCCAGGCGGTCGCCCGGTCCGCGTCGGACAGCTTCAGGTCCGCGTCGTCCACGCCCAGCAGGCGGGGCCGCCCGATCAGCGCCAGGGCCAGCGACAGGCGCAGGGCCTCCAGGCGCTCCAGGTCGCGCACCGCGGTGCGCTCGCCCTTGGGCAGGGAGTCCAGGTCGAGCCCGGCGGCGGCCAGCGCGGTGTCGATCCGCTCGCGCGCGGCGGCCCGGCGCTCGGCGCGCGGGCGCAGCAGGGCGCGCAGCGAGCCGCCGAACCGGCGCTGGAGCAGCACCCGTTCACGCAGGTGCTCGGCGACGGTGAGGGCCGGTTCGAGCTCGCTGACCCCGGCCACGTGCCCGAGCGCGCTGATCCGGCGTACGGCCGCCATCTTGCGGGGCAGCGCCAGGTGTCCGACCTCGGCCCGGCCCTCGGTGGGCTTCATCCGGCCGGTGAGGGCGAGCAGCAGGCAGGTGCGGCCCGTGCCGGACGGCCCCTCGACGGCGACCAGGGCGCCGGGCCCCGCCGTGACGTCCACGCCGCGGAACGCCCAGCCGCGCGGTCCCTTGAGCCCGAATCCCTCGGCGACGACCGAGGCACCCGGGGCTGACGCGGTGCTGTCCACGCCCACTCCCCCCAGATTTTGAACTGACCAGTCAGTGCAAAAACTATCCCGAACCGCTGTCCGAGGCAAAGTCCCAGGTCAGGGCCGATTGTCAGTGGTGGCCCCCACCATGGACACATACGGCCACAGTGCCGTCACCCGACGACAGGAGGTTCGTCATGGCCAGCTCGCACGCAGCCGCGCACCGGCGCCGCGCCACCGGCCCTGCCCCCTCACTGACCGGACCGGCGAGCGACGTCCACCCCGTCACCAGGCGGGCCACCGCCCCGCCCGCCGCCCTCGACCTGCTCGCCCAGGCCCGGCACGGCCTGGACGAGGCCGCGGCCCTCCCCTTCCCCAACGAGCGGTACGCCACCGCGCACCTGGCCGCCCTGCGCACCGCCGCGGCCGTCCTCGCCGCCCGCGGCCGCCCCGAACCCACCCCCCGCAAGCGCGCCCGGATCCGCAGCGCGTGGGAGGTCCTGCCCGAGATAGCCCCCGAACTGACCGAGTGGAGCGCCCTGTTCGCCTCCGGGGCGGCCCGCCGGGCCCGCGCCGAGGCCGGCATCCGCAACGCAGCGAGCGCCCGTGAGGCGGACGACCTGCTGCGCGACGCCGCGGTGTTCCTGCGCCTGGTGGAGCGCATGCTGGTGCTCCAGCCCGCCCTGCCCAGGCCCCGGACGACGGAGGTGGAGGCGGACGACGTCGCGGGGTGACGGGGGAGCGGGGGCGAGGCCATAGGGTGGGGACCGTTCGTACCCGTCGCCGAGGAGTCAACCGCCGTGCCGGACCCGCAGCGCCCCCGCGCCTCCCTTCGTACCGCCGTGGTGTGGGACGTCCTCAAGGACGCCCTGGAGCGCCGGGTCAAGGCGACCGGTCAAGACAGCCTGGACGTCCTGGACACCGGCGGCGGCAGCGGCAACTTCGCCGTGCCGGTCGCCCGGCTCGGCCACCGCGTCACGGTGGTCGACCCGAGCCCCAACGCGCTCTTCGCGCTGGAGCGCCGGGCCGCCGAGGCCGGGGTCGCCGAGCGGGTCAGCGGGGTGCAGGGCGACATCAGCGGCCTGTTCGACGTGGTCGCGCGCGAGGGGTACGACGCGGTGCTGTGCCACGGCGTCCTGGAGTACGTGGACGACCCGGCCGAAGGCGTGCGCAACGCGGTCCAGGCCCTGCGCCCCGACGGCGCCCTGAGCCTGCTGGCCGCCGGACTGGGCGGCGCGGTCCTCGCCCGCGCCCTCGCCGGCCACTTCACCGAGGCCCGCCAGGCCCTCGGCGACCCGGACGGCCGATGGGGCGAGGGTGACCCCGTGCCGCGCCGCTTCACCGCCGACCAGCTCACCGCCCTGGTCACCGGGGCCGGCGTCGAGGTCGGCGCGGTGCACGGCGTACGGGTGTTCGCGGACCTGGTCCCCGGGGTCCTGGTGGACACCGCGCCGGGCGCCGTGGAGGCCCTGCTCCAGCTGGAGGCCGCCGCCGCCGAGCTGCCCGCCTTCCACTCGGTCGCCACCCAGCTGCACGTGCTCGGCGAGCGGAGCGCTTGAGCGCCGCCGGGAGGGGCACTCGACCGAGGGGCTGATCAGCGGCGCAGCCGTACATGGAGTGCGCCACAGGCCCCCCGATCCCGCCGGTATCCCCGTATGATCGGGGGACACCATCCGGCATGACGGATCGGAGGTCGGGGAATCAACGCCTCACCAGCCGGGCCGTCGTGGCGGCCCGAATGGCGAATTGGCGTAGAGGGCGGGTTTCACGGGGGCGATTCCCTGCCTATCCTGGAAGGGCCGCATACCGGTCGCCCCCCGCGACCGACGACGAGGAGGACTCCGTGCCGCTCTCGGAGCACGAGCAGCGAATGCTCGAGCAGATGGAGCGAGCGCTGTACGCCGAAGATCCCAAGTTCGCGACAGCGCTCGAGGGAAGCGGGCTGCGTACGTACACCCGGCGACGGGTCTACCAGGCGGTCGCAGGCTTTCTGGTGGGTATCGCGCTCCTCATGGCCGGAATGGTCGCGCAGGCGATCTGGCTCAGCGTGGTGGGGTTCCTCGTCATGCTCGGCTGCGCGGTCCTGGCGGTCACCGGCTGGCGCAAGGCGCCCAAGCCGGGCGAGCAGGCCCTCGGGGGCGCGGCTCGCACGCAGGCCAGGCAGCGCCGGTCGATGATGGACCGGATCGAGCAGCGGTGGCAGCGTCGCCGTGACGAGCAGGGCTACTGACAGCACCGGACTTCACGCCGTGAGGGGTGACCGCGCACACCGCGGCCACCCCTCACGCGTCCGCGCACCCCGAACGCCGTGTGCGCCGCCCACTCCCGTCTGCGCGCCCCGGGCCACGAACGCTCGCAGGCCCCGCCCCGCAGAGCCGCTCCCAGGCCACAGGCCCCCGCAAGCCCCCCCGGGCCACGAGTGCCCGCACCCGCGGGCCCGCCCCGCACCCCCCCGCAGGCCTCAGCTGCGTTGGCGGGATGGGCGGTGGGGCAGGGACGGGAGGCGGGTCAGCAGGGACGTGCGGCGCCTCGACCAGCGGGCGGTCGTCGCCGTCCAGCGGTCCGACGCGCCCCACACCACCCGGACGGCCGAGCGCGGGGCGAGCAGGGCCCGCAGCCGGGCCGGGCGGCCCAGGGGGGCCCGCAGGCCCTCCCGTACCAGCCGGGCGTCCTCCGTGAGGCCGGACACCGGACGGGGCCGGGGCGCGTACAGCACCTGCTCCACCGCGGACGCCACCCGGTGCACCGCCTCGGCGGCCTCCCCGTCCAGCCGTCCCAGCCGGACGATCCGCTCGGCCGTGCTGCGCGGCGTCCGCGACTCGTCGGGCAGGATCCCGTGGTCCCAGGCGGTGTCCACGACCTCCCGCCAGGCGGCCAGCACCCGGGTGGCCGTCTCGCGCGGGGTGCGCCCGGGCGAGCCGAGCCGCGCGGCCCGTACCCGTGAGCGCCACACCATCGGCAGCAGCGGCACCCCGACCAGCAGCACCGCGCCCAGCACCCCCCACAGCAGCGGGCCGAGCGGGAGGCCGGGGTCGCCCGGGCCCGCGGCGCCCGGGGCCGCGGCCTCGCCGCAGTCACCGGCGCGGCGCGCCTCGGGCGGGCAGCTGTCCGACACGGACGGCTTCGCCGAGGGCTGCGCCGAGCTGCTGGCCGACGGCTGCGCCGGGTCGCTGGCCCCGTCGGACGGCGCCTGCTCCTGGGTGTACGCGGGCATGGTGCCCCGGGTCGGCGTGGGCTCGAACCGGGTCCAGCCCACGCCCTCGAAGTACAGCTCGGGCCAGGCGTGCGCGTCGCGCAGCCCCACCGACATCACGCCGTCGGACAGCGGGGTGCCCGGGGTGAAGCCGACCGCCACCCGTGCCGGGATGCCCAGCGTGCGGGCCATCGACGCCATCGAGAAGGAGAAGTGGACGCAGAAGCCCCGCTTGTCCTTGAGGAACCGCGAGATGGCGGAGGAGCCGCTGCCCGAGGACACCTGGGTGTCGTAGGTGAAGCCGCCGCTGACGGCGAACCAGTCCTGGAGCTTGACCGCCCGCTCGTAGTCGTCGCGCGCCCCCCGGGTCACCTGGAGCGCCGTCGCCCGCACGTCCTGGGGCAGTGATTCGGGGACCCGGGTGTACTCCTTGACCACCGAGGCCCGCGCCCGCGGGGCCGAGGCCAGCTGCTGCGGGCTGGGCCGCACGGCGAGGCTGGTCACCGTGTACTTCACCCCGCCGGTGTCCTGCTTGTCGTCGCCGACGAGCATCCGCCCGGCCGGTTCGTACCGCCAGCGGCCCGGGACCTTCACCTGGGTGGCCGGGTACGGCATCGGCAGCCACTTCTGCTGGTACGAGGGCGCGGCCGACAGGTTCGTCACGACCTCCGTGGTGTCCACGTCCGGGGCCAGGCCGTCCGGCGTGGGCAGCCGTTCGGGCACGTCCTTGATCGGCCGCTCGGAGGACTTCCAGGAGGTGCCGTCGAACTGGTCCAGCGCCACCAGGCGCAGGTACATGTCCGAGGTGTCCGCCGCGTTGGTCTGGTACTTCAGGACCTCGCGGTTCTCCGGCTGGTTGAGGTTGTCCTGCAGTGAGACCAGCGGGTTGACCGCGGAGATCGTGCCGCCGCCCCCGCGGCCCGAGCCCGGTCCGCTGCCGCCGAGCAGGCCGCCCTCCAGCGAGGGCAGCACGGCGGGCACGGCCAGGGCGATGCCCAGGGCGACCGCTCCGATGCGACGGCCGGTGCGCACCGGCGCGGTGGCCGAGCCGCCGCCCGCGAGGTCGAACCCGGGGGTGTCGCGCCGGGGCGCCCCGCCGAAGACCCGGCCCCACTGGGAGAGCCGGTCGCGGCCCTCGGCGAGCAGGAGCAGCAGGTACCCGGCGGCGGCCAGCAGGAACCACAGCCAGCCGCTGCCGCCGCCGGCCAGGCCCGCGGCGACCGAGTACAGCGCGAGCAGCGGCAGTCCCGCGGGCGCGGCGCTGCGGAAGGTGACGGCGAGGGCGTCCACGGCGAGCCCGATGACCACCACGCCGCCGACCACCATCAGCCGGATGCCGGGGGTGTCGGGCGCCGGGATCATGTACGTCGCCACGTCGTTGCCGCCGGCCCGGAGCAGCTCGCCGAACCGGACGAAGGTGTCGGGCCCGGGCAGCACCCCGGCGACCGCGCGGTCCCGGGCGAACAGCAGGGTGAGCAGCAGCAGGCTGACCAGGGCCTGCGCCAGCACGGTCAGCGGCCGGGCCAGCGGCACCCGCCGGGCAAGCGCGCCCACGCCGCTCTGCACGGCGACCAGGAACGCGGCCTGCAGGATCCAGGTGGCCGGGTCCACCAGCGGGAGCAGGGCGCCCGCCGCCATCAGGGTGGCGGCCAGCGCGCACAGCGTCAGCCTCCCGCGACCGCTCATGACCAGCCCTCCGCACTCGCCCGGGGCCCGGGGGAGGACCCGTAGGACTCGGTGGAGCCGGAGAAGCCGGTCCCGCCGAGGCCGCCGGTGCCCGCCTGCTCCCGTCCCGCCCGTCCCGCGAGCTGCCACAGCTCGCCCAGCGCGGCGCCGGGCGGCACGGCCAGCGCCGTCCAGCCCGACTCGCGCAGCCGCCGCAGCCGGTCCTCGACCGCGCCGGCCACCGCTCCGCCGGTCAGCCAGGTCCCGCTGTCCAGCACGAACGCGACGGCTGCCCCGCTGCGCTGGCGCAGCCGGGCGGCCATCGCGGCCTGCTCCTCGTCCAGGTCGCCGAAGAAGGCGACCAGCAGTCCCTCGTTGCCGCCGCGCAGCACGTCGTGCGCGCGGGAGAGCCCGGCGCCGTCGGAGTGGTCGACGACCGCGAGGGTGTCCATCATCAGCCCGGTCGAGTCGGCGGACTCGTGGCCGGTCCCGGCGAAGCCCTCGGCGCCCTCGCCGGGCACCGAGCTGCCGGTGTCGGTCAGCAGCCGCACCGCGAAGCCCCGCTCCATCATGTGCACCAGGGCCGAGGCCGCGCCGGACACCGCCCACTCGAAGGCCGAGTCGGGGCCCGCGCCCTGGAAGGCCACCCGTCGGGTGTCGAGCAGCACGGTGCAGCGCGAGCGCTGGGGCTGCTCCTCGCGGCGCACCATCAGCTCGCCGTAGCGCGCGGTGGAGCGCCAGTGCACCCGGCGCAGGTCGTCGCCGTGCCGGTAGGTGCGCGGGATGACGTCGTCCTCACCGGCCAGGGCCAGCGAGCGCTGCCGCCCGTCGCCGTACCCGGAGGCCTCGCCGGCCAGCCGCACCGGCGGCAGCGGCTCGGTGCGGGGGACGACGGTCAGGGTGTCGTACGCGCTGAAGGAGCGGGTCAGTTCGCACATGCCGAACGGGTCGCTCAGCCGCAGCTGGAGCGGGCCGAGCGGATAGCGGCCGCGCAGGTCGGAGCGGACCCGGTAGGAGACCTCGCGCCGGCCGCCCGCCTCGACCCGGTCGAGCACGAAGCGGGGCCGGGGGCCCAGGACGTACGGCACGTGGTCCTGGAGCATCAGCAGTCCGGTGGGCAGCCGGGAGACGTTGTCCATGCGCAGGTGGACCCGGGCCTCGGAGCCGGCGGGCACCCGCTGGGGGGAGAGCCTGCGGGTGGCGGCGACCCGGTAGCGGGTGCGGTAGAGCACGGCGACGGCGACCAGGGGCAGCACCGCGAGCAGCAGCCCGACGCGCAGCAGGTCGCCCTGGCCCAGTACGTACGCGCAGGCCGCGGCGGCCACTCCGGCGGCGAGGAAGGAGCGGCCCCGGGTGGTGAGCCCGCCGAGGGCCGCCCGCAGCCCGCCCTTGTGCTCGTCCTCGGCGGCGGGCGCCCCGGCCGCCATCACGGCCGCCGGGGGCCGGGCTGCTGCTGGCCGTAGAGCGGGGAGCCGGCCTGCGGCACGGGAGTGCCCTGGAGGATCTCCAGGACGACCTGCTCGGCGGTGCGGCGGTTGAGCTGGGCCTGCGCGGTGGGCAGCAGGCGGTGGGCGAGCACGGCGACGGCCAGTGCCTGGAGGTCGTCCGGCAGCGCGTACTCCCGGCCGCTGAGCGCGGCGGACGCCTTGGCGGCCCGCAGCAGGTGCAGGGTGGCGCGCGGGGAGGCGCCGAGTCTGAGGTCGGGGTGGCTGCGGGTGGCGGCCACCAGCTCCACGGCGTACCTGCGGACGGCGTCCGAGACGTGCACGGTGCGCACGGCGTCGATGAGCTTGGCGATGTCGTGCGCGTGGGCCACCGGCTGGAGGTCGTCCAGCGGGGAGACGCCGCCGTGCACGTCCAGCATCTGCAGCTCGGCCTCGGCGCTGGGGTAGCCGATGGAGACGCGGGCCATGAAGCGGTCGCGCTGGGCCTCGGGCAGCGGGTAGGTGCCCTCCATCTCGACCGGGTTCTGGGTGGCCACGACCATGAACGGGCTGGGCAGCTCGTACGTCTGGCCGTCGATGGTGACCTGGCGCTCCTCCATGGACTCCAGGAGGGCGGACTGGGTCTTGGGCGAGGCGCGGTTGATCTCGTCGCCGATGACGATCTGCGCGAAGATCGCGCCCGGCTTGAACTCGAAGTCGCGGCGCTGCTGGTCGTAGATCGACACACCGGTGATGTCGGAGGGCAGCAGGTCCGGCGTGAACTGGATGCGCCGCACCGAGCAGTCGACGGACCGGGCCAGCGCCTTGGCCAGCATGGTCTTGCCGACGCCCGGCACGTCCTCGATCAGCAGGTGCCCCTCGGCCAGGAGCACGGTCAGCGCGAGCCGGACGACCTCGGGCTTGCCCTCGATCACTCCCTCCACCGACCTGCGGACGCGCTCCGCTGTGGTGGTCAGATCCGCGAGGCTCGCTCGATCGTCATAGGTGGTCACCCGGCCCTCCTCGGCCACTGCTGCGGGCCGACGCACGACTGTCGGCACGGCCCACCCCGGAACACGGACACCGACCGCGGACGGTTCCGCGGAAGGTGTCATCACCCGCATTCTTTCTGCCGTTGCCGGGTCGTGTCACTCGCCTGTGGACAACTGGGTGCGATATGTCCGATCTTGCTATTGTTCGCCGGTCGGATGACCGGTCCGTACGCGCCTCAGGAGGCGGGGGAGATCTCCCGCAGCAGGCCCGTGTGCACGTCGAAGACGAAGCCGCGCACGTCGTCGGTGTGCAGCAGGAACGGCGAGGTGCGCACCCGCTGCATCGACTGGCGCACGTCCTGGTCGACGTCGCGGAAGGCCTCCACCGCCCACGCGGGGCGCTGGCCGACCTCCATCTCGATCTCGTGCCGGAACTCCTCGGTGAGGGTCTCCAGGCCGCAGCCGGTGTGGTGGATGAGCACCACGCTGCGGGTTCCCAGCGCCCGCTGGCTGATGGTCAGGGAGCGGATCACGTCGTCGGTGACGACACCGCCGGCGTTGCGGATGGTGTGGCAGTCGCCCAGGTGCAGGCCGAGGGCGGCGTGCAGGTCGAGGCGGGCGTCCATGCAGGCCACCACGGCGACGCGGGACACGGGACGGGCGTCCATGCCGGGGTCGGTGAAGTCGGCGGCGTAGCGGGCGTTGGCCTCGACGAGCCGGTCGGTGACCGTGCCCTCGGGGTCGTTCGGGCGTATCGCGTCGGCGGTGGGGTGCGCGGAAGTCGACATGCCTACGACGGTAGTGGTCACCGGCGGTCGCAGCCTGCTGTGAGAGGGGACAAAGAACGCCATTGAGGCTTGTTGTGAGGTAACCCACAGGCACCCCCGGGACGGGGCCGTACGGGTGACGCGGCACGGTCCGCGGGGTGCGCGCGGACGCCCGGCGCGGCGCGCCAGCCGGTTGATTGACCGGGCCGACCCGTGGACTAAAGTGACGCGGAGTTCACGGAGACTTCGAGCATTTCGGCAGTTTCTCCCCACGTGTGTGCGGCGGTACGTACGGCTCGGCCTCCTCCCGCTCGCCGGTCGGCCGACGCGCCCCCTCCCGGCGTCGGCGGGCCACCTCCCCTTCTACGAGCGGGCGGGGACCCGGCGGTGCGTACGCCGCGCCGGACCTGAGAGGGCGCATGAGCCACACCCGACACGTCCCGGTGATGCTCCAGCGGTGCCTGGACATGTTGGCCCCGGCCCTGCGCGAGCCGGGCGCCGTCGTCGTCGACTGCACCCTGGGGCTCGGCGGCCACAGCGAGGCCCTGCTCACCCGGTTCCCCGAAGCGCGGCTGGTCGCCCTGGACCGGGACAAGGAGGCGCTGCGCCTCTCCGGCGAGCGGCTCGCCCCCTTCGGCGACCGCGCCACCCTGGTGCACGCCGTCTACGACGAGCTGCCCGAGGTCCTCGCCCGGCTCGGCACCCCGCGCGTCCAGGGCGTCCTGTTCGACCTCGGGGTCTCCTCCATGCAGCTGGACGAGGCCGACCGCGGCTTCGCGTACGCCCAGGACGCCCCGCTGGACATGCGCATGGACCAGACGACCGGGATGAGCGCCGCCGAGGTCCTCAACACCTACCCGCCCGGCGAACTGGTCCGCATCCTGCGCGCGTACGGCGAGGAGAAGCAGGCCAAGCGGATCGTCTCCGCCGTCGTGCGCGAGCGCGCCAAGGAGCCCTTCACCACCAGCGCCCGGCTCGTCGACCTGATCCGCGACGCCCTGCCGCAGGCCGCCAAGCGCACCGGCGGCAACCCCGCCAAGCGCACCTTCCAGGCCCTGCGCATCGAGGTCAACCGCGAGCTGGAAGCCGTCGAGAACGCCATCCCCGCGGCCGTCCGGGCGGTCTCCGTGGGCGGCCGGGTCGTCGTCCTGTCGTACCAGTCGCTGGAGGACCGCATCGTCAAGCAGGTCTTCGCCGCGGGCGCGGCCAACACGGCCCCGGCCGGACTGCCCGTGGTGCCCGAGGAGTTCCAGCCCAGGCTCAAGCTCCTGACCCGGGGAGCCGAACTTCCCACCGAGGAGGAGGTCGCCGAGAACCGCAGGGCGGCCCCCGCGCGTCTGAGGGGCGCGGAACGCATCCGGGAGGACGTGTGAGCAAAGCAGGACCGCTGAAGGGGCGCGCCGCCCGGCTCGCCCAGCTGATGCCGCAAGGGCCGAGCTCCGCGGCCCGCACCCCCTTCGTCCTGCTCGTCGTGCTCCTCCTGGGCGGCGGCCTGATCGCGCTGCTGCTGCTCAACTCCTCCCTCAACGAGGGCTCCTTCCGGCTCAGCGAGCTCAAGCGCAAGACCACCGAGCTCACCGACGAGGAGCAGGCCCTCCAGCGCGACGTCGACGACCGCTCCGCACCCGACGCGCTGGAGCGGCGCGCCCGGGAGCTGGGCATGGTCCCCGGCGGCAGCCCCGCCTTCCTCGGCACCGACGGCAAGGTCAAGGGCGACCCGAGCCCGGCCGCCGAGCCGTCCGCCGACCCCACGCCGCAGACCGCGCTCCAGTCCGTCCCCGAGCCGCCGCCCGCCCCGTCGCGGGCCCCGCGCTCCGCCGGGCCCTCCCCGTCCGCCGCCGCCGAGCGGCCCGCCGCGGAGCCGTCCGGCGCCGCCCCGGCCGCCGGGCGGTCCGCCGCTCCGGGCCGCGCCCCGGCCGCCGAG
>NZ_JBEOYE010000047.1:0-73106 GCF_040296945.1 Streptomyces sp. NPDC001941 | reverse complement strand
TCCTGGAGGACGATGGGCTGGTGTTCTCTCGGCGCGGCAAGGGAACGTTCGTGTCCCTGGTGATCGGGAAGATGATGTCCGACCGCACCAGGCGGCCCCGCCCGCGCCCCCGTCCGACGCCCGGCTCGCCGCGCAGCCCGCGCGGCACGACCTGACCCGGGAGCAGTTCTACTTCGTGCTCCCCGACCGGTTCGCCAACGGCACCACCGCCAACGACCGCGGCGGCTACGCCGGGGCGCGCGACAAGACCGGCTTCGACCCCACCGACAAGGGCTTCTACCAGGGCGGTGACCTCAAGGGCCTGACCGGGAAGCTCGACTACATCAAGGGCCTGGGCACCACGGCCCTGTGGATGGCGCCCGTCTTCAAGAACAAGCCCGTCCAGGGCGACAGCGCCGGCTACCACGGCTACTGGATCACCGACTTCACCCAGGTCGACCCGCACTTCGGCACCAACGCCGACCTGGCCCGGCTGATCGACAAGGCGCACGCCAAGGGCATGAAGGTCTTCTTCGACGTCATCACCAACCACACCGCCGACGTGCTGAGCGGCGCCGAGTGCAGCACCTACCGGCCCAAGGGCGCCTACCCCTACCTGGACGCCGGGGGGCGGCCGTTCGACGACGCCCGGGGCACCCGGGGCAGGCGGATCGACGCGGACGCGTTCCCGTACACCCCGAAGGCCGCGCCCGGCGAGGCGGGCGCGAAGGTCCCGGCCTGGCTCAACGACCCGACGATGTACCACAACCGCGGCGACTCGACCTTCGCGGGCGAGAGCGGCCTCAACGGCGACCACAGCGGCCTCGACGACCTGTGGACCGAGCGGCCCGAGGTGGTGAAGGGCATGGAGGAGATCTACCAGCGCTGGGTGCGCGACTTCGACGTGGACGGCTTCCGCGTCGACACCGTGCGCAACGTCGACATGCCGTTCTGGACGCGGTGGGCCACCGCGCTGGACGCGTACGCCGCGAAGCGGGGGCGCGAGGACTTCTTCGTCTTCGGCGAGGTGTACTCCGCCGACCCGTCGGTCACCGCGCCGTACGTGACGCGGGGCCGCCTCGACGCGACCCTCGACTTCCCGCTCCAGGGCGCCGTGCGCGCGTACGCCTCCCAGGGCGCCCCGGCCTCCGCCCTCGCCCAGGTCCTGGCGCAGGACTACCGCTACACCACCGACAAGTCCAACGCCTACGAGCAGGTCGGCTTCCTCGGCAACCACGACATGGGCCGCATCGGCTCCTTCCTCGCCCAGGACCACCCCGGGGCGTCCGACGCCGAACTGCTGGCCCGCGACCGGCTCGCCAACGAGCTGATGTTCCTCTCGCGCGGCAACCCGGTCGTCTACTACGGCGACGAGCAGGGCTTCACCGGCGCGGGCGGCGACAAGGACGCCCGCCAGACGATGTTCGCCTCGCGCACCGCCGACTACCTCGACGACGACCAGATCGGCACGGATCGCACCCACGCCTCCGACGCCTTCGACACCGCGCACCCGCTCTACCGCTCCATCGCGGAGCTCTCCCGGCTGACGAAGCGTCACCCGGCCCTGCGCGACGGCGTCCAGGAGCAGCGGTACGCGGACGGACCGGTGTACGCCTCCGCCCGCACCGACGCCCGCGAGCGCCGCGAGTACCTGGTCGCCGTCAACAACGCCACCACCCCCGAGACCGTCGCCATCCTGGCCCGCAGCGCCACGTACGCGACCCTGTACGGCGGTTCGGGACGCGTGACCCGTACGGACGGGAAGGTCACCGTCACCGTGCCCGCCCTGTCCTCGCTGGTCCTGCGCGCCGACGCGCCGCTCGCCGTCCCCGCAGCCCGGCCCGGGATCACCCTCACGGCCCCGCCCGCCGGGGCCACCGGCACCGTCGAGGTGTCCGCGGACGTCAGCGGCGGCGGCCTCGACCGCGTCGTCTTCGCCGCCCAGAGCGGCAACGGCCCCTGGCAGGTCCTCGGCTCCGCCGACCACGCCCCCTACCGGGTCACCCAGCAGCTCCCCGCCACGCTCGCGGCCGGAACGCCCCTGCGCTACAAGGCGGTCGTCGTGGACGGCGCCGGGCGCACCGCGAGCGCCCTGGCCGCGACCACCGCGGGCGCCGTCCCGCCCCCGGGCAGGCCGAGCGCCGTGGACCGCAGCTACGCCGTGGTCCACTACAAGCGCGCGGACGGCGCCTACGACGGCTGGAAGCTCCGGGCCGAGGGCCGGGACGCCGAGTTCGCCGGACGTGACGCCTACGGCGCGTTCGCCTGGGTGAAGCTGCCCGACCACGCCGAGACCGTCACGTACACCGTCGAGAAGGACGGCGCCGCCGACGGACCGGCCCGCACCATCGCCCTGGCCAGGACCGGCCGGGTGTGGATCGAGCAGGGTCGCGACACCCAGCTGGAGCAGGCGCCCGAAGGGGCCTACCCGCCGCAGGACGCCACCAAGGCCGTGGTGCACTTCCGCCGCGCCGACGGCGCCTACGACGGCTGGGGACTGCACACCTGGACCGGCGCCAGGGAACCCACCGAGTGGACCAAGCCGGTGCGGCCCGTCGGCCAGGACGCCTTCGGCCTCACCTTCGAGGTCCCGCTCGCCCCGGGCGCGACCTCGCTCAGCTACATCGCGCACAAGGGCGACGAGAAGGACGTCCCCGCCGACCGCTCGCTGGACTTCGCCACCTACGGCAAGGAGGTCTGGCTGCTCGCGGGGGACGACGACTACCTCCTGCCGACGGTCGGTTCGGCGCCGGACCTCGACCTGAAGAAGGCCGAGGCGCAGTGGATCGACGCGGACACGGTCGTCTGGAAGGTCAACGCGAGCGCCGCGACCAGCCAGCAGCTCGTGTACGCGCCCGAGGGCGGGATCACCGTCGTCGACGGGGCCCTCAGTGACGAGGGCCAGTGGCTGCGCCTCACCCCGTCCGCCCTCACCGACGCCCAGAAAGCCGCCTACCCGCACCTCAAGGACCGTCCGGCCTTCCGGATCGACCCGCGCGACCGGGACAGGGCCGGGGAGGCGCTGCGCGGCCAGCTCGTCGCCACCCAGCGCGGCGCCAACGGCGCCCTGCTCGCCGCCACCGGGGTGCAGGTCCCCGGGGCGCTGGACGCCCTCTACGACGGCACGCGGGCGAAGCTCGGCCCGGTCTTCACCCGGGACGGGGTGACCCTCTCGGTGTGGGCGCCCACCGCCCGTACCGTCGCGCTCGACCTCGACGGCACCGCCGTGCCCATGCGGCGCGACGACGCCACCGGCGTCTGGTCGGTCACCGGACCGCGCTCCTGGGCGGGCAGGCCCTACCGCTACTCCGTGCGCGTCTGGGCGCCCGGAGTCGCCCGGATGGTCACCAACGAGGTGACCGACCCGTACGCTACGGCCCTCACCGCCGACTCCGCGCGCAGCCTGGTCGTCGACCTGGCGGACCCGGCCCTTGCGCCGCCCGGCTGGCGGGCGCTGCGCAAGCCGGCCGCCGTACCCCTGCGCAACGCGCAGATCCAGGAACTGCACGTGCGCGACTTCTCCATCGCGGACGCCACGGCCCGGAACAAGGGCGGCTACCTGGCCTTCACCGAACAGGGATCGGCCGGCATGCGGCACCTGAGGGAACTGGCCGGCGCGGGCACCTCGTACGTCCACCTGCTGCCGGTCTTCGACATCGCCACCATCCCGGAGAAGCGCTCCGACCAGGCCGTGCCCGACTGCGACCTGGCCTCCTTCCCCGCCGACTCCGAGGAGCAGCAGGCCTGCGTGGGCAGGGTCGCCGCCCGCGACGGCTTCAACTGGGGCTACGACCCGCTGCACTACACCGTCCCCGAGGGCTCCTACGCCTCCGACCCGGACGGCACCGCGCGCAACGTCGAGTTCCGCCGCATGGTCCAGGGCCTCAACGGCGCCGGGCTGCGCGTCGTCATGGACGTCGTCTACAACCACACCGCGGCGAGCGGGCAGGCCGCCACGTCCGTGCTCGACAGGATCGTGCCCGGCTACTACCAGCGGCTGCTCGACGACGGCACGGTGGCCACCTCCACCTGCTGCGCCAACACCGCTCCCGAACACGCCATGATGGGCAAGCTGGTGGTCGACTCCGTGGTGACCTGGGCGCGCCAGTACAAGGTCGACGGCTTCCGCTTCGACCTGATGGGCCACCACCCCAAGGCGAACATCCTGGCCGTGCGCCGGGCGCTGGACGCGCTGACGGTGGCGAAGGACGGCGTGGACGGCAAGGCGGTCGTGCTGTATGGCGAGGGCTGGGACTTCGGCGAGGTCGCGGGCGACGCCCGGTTCGTCCAGGCCACCCAGCGCAACATGGCCGGGACGGGCGTCGCGACGTTCTCCGACCGGGCCAGGGACGCGGTGCGCGGCGGCGGCCCGTTCGACGAGGACCCGGGCGTGCAGGGCTTCGCCTCCGGCCTGTTCACCGAGCCCAACTCCTCGAAGGCGAACGGTACTCCGGCCGAACAGCGGGCCCGTCTGCTGCACTACCAGGACCTGCTGAAGGTCGGTCTGTCCGGCAGCCTCGCCGACTACGCCTTCACCGACACCCGGGGCCGCGAGGTCAAGGGCTCCCAGGTGGACTACAACGGGTCGCCCGCCGGGTACGCCGCCGCCCCCGGGGACGCCCTGGCCTACGCGGACGCCCACGACAACGAGACGCTGTACGACGCGCTGGCCTTCAAGCTGCGGCCGACGGTGACCCCGGCGGGGCGCGCCCGGATGCAGGTCCTCGCCATGGCGACGGCGGCGCTCTCGCAGGGCCCGGCGCTCTCCCAGGCCGGGACGGACCTGCTGCGCTCGAAGTCGCTGGACCGCAACTCGTACGACAGCGGGGACTGGTTCAACGCCCTGCACTGGGACTGCCGCGACGGCAACGGCTTCGGGCGCGGCCTGCCCCCGGCCGCCGACAACCGCTCCAAGTGGCCTTACGCGAAGCCCCTGTTGACCAGCAGTGCCCTCACGGTGGGCTGCCCGGAGATCCAGGGGGCCTCGGCGGCCTACCGCGACCTGCTGCGGATCCGTACGACCGAGGGGGACTTCGGCCTGTCCACGGCCTCCGAGGTCCAGTCGCGGCTGTCCTTCCCGCTGTCGGGTACGGACGAGACGCCGGGCGTGGTCACCATGCGCCTGGGTGACCTGGTGGTGGTCTTCAACGCCACGCCCGGCAGCCAGGCGCAGCGGGTGCCGGGGGCGGCGGGGGAGCGGTACGCGCTCCACCCGGTGCAGGCGGGCGGCGCCGACGCGGTGGCCAGGACGGCCGCGTACGAGGCGGGTTCGGGCACCTTCACGGTGCCGGGCCGCACGGTCGCCGTGTTCAAGCGGGGCTGACGCCCCCGCGAGCACGCCGAGGGCCCCGCGCACGCGTGCGCGGGGCCCTTCCCATGACCCTTCCCATGATCGACACCCGCTGTTACGATCCGGACCGGACCGGATCGAAACATGGGGAGAACCGATCATGCGCGTCAAGGACTTCGACCACCTGGTGCTCAACGTGCGCGACGTCGAGCGCGCCCTCGCCTTCTACACCGGGCCCCTCGGCCTCGAACCCGTACGGGTCGAGGAGTGGCGCGACGGCAAGGTGCCCTTCCCCTCGGTGCGGATCAACGCGCACACCATCATCGACCTCTTCGACCGCCCGCGCGGCGAGTCCAACGTCGACCACATCTGCCTCGTCGTCGACCCGCTCGACTGGCAGGAGGTCGTCGACTCCGGCGTCTTCGACGTCGTCGAGGGCCCCGTCAGCCGCTTCGGCGCGCGCGGTTCGGCCCAGTCGGTCTACGTGCGCGACCCCGAGGGCAACACCGTCGAGCTGCGCTGGTACCCGCAGGACGCCGAGCGGTGACGGCCCCGGCGACCGGCCGCCCGCGCGACCCGGCCATCGACCTCGCGGTCCGCGCGGCCACCCTCGACGTCCTGCGCGAACAGGGCTACTCCGGCTTCGCCCTGGAGCGGGTCGCCGCGCTCGCGGGAACCACGAAGGCCGCCGTGCGCCGCCGCTGGCCGGTCCGCCAGGCGCTCGTCCTGGACGCGCTGGCCGCCGTGCTGGTCGTGCCGCCCGCCCCGGACAACGGCTGCACCCGCTGCGACCTCCAGCAGTGCGTGCGCCTCCTGGACCACGCCCTGCACCAGCAGCTCCCCCCGGGCGTCCTCGCCCCGCTCGTCGCCGACTGCGCGGGCGACCCCGAGCTGCACCGGCGGCTCCTCGACCAGCTCGTGGAGCCCAGCCGCCGCGCCGCCGCCGTCGCCGTCGAGCGCGCCGTGGCGCGCGGCGACCTGCTGCCGGACGTCCCCGCGCGCACACTCGTCGACGTCCTGGCCGCCACCGTCTACCAGCGCGCCCTCCTCGGCGGCGGTCCCGCCACCGAGGAGGAGGTGGTGTCCACGGTGGACCTGGTGCTGCGCGGCGCGGCCGTCGACTTCGACGAGCTCGTACGCATCAGCCGCGGCCCGGCCCACCTGAGGCACCCCCACGGCGCCCAGGCGTAGTGGTCACCTGGGGAAAGGCGCGTCGGTCACCTGAGGAAGCGCTCCGCGGGGACCACCGCGCGCGGGGCGAGCAGCGGCGCCGTGGCCGCGGCGGCCTTGCGGGACGACTTCCCGGTACCCGCGAGCGCGCCGTCCACGTGGGCGACGAGCGCCTCGCCTATCGGGTCGGGCAGCGGGGTGCCGTCGGGCGCGAAGCGCT
Source organism: Streptomyces sp. NPDC001941 (assembly GCF_040296945.1). Taxonomy (NCBI): domain Bacteria; kingdom Bacillati; phylum Actinomycetota; class Actinomycetes; order Kitasatosporales; family Streptomycetaceae; genus Streptomyces; species Streptomyces sp. NPDC001941. The sequence continues at coordinate 66,447 of NZ_JBEOYE010000047.1, read as the reverse complement.
CGTACTTCATGTAGTTGTAGCCGATGGCAACCTGCCTGCGGCCGTCCTCGGAGGACAGCGCCCAGGTGCCCGCGCCGAACACCGCGCCGTCGTGGCCCCAGTACCAGCCGCCGTTCGGCATCTTGATCGTGTACAGGCCCAGGCCGTAGCGCATCAGGGCCTCCTGGCCGGGCTCCGGCTCGTAGGCGGGTACGCCCTTCTTCATCTCCTTCAGCTCCGCGGGCCCGAGCAGCCCGCCCGTCAGCAGCCGGCGGTAGAAGTCGTTGAGGTCGGAGGTCGTCGACACCAGCGCGCCCGCGGTCCAGGCCCACGACATGTCGTACGTGCTGTAGTCCCTGGCCGGGTCGATGTAGCCGTAGAACGACTCGTACATCTTGCTGTGCGGGCCCTTGATGCGGGGCGAGGCGGGGAAGTACGTGTGGCGCAGGCCGGCCTTCCGGATGACGTTGCGCGTGATGTACGCCTCCGCGTCCTGACCGGTCACCTTCTCCAGGACGAGCCCGGCCAGCACGTAGTTGGTGTTGGAGTACACGTGCTTGCCGCCGGGCTCGGCGACGGGCGGCTGCGCCAGCCCCAGCCGCGCGAGATCGGCCGGCTCGTGGTGCCGGAAGCGGCCCTCGTCCAGGGCCTTGCCGGGGTCCTCGGCCAGGCCCGGGAAGGCGGCCAGCACGAAGTCGTTGACGCCGCTGGTGTGGTTGAGGAGCATCCGCACGGTGATCCGCCGCCCCCGCTCGCCGGGGACGAGGTCCGGCAGGTAGCGGCCGACCGGCGCGTCCAGGTCCACCTTCCCCCGGGCGACCTGCTGGAGCACGGCGACGGAGGTGAACGTCTTGGTGATGCTGCCGACGCGGTGCTCGAAGTCCGGCCGGGTGGGCCGGCGCGTGTCGACGTCGGCGATCCCGGTGGCCCCCCGCCACTCGCGGGAGCCGTCGCGGACCGCCGAGTAGGCGCCGTACATGCCGGCCTGGTGGAAGGCGTCGAGCGACGCGCGCAGCGCCTCCCGGTCGAGCCGTCCGGAGAGGGCGGCCGACGGGCCGGCGGACGTGGTGGTGGACGAGGACGGGGTGGCCGTGGTCGTCGCGTGGGCGGGGAGCACGCCGAGGGCGAGCGCGGCGGCGGTGGCCGACGCGGCGGCGGCGACGCGTGCCCGGCGCCGGGTTCCGGTGCTGGCAGTTGGCATGGAACGATTCCTGTCTGGTCATCAGGCGTCGCACCGGGGCCGGTCGTTGCCCCGGTACGTGTGCTGCGCTCCCATCCTCACGGCGTCGCCGGGAGCCGCCCTCCACCCTGAGGACGATCTTGTGCATGGGAACGGATGACGTATGTCAGGTGTCGCCCGGGTACGGAATGCGTACCGAACGCGTGGGCACGGCGGCGCGGATCCCGGCGTCAGAAGCGGAGTTGACGCCACCGCGCGCACGCACGCTCGCACCCGCCCGCGCCGGGCCCCGGGGCACGGGGCCCGGCGCGGAGGCTCAGAGGTTCACCGGCCCAGCGCCCCCAGCACGGCGGCCGCCTGGTGCGCCGCGCCCAGCTCGTTGGGGTGGAACGGGACCGCGAGGCCCGGCGGGTTAGTGGTCACCGGCACGAAGCCCTCCACCCACTTGGTGCCCGGCAGCTTGCAGATGTCGTGCCCGACGCTGCCCGAGTAGGTGTCCACCAGGCGCACGTCGAACCCGTCGGCGTCCTCGCGGGCCCGCGTGACGGCGCGCGCCAGCACGGCGTTCAGCTCCTTGAGCTTGCCGCCGAGCCACACCAGGTCGTCGTCCAGGATCTGCACGAACGGGAAGCAGCCCCGGTCGGTGGGCGCCCCGGCCAGGTAGTCCACCGCGAGCACGGTCGCGTTCGGGGCGAGTTGATGGGTGCGCAGCAGCGCCTCGTACACCTTGTCCTCGACGGCCTCGATCTGCTGCGACATGGTGTCCTTGCCGCCCTGCACCCAGTGGGTGCGGCAGGGCCGGCCCAGCGGCTCCGGCAGCAGGTTGAAGCAGCCGCGCAGGATCGACGCCAGGCCCGCGTCGTTGCCGCCGATGCCGACGGTGACCAGGTCGGTGGTGGGCGTCAGCCGGTCGAACTGGGGCGCGTTGACGCCCCGTACGAGACCCGCGTAGTCGATGTCCTGCGGCTGCGCCAGCTCCTTGGTGGTCGCCGAACCGCAGGTGGCGTCGCGGAAGGTGGCGACGCCCAGCTCCTGGGCGACCTTCTTGGGGTAGTTCCAGGTCGACTGGAAGCAGGCGTACGGGACGTGCTCGCTGGAGACGTTGGTCAGCAGCGCCACGTCCGCCGACCACGAGTCGCCCAGGGCGACGTACTCGTCGTAGTCCCGCGGGGCATCGCCCGCGAGCGCGGGGGACGGCGCGGCGAGCAGCGCGCAGAGGGCGGCGAGCGAGGCGCACAGGGCGCGGCGGGCGGTGCGGGCGCGGCGCGGGGACAGCCGGATGGGCACGGGGCGACTCCGAGGGGTGCGGCGGCGGGGGTTCGTACGGCTGCCGTCATCCATCCACCGCGCGGGCCGCCGCGTGCCGTTCCGGCCGCCCGTTCACCCGTGCGCGCGCACCACGTCATCCGGTCGCGCCAACGCGCCCCCGCCCTCCCCGGCGGTGCGCGTCAGGCGGCGAGGGCGCGCAGCGCCTCCAGGGCGCGGTCCGCGTGGGCGCTCATGCGGATCTCGCTGCGGACGACCTCGGCGACCCGGCTGTCCTGCCCGATCACGAACGTGACGCGCTTGGTGGGGGCCAGCGAGAACCCGCGCTTGACGCCGAAGCGTTCGCGGACGGCGCCGTCCGCGTCGGAGAGCAGCGGGAAGCCGAAGGTGTGCTTCTCGCTGAACTGGCGCTGCTTGTCGACCGTGTCGCCGCTGATGCCCACCGGGCGCGCGCCGACCGCCTGGAACTCGGCGGCCAGGTCGCGGAAGTGGCAGGCCTCGGCGGTGCACCCGGCGGTCATCGCGGCGGGGTAGAAGAACAGCACGACCGGCCCCTCGGTGAGGAGTTCGGACAGGCGCCGTTCGGTTCCGGACTCGTCCGGCAGTGCGAAGTCCTCGACCAGGTCACCGATCTGCATCGTGAGCCACGTCCCTTCTCGACGCTGGAGGCTGCGGGCATCCTACTCCCGGGTAGCGCCGGGGGAGCGGCGGGGCCAGGGCACGGCAGGAGGCCCCCGGCCGGCTGACCGGGGGCCTCTGTGAATGACTCGTACTGCCGTTCCCCACGGTCCGTACGGTTCACATGGACCGTACGGACCGAACGGACGGTGCTTCGCTGCGGCTACTTCTTGTCGTGCTCCCCGCGCGCGTTGGTCAGCCTGACCGTGACGCCCTTCGCGGCGTTGCCCGCCGTCACGGAGTGCGGTCCGCTCACGGGGTTCGAGGGCATCCGGTACCCCTCGGGGACGGCGGTCTCCTGGAGGTAGTACGCACCGGTCGCGAGGCCGCCGAAGACGCAGCTCCCCTTGCCGTCGGTGGCGCAGCCGGAGCCGACGGCCGTGTCGGGACGCGCACCGCCCGTCTGGAGTCCGGGCGTCCCGTTGGTCTCGCGCCACAGCCGGAAGACGGCCCCGGCCAGGGGGCTTCCACTGGTCTGGTCCGTCTTGAGGACGGAGATCGAGCCCTTGACGGCCTCGTTGCGCACGGTCACCGACACGGTCCTGTCCGGCCGGGCGACGACCAGCGGACCGAAGACCGCGGGCCGGGGGAGGACGTGCCCGGCGGGCGCCTTGGTCTCCACCCAGTAGTACGTGCCGAGCTCGACCTCCTCCGTGCACCGTCCGGCGGCGGGCGTGACGCAGTCGGCGGCCTTGGTGTCGGGAGTCGCGCCGGACCGCTGCAGGCCGGGCCGCCCGTTGGTCTCCCACCACAGCTCGAAGACCGCCCCCGCCAGGGGCTTCCCGGTCGTGGCGTCGACCTTCAGCACGCTCACCTTGCCCAGGACGGTGGGAGCCTCCCTGCGCTTGTTCTTCGCGGTGACGCTCACCCCGGCACTGGCGTTGGCCAGGGTCAGCTCCAGCGGCCCGAAGACCGGGTCGCGGGGCAGCTCGTAGTTCGCGGGCGCCTTGGTCTCCACCCAGTAGTACGTGCCGAGGGCCAGGTCCGCCGTCTCGCAGGTGCCGTCGGCGCCCGTGGTGCACGGCGCGCCGATCGGGGTGTCGGGGTCGGCACCGCCCTGCTGGAGCCCGGCGACGCCGTTGGTCTCGTGCCACAGCCGGAAGACCGCGCCGGGCAGCGGGGCGCCGGTGCGGGAGTCCTCCTTGACGACCTTCACCTTGCCGGTGGTGCCGCCGGAGAACGTCTTGTTGGTGGCGGTCACGGAGACGCCCGCGGAGGAGTTCGCCGCCGTCAGTTCGAGCGGCCCGAAGACCGGGTCGACCGGCATGGTGTACCCGATGGGCGCCTTGGTCTCGCGCCAGTAGTAGGTGCCGAGCTTCACCGTCCGCTTGCACACGCCCTGGTCGTCGGTGGTGCACACGGCGCCGACCTTGGTGTCGGGCGTGGCGCCCGAGGTCTGCAGGCCCGCGACGCCGTTGGTCTCCTGCCACAGCTCGAACTCGGCCCCGGCGAGCGGGTCACCGGTGTTCACGTCCGTCTTCACCACCTTGACCTCGCCCTCCTGCTCGACGCAGTCCGGCAGGTCGCCCTCGAAGGGGTAGTTGTGGAACTCCTGGCCGCCACCGCCCGTCGAGGAGCTGGTGTGGGTGAGCGAACCGGTGGTGAAGAACCGCCCGTTCATGCCGGGCATGCTGATCGTCGTCATCGACGACTGGTCGCCGACCAGCACGCTGCCCTGGAACTGTCCGGTGCCCTTGAACTCCACGCCCGTGGCGTCCGGGAAGTTCCACAGCAGACGGTTGCGCAGCTGGTTGAAGGGGCTGCTGTCGTCGATCGTGCCGCTGTACGTGTTGACGACGCGGTTCGTCCCGTACACGTTGACCAGGACCGTGGCGCCCGCCGGGATGTTGCCGAAGGTGATGCCCTCCTGGCCGCCGCTGCCGCCCTGCATGTCGAAGTCGACCTCGAAGACCTGGAGCATCGAGGTGCCGTCGCCCTCGAAGTGGGTCTCGCCGCCCGCGTGCGTCACCAGGCCGGTGGTCTTGCGACGGCCGCCCTCCGGCGGGTACGCGTAGCACTTGCTGGCCTTCGTCAGCTCGTCGCGCAGGTCCTTGTACGGAGTGACCGCCGCGGCGTCCTTGACGGTCTGCTGGGAGAGGATCGTGCCGGTCGCGTCGCCCGCGTGCCGTACGACGCCGTCCTCGGCGACGAGTCGCTGGCCCGTCGCGACGGAGACGTTCCCGCCGGTGGTGAGCCAGTCGGTGCCGACGTCGGGGGCCACGCGCGAACCCACGCCCGCCTCGCCGACGTTGTAGATGCCGCTGACGCCCGCGGCCTTGTTCTGGTCGAAGTCGCCGATGACGACGACCTTGCCCTCCACCTCGGCCGCCCGCTCGCGGACCAGGAAGTCCTTGCCCACGAAGACGTTGATGCCGTTGTCGCGGTACTGGATCGGGCCGTTGTTGATCGGAGGGTAGCCGCCGCTGGGGCAGGTGCCCGGCACACAGGGGCCCAGACCGCCGGGGAGGGGCTTGGCGCGGGCCGCGGGGACCGCGGGGGCGGCGTCCGGCGGGGCCGCGGCGGCGGCCGTGGCGGAGACGGTGACCGGAGCCCAGACCACGGCGAGGGTACAGGTGAGGGCCGCCCAGCGGCGTGAGGAATGTCGTGCGCGGAACATGCGGAAGATCGGCTCCTCGGGTGCGGTCGGACTCGGACAACGTCGCCGTCAGGCTCACACGCGCGCGCGGAGCGCACCGCGCGACGCGTCCGTTCGGGCGACACGTGCCAGCCGCAAGGACCATGACGGGGCGTTACGGGGCTCGTGCGGGACGCGCCCGTACGGCCCGTTCGGGCGCGACTGTGCGGTGCGGCGGGACGCGACCGTGCGGTGCGGAGGGGTGCAACCGTTCGGTGCGGAACGTGCGTCCCAAGACACGCCCGAGGAAGGTGCGTTGACCTCTCGAGCCGCGGTCCCTACCTTGTGCCCGCGAGGCGCGGCACGGCGAGGGGGCCGGGGCGCGGCGCGGACGGTCGACGTGGCACATGCGATCTGCCACACGCGATGTGCCACACGAGTGAAGGATCGTTTCGCCTGCGGGTCCGCACGGCCCCCGTGTGCTGCACTCGGGACCGCGGCCCATGCGCCGACCGTCGGACGAGGGAGCTCGGATGGAGAAGGACTGCAAGGTCTGCCAGGCCCTTCGCGAGGAGGCCCGGAAGCCGGGGGCGGACCTGGGCGACCTGCTCCTGCAGACCCAGCTCCACGAACGCGACGCCCACCGGAGGTCGCGCCGCCGGGGGCCCCGCCCCGACGCCGACCGCGCCTGACCCCGCGCGCCCGGTCCCGCGCCCCTGGTCGCCCGTACCGGGGCGCGCGGGGACCGGCGTCCGCGCGCCCCGTCCGGAAGCCCCGTCCGCACCCGCCCCGGCGTTTGCCGCGCCCCCGTACGGATACGCGGAGGGTTCCGCCCGCCGCCCCGACCGCGGGCCCACCGGAACCGGCCGCTCAGCCGGTCCAGGAGTGGGTACGGGTACTACGGGGGCGGCGGACGACATCGTGGCGGTGCTCCAGCACGGTGTGCGCCGCCCCGCGACGCCAACCGGCACCCAGCGTGCGAACACCCCCCGAGGACCGGCATGAAGACTGAACCCCTCGCTCCGCCCCGACCCGCCACCGCGACCCTCGCCGACCGCCTGCGGATAGCCGCCCGGGTCGGCCTGCCCGCCGTGGCCAGCGGCCTCGTGGCGCGCCGCCCCCGCCAGCTCGCCCTGATCGAGAGGTTCGGCCTGGACCGCCGCGCCGTCGAGCTGCTGCGGGAGTTACGCGCGCGCTACGGGCCGGGCCCGCTGCTGCTCCCCGGCCGGCCCGTGGCGCTGCTGCTCTCGGCCACCGACGCGGCGTACGTCCTCGACCGCACCCCCGACCCGTTCACCCCGGCCACCCGCGAGAAGCGCGAGGCGCTCGGGCGCTTCGAGCCTGCCGCTGTGCTCGTCGCCTCCGACACCGACCGCGACCGGCTGCGCCGCCTCAACGAGGAGGCCCTGGAGCCGGACCGGGCCCTGCACCACCTGGCCCCGCGCATCGTCGGCGTCGTGCGCGCCGAGGCGGCCCGTCTGTCGGCCCGCGCGGGGCCCGGCGACGACCGGGCGGTCGTGCTCGGCCAGCGAGACTTCGACCGGGCCTGGTGGCGCGTGGTGCGCCGGGTGGTCCTGGGCGACGCGGCCCGCGACGACGTCCGGCTCACCGCGCTGCTCACCCGGCTCAGGTCCGCCGCCAACTGGGGCCCGCTCGCCCCGCGCCGGACCCGCACGCGCACCGAGTTCGAGCACCTGCTGGACGCGTACACCCAGCGGGCCGAGCGGGGCAGCCTGTGCGCGCTCGGCTCCGGCCTGACCGGCCAGATCCCGCACTGGCTGTTCGCGTTCGACGCCGCGGGCGCGGCCACGCTGCGGGCCCTCGCCCTGCTGGCCACGCACCCCGCGCAGGAGGAGCAGGTCCGCAACGAGCTGGCCGTCCCCGACCTCGCCCGCCCGCAGCCCCTCGCGTACACCAGGGCGTGCGTCCTGGAGTCGCTGCGGCTGTGGCCCACGACCCCGCTGCTGCTGCGGGAGGGGGCGCGCGAGACCCGCTGGGGGACGACGACGCTCCCGCCGGGCACGTCGTACGTGATCCACGCCCCGTACTTCCACCGCGACGACGCCAACGGGTACGCCGACCGGTTCGTGCCGGAGATCTGGGTGGACGGCACCGCGTCGGGCAACCCGGCGCTGATGCCCTTCAGCCGGGGCCCGGCGCGCTGCCCGGGCGAGAGCCTGGTGCTGCTGGTGGCGTCCACCTTCCTGGCGGCGCTGCTCGAGCGGCACGAGGTGAGGCAGCGCGCCGGTACGCGCCTCTCACCGGACGGGCCGCTGCCGTACACCGTGAACCACTTCGCGCTGCGGCTCGAACTCGCCCCCTACTGAACCCCATTGGAGGCGGCGGAGCGCGCGAGGGCCGCCCGGCGGGAGGCCGGGCGGCCCGAAGGGGAACGCCGTGCGAAGGCGTGGTCACCGCGCGCGGGACGCCTCCCGCGCGCGGCCTGAGGTCAGCGACGCGGCGGCGGGCACTTCTTCCAGGAGAAGTGGTACACCGTGTTGAAGCTGCCGTCGGTCGAGTCCATCGTCATGAAGCTGGTCGACCTGGCGGTGTCCGAGTAGCCCTTGTCCACCAGCAGCTCGGTGTTGATGTTGAAGTCGCGCTTGCCGCCGCACGGCGCGTACTCCAGCGACTCGACCGCGGTCTTGTCGGTGACCTGCCAGTTGCCCTCGAGCGGGCCCCTGAAGCTGTGCGCGCGGCGGTCCGTGTCGGACATGCCCTGGAAGTAGTAACTGGCCTTCTGCGTGCCGCCGGCACCGCGCGCCAGGCTGGCGAAGCCGCGGTAGTCGGCCTGCGCGACGGCGTAGGTGAAGCCCTGCGGGACGTTCACGTTCAGCAGCAGCTGGCAGTTCTTGCGGAAGTCGGTCGGCTTGGCGCCGACGCCGACCTGCGCCAGGTACTCGCTGTAGGTGACCGTGAAGGCCGTGTTGTCGGGGGAGACGGCCACCGCCGCGCTGCCGGGGCGGCAGCCGGAGCCGTTGGCCTTGACGACGCCGATGGTGATGTTGCCGTCGGGGGTGAGGGCCGCGGAGGCGGCCGAGGAGGTGGGGGACGAGACCGCCGGGGACGTGGCGGTGGCCGTGGCCGGGGTGAGCGCGGCGGCGACGAGGGCGGCCGCGGCACCTCCGACGTACACGGACTTGAACATGCGGGTTCCTTCCGATGGTTCGGCGGGCCCCGCCGGCCGCTCCGAAGGATGCGGACCGGCGTGCCGGGACCCACCCGGGGACGCGAGGGCGGGCCGGAGGCAGGGGGGAACACCCCGCCGTGGGCTCGCCGCGATCGCAGCGGAAGTCGACCACGCCCTGACGGTCCGTCACGTGACCCACGCCGCACACGTGTCCGAGTGCACTCGCTCGGCCGCTTGTGCGGTGAGGTCGGCGCGGGACCGGGTAGGAGCGCTGGGCGGCCCGCGCGTCCGGGAAGATCCGGGGACATCAGGGAACATCCAGGTGGGAGGTGTGGATTCCGAGCCATGAGTACCGAGATGAAGATCGCGCTCACGGTGGCGGCGATTGCCGTCGTGGTGATGCTGGTGGTGACGGTGGTGCTGACGGTGCGGGTGTTCCGGGCCCGGAAGGTGCTCAAGGACGCCGGGATCCCGCTGGAGCACAAGGCGGCCTTCTGGGGCGCGCTGCTGTACGTCGTCTCTCCGGTGGACCTGCTGCCGGACCCGGTGTACCTCGACGACATCGGGGTGCTGCTGCTGGCGCTGAAGGTGCTGCACTCGGCGGCGGAGCGCACGCGCGGCGGGAAGGCGGAGCTGCCGTAGGCCCTTCCGGGACCTCTGCCCGGGTTCCTTAGGTGATCGGGGGCGGCGGCGCAAGAGGGCGATCGACCGCCCGCGCGACGCGGGAACGGCACTGAGAATGGCCGGTGTTGACGCCGTCCGGCGGGTCCTGGCGGGGTCGGCCCGCGGGTACGGACCCGCCGCCGCGCGCCGGTGCCGGGTGATCCGTTGGCGCGGGTGGCCGGGGAGGCGCCCGGAGCCGATGGAATCCGGACGGTGTCACTCGTACTCGATTCGTACTCGATGGGGGACGGGTGCCCCGACTAGCGTCGCAGGGGACGGTCGCGGGAACGGGGCTCCGACGCCCCGGACGCCCCTATCGGCTCGCGTCCACCGCCACCCGTGCGCGGCGGACGCCACCGGACGGCCCTGAGGCGGGGCCCGCGGCGGTGCGGGCGGGAGGGAAGAGGCACCCTCGCCCCGCACCGCCCCTCCGGTCTCATCGTCCCTCCGGCCGCACCGCCCCTCCGGCCGTTCCGCCCGACCGCGAGCCGCGGGTCCCCAACGGGTCGGGTCCCTCAGAGGCCGGACGTACGCGCCGCAGGCTCCGCGAGCGCGTACGTGCGGGCCTCGATGGCGTGCAGCACCGCGGCCATGTCCAGCCCGCCGTGCCCGAGCGCGACGGCCTCGCCGAACAGGGCGTGGCAGGTGTCCAGGAGCGGGGACGCGTGGTGACCGGCGCGGGCCTCGTCGGCGATCAGGCGGTTGTTCATGAGGACGTCCAGGACGGCGGCCTGCACGTCGTAGTCGCGGGCCGTGAGCTTGGCGGCCTTGACGGTGCTCACGGCGCTCGCCATCGGCCCCGCGTCCAGCACCTCCCGCAGTAGCTGCCGGTCCAGGCCGTGCCGGTCGGCGAAGTGGAACGCCTCCGCGAGGCCGGTCACCATGGTGATGAGGAAGAGGTTGACGGAGAGCTTGGTGAGGAGCGCGCCGGGGACGGCTCCGCAGGTGAAGGTGGTGCGGCAGACGGGGGAGAGGAGCGGGCGCACCAGGGCGACGGCCGCGTCGTCGCCCGCGAGCATCGCCACCAACTGCCCCTGCTCGGCGGGGATCCGGGAGCCGGAGACGGGAGCCTCCACGTAACTCCCGCCCGCGGCACGGACGTCAGCACCCAGGGCGCGCGAGTGCGCGGGCGAGGTGGTGCCCATGTGCACGAGGGTGCGCCCGGTGGCGTACGCGCCGAACGAGGGGGTGCCGCGCCGCAGTACGGAGTCGATGGCGTCCTCGTCGGCGAGCATGAGCAGGACCACCCCGGCCCGCTCGAACACCTCCGAGGGGTCGTCGGCGACGCGGGCGCCGGCGGCGCGGAGGGGCGCGCACTTGTCGGGCGAGCGGTTCCAGACGACGAGCGGGGTGCCGGCCCGGGCCAGGCGCAGGGCCATGGGCTGCCCCATCACGCCGAGGCCGATGAAGCCCACGGGGCGCCCGGACTCCCCGGCGCCACCCGCACGCTGCTCACTCCCCATGAAGCACCGCCACCTTGCTGTCCCGCGTCGACTATGACGACTGTCATGGTAACGGGCGCCATGATGGCTGTCATGACGCCTGTCATGATGGACCGGGAAGCCGGGACGGCCGACGAGGAGGAGTACCTGATGGCGGAGGCGGAACCCACGAGCCACAAGCCGCGCGAACGGATGGTCTTCAGTGCCGCGCAGCTGATCCGCCGGGACGGGGTCGCCGCGACCGGGATGCGCGACGTGGTCGCCCACGCCGGGGCGCCGCGCGGCTCGCTCCAGCACTACTTCCCGGGCGGCAAGGCGCAGTTGGTGAACGAGGCGGTGGCGTGGGCGGGGCAGTACGCGGCGCGCCGCGTCGGCCGCTTCGTGGCGGCGCTGGACGAGCGGGTGCCGAGTGCCCTCTTCGCGGCGATGGTGGCGCAGTGGTCGGATGAACTGCGGGACACGGGCAGCCTGTTGGGGTGCCCGGTGGCGGCGGCCACGGTGGACTGGGCGGACTGCGGGGAGTCGACCCGCGCCGCGGCGGCCGACGCCTTCGCGGCGTGGCGCGGACCGGTCGCCGGGGCGCTGGGGGAGATGGGGGTGCCCGAGGAGCGTACGGAGGCGCTGGCGACGCTGATGATCAGCGCGCTGGAGGGGGCGATCCTGCTGGCCCGCGCCGAACGCGACGTACGGGCGCTGACGACGGTGGCGCGGGAGCTGGGGCCGCTGCTGGACGCGGCGGTGGTGCGCTGAAGAGGGGTGCGGCGCGGAGCCCGCGCCCTCCCCCGATCGCCGCCCCGCGAGGGCACATGAGCCGTGGCCCGAAGGGGTACTCGAAGTCGACACGGACGCCCAGTGTGGGTGACACGTCCGACAGCGGGGAGCGAAACCCATGGCCACAGCGAAAACCACCGTCGTCGTCCTCGACTGTTCCGAGCCCAAGGTCCTCGCCCGGTTCTACGCCGAACTCCTCGACGGAGAGGTGAAGGCGAGCGTCGACTCGGACTACATGGACGTCATCGGCCACGACGGCACCAGGCTCAGCATCTACCACGACCGCGGCTACGCCCCGCCGAGCTGGCCGCGCCCGGACGACTCCCAGCAAGTGCACCTGCGCCTCTACGTGGCGCCGGAGGACATGGACGAGGCGGAGCGCGAGGTGATCGGCCTGGGCGCGACGCCCATCGACACCAAGGACAACGGCGGCCCGCACGACACGCGCCTGTACGCGGACCCGGCGGGACACACGTTCACGCTGGTGGCGATGGAGGAGATGTAGGAACGGCGCCCCTGTCAGGGGCCTGTTGCCGACACCCGGGGTGCGGGCCCGCCCGGCTGCGGCGCCCGCCCCAGCCACCCCCAGCAGAACGCCTCCCCCGCCCTCGGGCGGGGGAGGCGTTCACGCGGGCCGGGGGGCCGTGGCCGCCCCGTCCCGTCCTAGTCCCGTTGTGCGACGGCGACCCGGGGGCCGGGGGTCACAGCGTGCGCGGGGTCCCGTAGTAGCCGCCGACCTGCTCGTGGTACGTCGGGTCGCCCACGTGCTTGTCCACGTCGAACTCCGGGGAGTCCTTGATCTCGGCCTTCGTGCGGGCCACGAAGATCTTCTTCTCCTGCGGGTCGATGCGCGTGATGATCCCGGCCGGGAGCAGCACGTGCTTGCCGAAGATCCACACGCCCGTGTCGACCACGATGAAGGAACTGCCGACCTCTTCGGACTGCTTGTCCACCTTCCCGATCGACCCGTCCGTGGCTTCCACCTTGTAGCCGACCAGGTTGCTGCCCGGGCGGTACGCGGCGGCCTCGGGGTAGGCCCAGATGTTCTCTGTCATGTCGGGTCCTCTGTTTCCTTCGGTGGTGAGCGGATGCCCCGTCGCTGCCGAGTGCCCCTCGGTCCGTCCCCCATGCAGCGGTTTCCGGCCCTGTGCCGTACGCGGCTCGGATACCCGCCTTCCGGCGGCCCCCGTACGGCCGCCTTTCAGGTCCCGGCCCCACCACCGGCCGCACGCGGTACGCGGCTCAGGCCCCCGCTACCAGCAGCGCCCCCATCGTCACCATCGTCGCCGCCACCAGCCCGTCCAGGACCCGCCACGCCTTCGGGCGCGACAGCAGGCCGCTCAGCAGGCGCGCCCCGTACCCCAGCGACACGAACCACGTGATGCTCGCCAGCACCGCCCCTGCCCCGAACACCCACCGCTGCGAGCCGTGGTCGGAGGCGACCGAGCCGAGCAGCAGCACCGTGTCCAGGTACACGTGCGGGTTCAGCCAGGTCAGCGCCAGGCACGTGAGCACGGCCGCCTTCGCCGAGCCGGACACCCCGCCGCGCGCGCTGAGCGCCGCGTCGGGAGCCGGGCGCAGCGCGCGCCGCGCCGCCAGGAAGCCGTAGCCGAGCAGGAACGCCCCGCCCGCGAGCCCCACCGCCGTCAGCGCCGCCGGCCACGCGGTCACCACCGCGCCCACCCCCGCCACCCCGAGGCCGATCAGCACCGCGTCGGACACCGCGCACACCGCCACCACCGCCAGGACGGCGCGTCGGTGCGCCCCCTGGCGCAGGACGAACGCGTTCTGCGCCCCGATGGCGACGATGAGGGAGAGCCCGGTGCCGAAACCGGCCAGTGCGGTGGTGAGGGTGGAGTGGTTCATGCCTTCGACGGTAAGGACGCGGCACCGGACAGTACAGCTAAAGATTCTTACGTACCATTAGCGCTCCTGATGCTTCGCTGACGCGCCCCTGATGATCCTTCGACCCGCCCGCCGACGACACGCAGACGAGACGACGAGGAGACCGCCATGGAAGACCTTCCCCTCGACCAGGTCAGGACCCTCCTCGCCGTGGTCGACGAGGGCACCTTCGACGCCGCCGCCGCTGCCCTCCACGTGACCCCGTCCGCCGTCAGCCAGCGCGTGAAGGCCCTGGAGCAGCGCACCGGCCGGGTGCTCCTGATGCGTACGAAACCGGTCCGGCCCACCGAGTCCGGGCAGGTCGTCGTCCGCTTCGCCCGCCAGCTCGCCCGGCTGGAACGCGACGCCCGCGCCGAGCTCGGCCTGGACGACGAGCAGGGGCCCGTCCGGCTGCCCATCGCCGTCAACGCCGACTCCCTCGCCACCTGGTTCCTGCCCGCCCTCACCCGCATCACCCAGGACCCTCCGATCGCCTTCGAACTGCACCGCGAGGACGAGGCGTACACCACGACGCTGCTGCGCGAGGGGCAGGTGATGGCCGCCGTGACCTCCTCGCCCGACCCGGTCGCCGGATGCACCGTGCGCCGCCTCGGCAAGGTCCGCTACCTCGCCGTCGCCGCACCGGAGTTCGCCGCCCGGCACCGTACCGGGACCCTGGCGCACGACCTCCAGCGGGCGCCGGTCATCGTGTTCGACCGGCGCGACGACTTCCAGGACGCGTTCGTGCGCTCGCTGACCCGGGGGAAGGGCCGGGCGGGCCGGGTGCGCCACCACGTGCCCACCTCCGAGGGCTTCTCGGACGCGGTGGAGGCCGGGCTCGGCTGGGGCCTCGTGCCGGAGGCGCAGGCCGAACCCCGGCTGCGCGACGGCGTGTTCGTCGCGCTGGCGCCCGGGCGGCCGATGGACGTGCCGCTGTACTGGCAGCAGTGGAAGCTCGACTCGCCCGCCCTGGCCGAAGTGGCCCGGGTGGTGGAGGAGGCCGCGGCGGCCGTGCTGCGGCGCTGAGCGCTCCGGCCCGAACTGCCAGGTCGGCGCGGGCGCGACCGGCGTGGTCGCCGCGCTGATGTGGCTGGGCCTGGTGGCCCTGGTGGTGTGCGTGCTCCTCGCGCTCCTCGCGGAGTGGGGCGACGGCCGGGCGCCCCGGTCCGGCGCGCGCCCGGTACCGGCGACCGAGCGGGTCCGTCGCAACGCCACCGCGCTCGGCGTCAGCGCCGCCCTCCTCGCCCTGGTCTACTGGCTGTTCGCCGGGCCGCTGGTGACGGACCCCGGCGCGCCCTGCGCGGCCCGGGGCAGCTGGTCCTCCTATCCGCCCGAGACCCTCGACGCCCGGGTCTTCCCGCCGTCGGCGACCTGTCGCTTCCGCAGCGGCGAGACCGACGCGCTGGTGCCCGGATGGGCGACCGTACTGATCACGGGCCTCGCGGCACCGGTCGCCGTCAGCGGCGTGGGGTTCGCCCTCGCGGTGCGGCGGCGGGGCGCGCAGGAGCGCGGCCGCCGCGGGGCCGGGGGCGTCGCCGCGTAGGGCGTGCCAGGCGTCGCGGGGCGGGCGGGACTTTCGCAACGCGCCCCAGGGCTCCGGGCCGTGCGCCGGGGCCCGGGCGCGACCGGCCGGAGCGGCCCCTACCCCTGCGGGCTCCACGCGTAGGCCCCCGGCAGCAGGTCCTCGATCAGGACGCTCCGTACGCCCTCCGGGGTCGGCAGCAGCACCCTGATCCCCGGGTGGTAGTCCAGGAGCACCTGCCGGTCCCTGCCGCACGGCGCGCACACCCCCCGGCCCAGGTTCCCCACCGCCACGATCGTCGTCAGCGCCCGCGCCCCCGCCGCGCGGGCCGTCCCCAGGGCGACCAGCTCCGCACAGGGGCCGCCGGTGAAGTGGTACAGGTTGATGCCGCCGTGCACCGACCCGTCGGCGGCGCGCACGGCCGCGCCCATCGTGTGCACGCCGTCCGGACCGTCGGTGTGGGCGTCCACGATCCGGCGCGCGGTCTCGATCAGCTCGTGGTCCTCGGGGGTCAGCTCCCGGCTCGGAATGCGCATGCGTGCAGGTTACGGAGGCGGGCCCGCCCGGAGCGAACGGTTTGCCCAGCGGATCGTCCGGTGGTTCGCCCAGCGGATCGTCCAGCGGTTCGTCCGGCGCGTGCGCCCGCCCGGGTGACCCGCCGCCCGTGGCCGCCTGTTCCCGTGCTCCCGGGCGGGCGCGCGTGTCCAGGGGGCCGTTAACCCGGCTGCCCCGGTCGCCGGGCGCACCCGCCCGACCGCGCTTAGCGTGGGGGCGTGCGCTTCCCGAGAGCGCCCAGCGGCCGGCCGTCCTCCCGCACGTGGCGGCCGGCCGCGACTTTCCCCGCCCTCCCGGGTACGTGACCGGGACGGGCAGCCGGACCCGGGGCGCGAGCCCCGTGCGTGACCGGCCACGACACCGTGCGCGAAGCCGGACCACCATGGAGAAACCCGCCCCCGCGAAGGCCCCCGGCGACCACCGGACCTCCCGCCGCGAACCCGCCCGCCACGCACCGGGCCGCCAGGCACCCGCCCACCGCGTCCTCGTGCTCGGCGCGGGCCGCACCGGCCTGCTCGTGACCCTCCTGCTGGCCCGGCGCACCAGGCGGGCCCGCTGCCGCCCCACGGCACGCGGACCCCGGGTGCACGTCACCCTGGTCAACCCCTCGGAGCGGTTCACCGAGCGGCCGCGCGTGCACCAGGTCGCCGCCGGGCAGGAGCTCGCGCGGTACGACGTCACCGCGCTGCTCGCGGGCACCGGCGTCGACTTCGTGCGCGGGCGCGCCCAGCGCATCGACACCGGGGCGCGCGAGGTGGTCGTCGCGGCGGAGGACGGGGCCCGGGTCCTCCCGTACGACACCCTCGTGATCGCCCTCGGGGTCACCACCGACACCGGCGCGGTCCCGGGGGCCGGCGCGCACGCGCTCACCCTCGATGACCCGCGCGCCGCCCACCGCCTGGCCGGGCGGCTCGCCGCGCTCGCGGCGGCGGGAGGCAGCCTCACCGTGTGCGGCTGCGGCGCGGCCGGTGTCGAGGCCGCCGCCGAGATCGCCGAGAGCCACCCGGGCCTGCGGGTCACCCTCGTCGGCCGGGACCGCCCCGGCGCCGGGCTCGGCGACCGTGCCCGCGCGCACCTGGACGCGGCGCTGGGACGGCTGGGCGTGCGCGTGGTGACCGGCGAGGTGGTGAGGGTGCTCCCGGGCGCGCTCGCCCTGGCCGACGGGACGCTGCTCCGTACGGACGCCTGCCTGTGGACCGCCGGGACGCGGGGGCCGGGGCTCGCCGCCGGCGCGGGCCTGGCCACCGACGCGCGGGGCCGGGTCGAGGTGGACGGCTCGCTGCGCTCGCTCTCGCACCCCGAGGTGTACGCGGTCGGCGGCGCCGCGGCCGTACGCGGCACCTGGCACGGATCCCGCGGCTTCGGCGGGAGCGGGCTGCCGTCCGCCGCCCACGCCGCCGGAAGCATCGTGCGGCGGCTGCGCGGGAAGCGGGCCGGGCGGCCGTGGTCCCGGTCCTTCCACCGTCCGGTGGGCCTGGGGCGGCGCGACGCGGTCGTCCAGTTCACCCGCGCCGACGGCACCCCCGTGCCCGGCTGCCTCACCGGGCGGGCGGCCGTGGCCTACCGGGCCCTGCTCGGCGCGGGCCCGGTGCGGCTGTACGGGCTGCTCAGGGCCTGACCTCGCGGGCCTCGAACCTGCCCGCGCCCAGTTCCAGGACGAACGACACCTGCTGGCCCTCGGAGAGCGTCTTGCGCTCGCCCTCGATGTCCTCGCGGTCGACGTAGATGCTGTCCTGCTGGCCGAAGAGGACCACGAAGCCGTAGCCCTTCCTCCGGTCGAACCACTTCACGAGGCCCTCGCACCTCTCCCGGGTGTCTCTCATGGTCCTCTCCCTCCTGCGGGTTCCCCTCGCCAGGGGCGCGCCGGACCGGACCGGGACGCCACGGCGCGGCGTTCGGTACGGACCGGGGGTGGACCGCCTGCGGGGCCGCGCTCACAAGCACCGGAGCCCGGGGTCGCGGGGGACTCGACGACGTCCGGGGGTGCACCGCGCGGCGCGGGCGGTTACGGGTGTTGTGCCCCGATCGGTCACACCATATGCGCGGACGGTGGAGAGCGGTTTCCCCGAGGGGGCCGTCCGGGCGTCTCACCGTCAGGCGTCCGAGGGCCGTTCGTCATCCGGACGGTGATGGCTGTTCACCTTTCAATCGATGACGCAGGAAGTAATCAGCCTTTCGATGGCCGGACTTCAGGGCCCTGTAGGCTTCTTCTCGTCGACTTCCCCAGGCTCCCTCGTTCGGTGGCCGGAGCGGGGACCTCGCTCTTTCACGTATCGCCGAATGTCGCCAGGTATCCGGATTCCGTCCGCGTGGTGTGCGGTGCGCGTGGGGTGCGGCAAGACTGGCGCCCGTTCCCAGCCGACCCCACCCTCACGAAGGGAAAGGTGACTTCCATGCGCACCCTCGCAGGAATGGCCCTCACGTCCGCCCTCGCCCTCGGCGGCCTCGCGGTGGCACCCGCCGCGCACGCCGTCGACCAGGCCCCCCGCGCCGCCGCAGCGGGCCTCTACGCCCCGACCGCGCTCGTCCTCTCCGTCGCCCCCGGCGACGAGGAGAGCGAGCAGGCCGTGCTGCGCGCCGTCACGCTCTCCTGCCTCCCGACCGCCGGAACGCACCCGGCGCCCGCCGCGGCCTGTGCCGAACTCGCCTCCTCCGGCGGCGACTTCGCCGCCCTCGCCACCGCGACGCCGGGCCGCGCGTGTACCAAGGAGTGGGACCCCGTCACCGTCACGGTGGAGGGCGTGTGGCGCGGGCAGCGGGTGTCCCACACCGAGACCTTCGGGAACGCGTGCCTGAAGAACGCCAACGAGAGCGCCCTGTACTCCTTCTGAGGCGATGAGGTTCTGAGGCAATGATGTTCTGAGGCGATGGGGTTCTGAGGTTCTGCGGGGCGACTTCTTCGGGAGGCGGCCAATGCCCGCCTGACGTGCGCAATATGACGAAGCGTCAGCGGCGCGGGCGCAGCTCGTGACCCACGACGAACTCGCTCAGCAGGGTCGAGCCCGCGCCCAGCATCTCCCAGTCCCCGCGCCAGGTCAGCACGGCGGCAGAGGCCGTCGGCACCGCTGCCCGCACCCGTCGGAGGGCGCCGCCCTCCCCGTCGCCGGCCAGGGCGAGGACAAGCTCCCGCACCCCCGGGTTGTGTCCCACCACGGCCAACGTACCCACATGCGGCGGTACTTGACGGGTAAGGGCCAGCAGTTCGGCCGGCCCGGCGCGGTACACCCGCCGCTCGTCCACGACGGGCGGCGGGCTCCCGAGCCGGGACGCGATCAGCTCCCAGGTCTCGTGCGCGCGGCGGGCGGGCGAGCACAGGACGAGGTCGGGCAGCCAGTTCCCGCCGTACAGCCAGCGGCCCAGCGCCTCCGCGTCCTTGCGGCCGTTGGCGGTCAGCGGCCGCACCGGGTCCTCGATGCCCGCGCGGCGCACCGCCTTCGCGTGCCGCACCGCCACCAGGCGCCGCAGCGGCTTCACGGCGCCGCTCCCCGCGCGCCGGCCGTCGGGACCGCTCCGCTGCTGTGCACCTCGCCGACAGTAGTGCGGGACGACAGCGGGCAAAAGGCGGCCGGGGCACGCGGCGGCCACGGGCGGGTGGAAAGCGCTGTCGCGGCGCGGGCCGTCCCCGCCGGGTCGCCGTCACCGCGTGCCGAAACGATTCCTTCGTTGTGATGAACGCCCCGCGACCGGGGCATACGGCACCCCCGGAGGGTCCAGCCTGACTCAGTCGCGATCTTGGATCGCGCTGCGGGCCGTGCTGACACGACGAACAAGGGATCGACCTTCCATGGCAGTTCAGGTGATCGGAACCGGCAGATACCTGGTGGCGGCGCGCTGCCGCAGGGTTCTGGACTCGGGAGCCTTCAACAGCGTCGTACTGGGGCTCATCCTCGCCAACGCCGCCCTCCTCGGCCTGGAGACCTACGACGGGATCTCCCGGGCCTGGCACCACGCCCTCGCCACGACCGAGCACGTCTTCCTCGTCGCGTTCACCGTCGAGCTCCTCGTCCGCTTCGCCGCCCACCTGGACCGCCCGGCGGACTTCCTGCGGGACCCGTGGAACCTCTTCGACGCCGCGCTGATCCTCCTCGCCGTCAGCCCGCTCGCCTCGCAGAACGCCACCGCGCTGCGCATGCTGCGACTCGCCCGGGTGCTGCGCGCGGCCCGGCTGATGCCGCAGCTCAGGATCATCCTGGTGGCGGTCGGCAAGAGCGTGCCGGGCACCGTCAGCTTCATGCTCGTCGGGACGCTGCTGCTGTACGTGTACGCGATGGTCGGCTGGCTCGTCTTCGGCGACGTCAACCCCGACCAGTACGGCTCGCTGGGCCGCGCCACGCTCACCCTGTTCCTGCTGATGACCCTCGACGGGCTCGGCGACGCGGTCGCCGCCGGCATGGCGTACTCGCCGTGGACGATCGTCTACTTCGCCTCGTTCGTCCTGCTCGGCTCGTTCGTGATGGTGAACCTGCTCATCGGCGTCGTGCTCAACTCCCTCGAAGAGGCGCGGGAGATGGAGGCCGAGGCCAAGCGGGCCCCGGCGGCCGGCGACCCGGAGGCGCTGGCCCGCAAGGAGCTCACCGACCGCATCCAGCAGGCCCGGACGGTCCTGGGCGACCTGGAACTGATGCTCGCCGAGGGCCGGACGATCCCGGCCCAGGGACCGGAACCGGACGGGCACCAGGAGGCGCACGACACCGCCCTGGCGGGGCGCAGGTCGGGCTGAGCCTCCCACGGGACGCCCCCGGGCTCAGCCCCGGGGCGTGCCGTCGCGGCCCGGGAGCCCGGCCCGCAGGTGGCGGCACCGGCGCACGGCCCGCCGCCCCTGCCGCCGCCACTCGGCCGGTGAAAGCCGGGGCCGGTGTGTGCCGTTGGTGATGAGCGCGTTCACCGGCGAGTACGGGTCCACCGCGACCGACCTGGCCAGCAGCACGCCGACCACCAGCGGCAGCAGCGCCCCGGCGAGGGCGGCGCCGGTGGCGGTGACCTGCTGGACGCGGGGGTGGCGGGGGGCCTGGATTCTCATGGCCGTATTCGACCAGCGGGGGAGGGGGCGCGGGATCGGCGTACGTACTCAACCCGGGTACTCAGACCACGTACCGCGTACTCACCGCACGGCCCCCGGCTCCCGGCGCGCCCGGGCCATCACACGCCCCCGCCCCCAACGCTCACCACGCGCACGTCCGGGCCGGGGTCGTCGAGCGCCTCGTCGTCGGTGTCGAGCGGGTGCTCGGGGCGGATCCGGAAACGGTGGTCCCGCAGCTCCTCCGGGTCCTGCCCGAGGCAAGCAGGTCCAGGTCGATGCCCACCGCGCCGAAGCGCGCCTCGTACACCTCGGGTGCGCCGCCGTCTGGCGCGTCCCCCGGGACGACGACGTACGTTGCCCAGTCAGCCATGGTCCGATGATCGCAGGTGGCCCGCGCGGCGCGGGGTGAACGGGTGACGGGGGCTCACTCGGGCCAGGCGGAGTCCAGGACCGTGCGGACGAAGTCGCCGCGCTCGAAGCCGGGTACGTAGTGCTGGAGCACGTCCGCCTTCACGTTGCCGAACGTCGTCCCCGGCCGGGGCGCGACGCCCTCCGCGAACGCCGCCAGGATCCGCCGCTTGAAGCCGGGGCGCGGGTGCAGGGCGGTGATCCGGTCCCGTACCGCGTCCGGCACCTGCTCGTAGCCGATGCCCAGCACGTCGTACTCCACGCCTGCCGTCAGCAGCGCCACCTCCGGCTCCATGAACTCCGGTACGCCGGGCGTGGTGTGCAGCGCGACGGCGGTCCACACGCGGCGCACCGCGTCCTCGTCCGTGCCGTGCCCGCGCAGGAAGCGCCGCGCCTCGTCGGCCCCGTCCACCTCGAAGCGCCTGCCGCCCCCGCGGAACTCGGGGTTGAGGCCGATGTCGTGGAACAGGGCTGCCACGTAGAGGAGTTCGGGGTCGAAGGCGAGGCCGAGCGCCTCGCCGCGCAGGGCGCCGAAGAAGTACACGCGGCGCGAGTGGTGGTAGACGAGGTCGCTGGTGCGCTCGCGCACGAGGTGGGTCGCCTCGGCGGCCAGTTCGCTGGACGGGACGGCGGGGAGCGTGACGGTGGTCATGGGTGCCTCCGGGGCGGGGTACGGGATACCGGGTGCGGCCCGCGCGGTGCGTGCGGGGTGCTCCCAGCCTCCCGCCGGGCGTACCCTCGACGCCATGGCGGGAACGCCGGGCAACCCACAGATGCGGACACGGGGTGACGGGCATGGCAGAGCGGCACGGGGTGGTCGTGCTGGCCTTCGACCGGGTGCAGTTGCTGGACGTCGGCGGCCCGGTGGAGGTCTTCACCACGGCCAACGCCTTCGGCGCCCGCTACGACGTCCGGATCGCCTCCCCGGGCGGCGGGGACGTGGTCACCTCGGCCGGTGTGCGGCTCGGCGTCGACGGCGGCCCCGAGATCCTGGCGGGGCGTCCGGGGACGCTGGTGGTGCCCGGGCGCGAGGACTGGCAGCGGGCGGTCGGCGACCGGGCGCTGGTCTCGCTGGTACGGGAGGCGGCGCCGCGCGCGCGGCGGGTCGCCTCGGTCTGCGCGGGCGCGTTCGTGCTCGCCGAGGCGGGGGTCCTGGACGGGCGGCGGGCGGCCACGCACTGGCGGCTGGCCGGCGAGCTGGCGACCGCGTACCCGCGGGTGCGGGTGGAGGCCGACCCGGTGTTCGTGGGCGACGGGCGGGTCTTCAGCTCGGCCGGGGTGACCGCGGGCATCGACCTGTCGCTCGCCCTGGTCGAGGCGGACCACGGGGCGGACCTGGCGCGCGAAGTGGCCCGCCAGCTGGTGGTGTTCATGGCCAGGCCCGGCGGCCAGTCCCAGTTCAGCGCGCGCCTGGGCCCGCAGGGCGTCGTGCACCCGGTGGTGCGCCGGGTGATGGACCTGGTGGGGGCGGACCCGGCGGCGGAGCACGCGCTGGACGACCTGGCGGCCGCGGCCGGGGTGAGCGCCCGGCACCTGGGGCGGCTGTTCCGCACGGAGGCCGGGACCACGCCCGCGCAGTACGTGGAGACGGTGCGCCTGGAAGCGGCCCAGGCCCTCCTGGAGGCGGGCCCCGCTCCGGTCGAACGGGTCGCGCGCGAGGCCGGGTTCGGGTCGTCGGAGACGATGCGCCGGGTGTTCAAGGAGCGCCTGGGCATCTCGCCGACGGTCTACCGGGCCCGGTTCCGCTCGACGGCGGGGGAGGAGGCACCGGACGGCCCGTGAAGCCCGTGGCCGCACCCCGTCCCGCACCCGCCGCCCGCGAAGGCGCGCACCCGCCGCCCGCAAAAGCCCCCGCACCCGCCCCGCCTCCCGCCTAGGCTTCCGGCATGACCGCCGACCAGCCGCCCGCGCCCTCCGCCGAGGAGATCGCCACCCTCCCCACCTCGCTGTTCGCCTTCCCCGGGCCGCTGCGCGACCAGCTCGTCGCCGCGATCCTCGACGGCTCCAAGACCTCCACCACGGGGCTCGTCGCCGACTACGAGCACGAGGGCGAACCGCTGCCCGCGGTGGGCGAGCGCGCCGTGGTCGTGGACTCCGACGACGTGGGCGTGGCGGTCATCGAGGTGACCTCGGTGAGCGTGGTCCCGCTCGGCGCCGTCGACCTGGCGCACGCGCGGGACGAGGGCGAGGGGTACGAGGACGTGGCGTCCTGGCGCGCGGGCCACGAGCGGTTTTGGCACGGCAACGACATGCGGGCGGCCCTGGGCGACCCGGACTTCACGGTCGACGACGCGACGCCCGTGGTCCTCGAACGCTTCCGCGTGGTGGCCGACCTGCGGGGACGCCACTGAACCACCTCGGCCTCCCCGTAGAGCCCGGGCGCACCGCCCCCGCCCCCCCTCACGCCCCCGGCGGCGGTGGGGCCGTGCTCTCCCTCGGTTCGATGCGCGGCAGCGGGTCGAGCACCTGGCGGGGCTCGCCGCCGTCCAGCAGGTCGAGGAGCTGCTGCGCCGCGCGTCTGCCGAACGCGCTGGCCTCCCGTACGAGCGCTGTCAACTGCGGGTGCAGCGTGCGGCAGATGACCGAGTCCTCCCAGGACACCACCGACAGGTCCCGGGGGATCCGCAGCCCGCGCTCGGCCGCCACGCTCACCGCCGCGACGGCCATCACCTCGTTGTCGCAGATCAGTGCGGTCGGCGGTGTCGGCCCCGACAGCAACTCCCGCGCCGCGCGGGCCCCTTGGCCGTCGGTGAAGTCGGTGGTGACCGACACCGCCTGCTCCAGGCCCAGGCGGCGGGCGGCCGAGCGCAGGGAGGCGATGCGGCGGGCGGTGTGCGCGTAGCCCGGCGTGCCCGCGATGTGCGCGACCCGCCGGTGGCCCAGTCCGTGCAGATGGCCGACGATCACGTCCATGGCGCCCGCGTCGTCGGCCCACAGGTTCGACAGGCGTGCCTGGCGCGGGAGTTGGGGCACGCCCGCCTTTCCGGGGGCCTCCATGCCGCCGACGATCACGGCGGGCAGTCCGAGGACCGCGAGCGTCTCCGGGCGCGGGTCGCGCACCCGGGGGTCCACCACGATGACCCCGTCCACCCGGCCCTCGGCCCACCAGCGCTGGTAGAGCTCGCACTCGGCCTGGACGTCCTCGGCCATCTGGAACACCAGGGCGTGGTCGCGCGGCGCGAGGCTGGCCTGGATGCCGGAGACGAGCTGGAGGAAGAACGACTCGCTGCCCAGGCTGTCGGCCGGGCGGGCGAGGACCATGCCGACCGCGCCCGCGCTCTCCCCGGACAGCGCCCGGGCGGCCGAGCTGGGCCGCCAGCCGAGCCGGTCGGCGACCCTGATCACCCGGCGCCGGGTGGCCTCGGAGACGCCCGGGCGGTTGTTGAGGGCGAAGGACACGGCGCTGGTGGAGACCCCGGCCTCGCGGGCGACGTCCTTCATGGTCGGCCGGCGGGGCGGGGCGTCGCCGCCGCCCGTCCCGGCGCTCTTCATCGGCTCGCTCATGCGGCGATGCTAGCTAACGCGGTTTAGCTGATCCCAGCTAAACCGCCTTAGTTTCCGCAGAACTCATCGCACGGGGAGCCGTGAATTATTCAGGACTTTAGTCCCTTTTAGTGGCTCTGAGCTGCTGGTTTAGCAAGGTGAGTGACCTGCTGACCGTTGACGGCGAATAAAAGCCGCTGCATGGTGTGCGGCAACGTCTTGGACG
The DNA here is from genome assembly GCF_040296945.1 of Streptomyces sp. NPDC001941. Classification (NCBI taxonomy): domain Bacteria; kingdom Bacillati; phylum Actinomycetota; class Actinomycetes; order Kitasatosporales; family Streptomycetaceae; genus Streptomyces; species Streptomyces sp. NPDC001941. Next base: position 41,665 of record NZ_JBEOYE010000047.1, on the reverse strand, counting down.
AGGCGAAGGAGCCAGCCAGCATGTCCATTCATCGCAGAGCCGCGATGCGTACCCTCGTGGGCCTCGGGGCCGTCCTGTCGCTGACCGCCCTCACCGGGTGCGGCGGCGGCGACGGCGAGGGGTCGTCGACCTCCGGCAAGGTCGGGGGCGAGATCAAGTTCCAGACCTGGAACCTCCGGGCCAACTTCAAGGACTACTTCGAGGGCCTGATCGCGGACTTCGAGAAGCAGAACCCCGGCACGAAGGTGAAGTGGGTCGACCAGCCGGCCGACGGCTACCCGGACAAGCTGAGCGCCGACGCCTCCGCCGGCACCCTGCCCGACGTGGTGAACCTCTCGCCGGACCTCGCGTACCCCCTGGCCAAGGCGGGCATCCTGCTCAACCTGGACAAGGACAACGTTGCCAGCACGTTCAAGGGCGAGTACCTCGAAGGGGCCTGGAAGGGCTACGAGATGCCCGGCCTCGACGGCTCGTACGGCTTCCCCTGGTACCTGAACAGCGGCCCGCTCTTCTACAACAAGACCATGTTCAAGGGCGCCGGGCTCGACCCCGCGAAGGCGCCCAAGACCTTCGACGAGCTGTTCGCCGACGCCAAGCAGCTCGCCGCCAAGGGCAAGGCCACCCTCGGACAGCCGCCCACCATCGAGGACTTCGGCCGCTACGGCGTCCCGCTGATGGACGCGGCGGGCAGCAAGTTCACCCTCAACGACCCCAAGGGCGTCGAGCTCCTGACGAAGTACCAGGAACTGTTCAAGAGCGGCGGGCTGCACAGCCAGGCGCTCACCCTCACCCCCGAGACCACCGGGCAGAAGTTCCTCCAGCAGCAGCTCGCCATGAACCCGGGCAGCGCGCACGACCTGGAGAACTTCAAGAAGAACGCGCCGGGCCTCTACCAGAACCTCGGCATCACCGACGTGCCCACCAACACGGGCAGCCAGAACATGTACCTCCAGGGCCTCTCGGTCAACAAGCAGAGCAAGAACGCCGCGACCGCCGTCGCCTTCGCGCACTTCGTCACCGACCAGAAGAACCAGGAGGCGTTCGGCCACGAGGTCGCCGTCTTCCCCTCGACCAAGGGCTCCCTGGACAAGGAGTACTGGACCAAGGCCGACGGCACCGAGGAGGGCCGCATCCGGGTGGCCACCGCCGCGATGCTGCCCAAGGCCGTCAACTACACCCCGGTGCTGCTCAGCGACGAGATGAAGACCATCCTGCGCAACGAGATCGCCAAGTGCTTCCAGGGCAAGTCCTCGCCCCGGGAGGCCCTGGACGGCGCCGTGGGGCAGATGAACAAGCTCCTCGAACAGAAGTGACGCGGCGAGGCCCCCGATGAGCACGTCGACCGCATCCTCCGTCCCCGTGAAGGGGGCCTCGGCCCCCGGCCGTTCCCGCGCCGCCACCGGCCGCCGGACCGGCCGGGGCCGCGCCGCCCGGACCCACCACCCCGTCAGCCCCTGGCTGTTCCTGGCACCGGGCCTGCTGATCACCCTCGCCTTCAACCTCTACCCGTTCCTCGCCACGGTCTGGAAGTCGTTCACCGACGCCCGCACCCTGACCACCGGCGAGTTCGTCGGCCTGGAGAACTTCCAGGCGCTGCTCCAGGACGACCAGTTCTGGGTCGCGCTGCGCAACAGCGCCCTGTACGTCGTCCTCGTCGTGCCGTTCACCGTGCTGCTGCCGCTGCTGCTCGCCCTGCTGGTGCAGAAGCACGTCCCGGGCATCGCCTTCTTCCGCTCGGCCTACTACACCCCGGTCGTCGCCTCCGTCGTGGTGGTGGCGCTGATGTGGGTGTGGATGCTGGACGACCGGGGCCTGCTCAACGGCATCCTGCACGTCCTGGGCGTCGACCCCGTGCCGTTCCTGTCCGACCAGTGGCTGCTGCTGTTCAGCTCCATGGCGCTCACCGTCTGGCGCGGCCTGGGCTACTACATGATCATCTACCTGGCGGCGCTGGCCAACGTGCCCAGAGAGCTCCACGAGGCCGCCCAGGTAGACGGCGCGGGACCGGTCCGCCGCTTCGTCTCCGTCACCGTGCCCGCCGTGCGCTCCACCATGGTCCTGGTCGGCGCGCTCTCCTCGGTCTCCGCCTTCAAGGTCTTCTCCGAGGTCTACATGATCGCCGGACCCACCGGCGGCCCCGGCGGCGAGGACACCACGCTCGTCATGCTCATCCAGCGCGCCGGCACCGGCCTGCAGGGCCGCACCGGCTACGCCTCCGCCATGTCGATCGTGCTGTTCGTGCTGACCCTGCTGCTCATGCTGTTCGTGCTGCGGGCCGACCGGAAGGACAAGGACTGATGGCCACCCTCGCCCCGCCCGGGCAGCCCGTCCCGCCCGCCCGGCGCCCCCGCACCGCCCGCTCCCGCACCGCCCCCTGGCGCCGCGCGGTGCGCTACCTGGCGCTGACCGCCGTGCTCCTGGTCATGGTCGGCCCCTTCCTCTGGCAGCTCTCGACCTCCCTCAAGGGCGCCACCGAGGACATCTACACCTACCCGCCCAAGCTCCTGCCGAGCAGCCCGACCCTGGACAACTACCGCAGCGTCGCCGACATCATCCCGGTCTGGGACTACGCCCTGAACTCGGTGAAGGTCGCCGTCAGCAGCGTCCTCACCAACGTCCTGGGCTCCGCGATGGCCGGGTACGCGCTCGCCCGGCTGCGCTTCCGGGGTCGCGCCACCGCCGCCCTGGTCTTCGTGCTGGCACTCCTGGTGCCCGTCGAGGCCATCATGATCGCCCAGTTCGCCACCATGCGGGAGCTGGACATCAACAACACCCTGGTCGCGGTCGTGCTGCCCGGCTGCATCGGCGCGATGAACGTGCTGCTGATGCGCAACGCCTTCAACAACATCCCGTACGAGGTCGAGGAGGCCGCGATCGTCGACGGGGCCAACGTCTGGCAGCGCTTCACCCGGGTGGCCCTGCCCGCCGTGAAGGGCACCCTCGCGGTCGTCGCGATCTTCGCGTTCATGGGCGCCTGGGACGACTTCCTGTGGCCCCTGATCGTCCTCTCCGACTCCGACAACTTCACGCTGACCGTCGGCCTGAACTACCTGCACGGCACCTTCTCGAACAACCAGCGGATCGTCGCGGCCGGCACCATCATCGCCGTCGCGCCGCTGATCGTGATGTTCGCCTGCCTGCAGCGCTACTTCTTCCGCGGCGTCGGCGAGGGCGCCGTCAAGGGCTGAGCCCGTCCCCGCCCGCCCCACCCCGATCTGGAGCAACCCCATGGCCTCCGCCCCGCGCTTCGGCGTCAACTACACGCCCAGCCAAGGCTGGTTCCACCACTGGCTCGACTACGACGGCGACGCCGTGCGCGCCGACCTGGACTCCATCGCGGCCCTGGGCCTGGACCACGTGCGGGTCTTCCCGCTGTGGCCGTACTTCCAGCCCAACCGCACCCTGATCCGCCCGCGCGCCGTGGAACACCTCGCCGACCTGGTGGACGCCGCCGCCGAGCGCGGCCTGGACGTCAACGTGGACGGCCTGCAAGGGCACTTGTCGAGCTTCGACTTCCTGCCCGCCTGGACCCGGACCTGGCACCGGCGCAACCTGTTCACCGACCCCGAGGTCGTCGAGGGCCAGGCCGACTACCTCCGTACGCTCGCCGGGGCACTGGCCGGCAAGCCCAACTTCCTGGGCATGACCCTGGGCAACGAGGTCAACCAGTTCTCCGCCGGGCCCCACCCCGACCCCGACCGGGCGAGCGCCGAGGAGATCGACGCCTGGCTCGAGCGCATGCTCGACGCCTGCGAGCGGGGCGCCCCGGGCAAGCTGCACCTGCACGCCGAGTACGACGCGACCTGGTACCAGGACGACATGCCGTTCACGCCCGGGCAGGCCGCCCGGCGCGGGGCCGTCACGGCCGTGCACTCCTGGGTGTTCAACGGCACCGCCCAGCGCCACGGCCGCACCTCGGTCCCCAGCGAGCACCACGCCGCGTACCTCGTCGAGCTCAGCAAGGCCTGGGCCGACGACCCGCGCCGCCCCGTCTGGCTCCAGGAGGTCGGCGCGCCCGCGCCCCTGGTCCCGGCCGAGCACGCCGCGGCCTTCACCGAGGCCACCGTGCGCAACGCGCTGGACTGCCCGGACCTGTGGGGCGTCACCTGGTGGTGCTCCCACGACGTCTCGCGCGGCCTGGCCGACTTCCCCGAACTGGAATACGGTCTGGGCCTGTTGACCAACGACCGGGTGCCCAAGGACAGTGCCCGCGTGCTCCAGGCCTTCGCCCGGGGGGACGCGCCCGGGAGTACGTACGCCCCCGCGCCCCGCACCACCGCCCTGGTCGTGCCCGCCGATCCGGGTGCCCGCTCGGCGTGCGCGCCCGGCGGGGAGGTCTTCGAGGCCTTCTTCCGCCTCACCGCCGACGGCGCCCGCCCCACCACCGTCCTGGACGCCCGCGCCGACGAGGCGGACCACCTCGCCGCGCGCGGCATCACCGAGGTCGTCCGCCCGGCCGACACCGGCGCCCCCACCCGCACCCGGTCCACCACCCGCACCCCGAGGAGCTGACCCGACATGCACGACGACCGCGGACTGGTCGAAGCCCGACTCAAGCGCGTCCTGGAGGAGCGCATCCGGCCCGCCGTGTACCCGGAGTCGGTGCCGCTGGAGGTCGCCGTCTGGAACGCCCCCGGTGAGCCGGTGCCGGTCGCCGAGGGCCTGGCCGCCGAGCCGGGGCCGATCGCGGTCGGCGACGCGTGGGGCGCGCCCTGGGGCACCAGCTGGTTCCGGGTCACCGGGACCGTGCCCGAGGAGTGGGCCGGGCGCACCGTGGAGGCCGTCCTGGACCTGGGCTTCGACGAGAACATGCCCGGCTTCCAGTGCGAGGGCCTGGTCTACCGGCCCGACGGCACCCCGGTGAAGGGCCTCAACCCGCGCAACCAGTGGGTGCGGATCGCGGCGCCCGCCGAGGGCGGCGAGGAGGTGCGGCTGCACGTCGAGGCGGCGTCCAACCCGGTGATCCTCGACTACCACCCCTTCCTGCCGACGAAGCTCGGCGACAAGGAGACGGCGGGCAGCGAGCCGCAGTACCGGCTGGCGCGCATGGACCTCGCGGTGTTCGACGAGGCCGTGTGGCGGCTGGTGATCGACCTGGAGGTGCTGGGCGAGCTCATGCACGAGCTGCCCGAGGACTCCGGGCGCCGCTGGGACGTGCTGCGCGCGGTGGGCCGGGCCCTGGACGCGGTGGACCTCCAGGACGTCAACGGCAGTGCGGAACGCGCCCGTTCGTGCCTGACCGAGGTGCTCTCGGTGCCCGCGGTGCCGTCCGCGCACCGGATCAGCGCGGTCGGCCACGCGCACATCGACTCGGCGTGGCTGTGGCCGCTGCGCGAGACGGTGCGCAAGGTCGCCCGTACGACGTCCAACATGACGGCCCTCCTGGAGGACGAGCCGGACTTCGTCTTCGCCATGTCCCAGGCCCAGCAGTGGGCGTGGGTCAAGGACCACCGCCCCGAGGTGTGGGCGAAGGTCGTCAAGGCGGTCGCGGACGGCCGCTTCGTCCCGGCGGGCGGGATGTGGGTGGAGGCGGACACCAACATGCCGGGCTCGGAGGCGATGGCCCGTCAGTTCGTGCACGGCAAGCGGTTCTTCCTGGAAAACTTCGGCGTCGAGAACGAGGAGGCGTGGCTCCCCGACACCTTCGGCTTCGCGGCCGGGCTGCCGCAGATCATCAAGGCGGCCGGCTCCAAGTGGCTGCTGACGCAGAAGATCTCCTGGTCGCAGACGAACAAGTTCCCGCACCACACCTTCCGCTGGGAGGGCATCGACGGGACCCGGATCTTCACGCACTTCCCGCCCGTGGACACGTACAACTGCTCCATGAAGGGCAGCGAGATCGCCCACGCGGCACGGAACTTCAAGGACAAGGGCGTCGCCCGGCACTCGCTCGCGCCGACCGGCTGGGGCGACGGCGGGGGCGGCACCACCCGCGAGATGATCGCCAAGGCCGCCCGGATGCGCGACCTGGAGGGCGCGGCGCAGGTGGTGTGGGAGACGCCCCGCGAGTTCTTCGAGAAGGCCGAGGCCGAGTACGCCGAACCGCCGGTGTGGGTGGGGGAGTTGTACCTGGAGCTGCACCGGGCGACGCTCACCAGCCAGGCGAAGACCAAGCAGGGCAACCGGCGCAGCGAGCACCTGCTGCGCGAGGCGGAGCTGTGGGCCGCCACCGCCGCCGTACGGACCGGGTCCGCCTACCCGTACGAGGACCTGGACCGGATCTGGAAGACGGTCCTGCTGCACCAGTTCCACGACATCCTGCCCGGCTCCTCCATCGCCTGGGTCCACCGCGAGGCCGAGAAGACGTACGCGGCCGTCGCCGAGGAGCTGGACGCGGTCATCGACGCCGCCCAGCGCGCCCTGGCCGGCGAGGGCGACGAGCCGCTGGTCTTCAACGCCGCCCCGCACGCCCGCCACGGCGTCCCCGCGGGCGGCGCGGGACCCCGCACCGCCGCCCCGCACGGCGCGCCCGCCGAGCGCCCCGGGGGCGGCTACGTCCTGGACAACGGCGTCCTGCGCGTCGAGGTGGACGCGCGCGGCCTGGTCACCTCCGCGTACGACATCGCGGCCGAGCGCGAGACCGTCGCCCCCGGCGCCGCCGCCAACCTCCTCCAGGTCCACCCCGACTTCCCCAACATGTGGGACGCCTGGGACGTTGACGCGTTCTACCGCAACACCGTCACCGACCTCGTCGACGCCGACGAGGTCGCCCCCGGCGAGGGCACCTCCGTCCGCGTCACCCGCACCTTCGGGTCCTCGCGCGTCACCCAGGTCCTCTCGCTCGCCCCGGGCGCGCGCCGCCTGGACATCGACACCGAGGTCGACTGGCACGAGACGGAGAAGTTCCTCAAGCTCGCCTTCCCGCTCGACGTGCACACCGACCGGTACGCCTCCGAGACCCAGTACGGCCACTTCCACCGCGCCACCCACACCAACACCAGCTGGGAGGCGGCCAAGTTCGAGGCCTGCAACCACCGCTTCGTCCACCTGGGCGAGCCGGACTGGGGCGTGGCCGTGGTGACGGCCTCCACCTACGGCCACGACGTCACCCGCACCGTCCGCCCGTCCGACGGCGGTACGACGACCACCCTGCGGGTCTCCCTGCTGCGCGCCCCGCGCTTCCCCGACCCCGAGACCGACCAGGGCCTCCACCGCTTCCGGCACGCCCTGGTGCCCGGCGCGGCCATCGGCGACGCGGTCCGCGAGGGCTGGCGGATCAACGCCCCCGAGCGCGCCCTGACCGGCGCGGGACCGGTCGCCCCGCTGGTGGCCTTGGACGACGACGCGGTCGTGGTCACCGCGGTGAAGCTCGCCGACGACGGCAGCGGCGACGTGGTCGTGCGCTTCCACGAGTCGCGCGGCGGCCGGGCCAGGACCGTGCTGCGGCCCGGCTTCGCGGCCTCGGCGGTCGAGGCCACCGACCTCCTGGAGCGCCCGCTCGCCGACGCCGGTCCGGTCGAGCGGGGCGAGGACGGGGAAGTGGTGGTGTCGCTGCGCCCGTTCGAGCTGCGCACCCTGCGGTTCCGCCGGGCCTGACGGCGCGGGGCGGGGGCGGGCCACCGGGAGGCCCGCCCCCGCCTCCGGGTTCCTTGCCACCTACAGGTACAGCCGAGGGATCCCCTTGACTCGCACGCCCGGGCGATTGTCGTAAAGTCGTGGAGGTGCGCACGCACCACCACATGGCCGTATGGAACGCCATAGGGCCGCAGGAATACGGCATCGCGTACGAACCCGGAGCAACCAAGCGTGTCCCCGAGCGTGTCCCTCCCCGCCTCCTCGCCGGACCCGGCCCGCCCGGGCGTCCAGCCGCCGGTGCCCGTCGCCTCCGGCGCCACCGGCGAGGGCGCGCTCATGCCCGTGCTCGAACAGATCGCCGTCGAGATCGCCGCCGCGCCCGGCCGGGGCACCCCCGCCGACTACATCCCGGCGCTGGCCACGACCGACCCCCGGCAGTTCGGGATGGCCGTCGCCGAGCTCGACGGCACGGTGTACGGGGTCGGGGACTGGGAGACGCCCTTCTCCGCGCAGTCCATCACCAAGGTCTTCACCCTCGCCCTGTGCCTGTCCATGGAGGGCGAGGGCCTGTGGGAGCACGTGGGGCGCGAGCCCTCCGGCAACCCCTTCAACTCGCTGGTGCAGCTGGAGTACGAGAACGGCATCCCGCGCAACCCGTTCATCAACGCCGGCGCCCTCGTCGTCACCGACCGCCTGCACTCCCTGACCGGCGATGCCTCCGGCACGCTGCGGGACTTCCTGCGCGTCGAGTCCGGCAACCCGGACCTCGACTTCGACGAGCAGGTGTGGGCCTCCGAGACCGCCAACGGCGACCGCAACGCCGCGCTGGCGCACTTCATGGCGTCGTACCACAACATCGCCAACCCGGTGCCGGTGCTGCTCGACGAGTACTTCCACCAGTGCGCGATCGAGGCCTCCTGCGCCGACCTGGCCCGCGCCGCCGGGTTCCTGGCCCGCCACGGCATAGGGGCCGAGGGCGACATCCTGCTGACCCGCAGCCAGGCCAAGCAGATCAACGCCGTGATGCTCACCTGCGGGACCTACGACGCGGCCGGGGACTTCGCCTACCGCGTCGGCCTGCCCGGCAAGAGCGGCGTCGGCGGCGGCATCATCGCCGTCGTGCCCGGCCACTGCACCCTGTGCGTGTGGGGGCCCGGGCTGGACGAGCGCGGCAACTCGGTGTCGGGCGTCGCCGCGCTCGACCGGTTCACGACCCTGACGGGTCTGTCGGTCTTCTGACCGGGCCGACAGGGTCCACCGAATCCACCGGGCCGACCGGCTCGACCGGCTCCGCCCCCGCCGGTGCGTGCGCGGCGCCGGACGCCCGCGCCGAGCGCCCGTAGCCGACCGCGAGCGCCCCCACCGCGACCGCCAGCAGCACCAGCGCCAGCAGCGCAGGGACCAGGGCCACCAGCACCCCCGCGGCCAGCGAGCACAGGCCGCCGACGGCGAGCACCGCGGGCAGCCGCCCGGTGCTGCGCAGCAGGATCGCGGCCGCCGCGAGCAGGTACAGGCCGACCCCGCCGGTCAGCGCCCACGCGGTCAGCCCGTGCAGCGGCTCGGACAGCGGGTAGTGGCTGTCGGCGATCTGGTGCAGCGACTGCTTCAGGCCCAGGGCCATCAGCACGATCCCGGCCACCAGCGGCAGGTGCAGGAAGGTGAAGGCGTCCCGGGCGAACCGGGTGCGCTCGTCGCCCTCGCGGGCCGCCAGGGCGTGCTCGGCGGCCTCCGTGACGTGCCGGAAGTACACCCACCACAGGCTCGTCGACACCAGCAGCCCGGCGACCGCGGCGACCAGGTCGGGGCCGCTGAAGGGGAGGTCCGCCATGCCGACGCCGATCGCCACGATGGACTCGCCGAGCGCGATGATCACGATCAGCGCGTAGCGCTCGGCGAAGTGGACGGGGGAGACGATCCGCCAGCCGGACTTGCCGGTCAGGAAGATCCCCGCGTAGTCGATCAGGACGGCCGCGAACCACACCAGGACCTGCGCCGCCCCGGTCAGCGCGCTGCCCACCAGGAGCAGCGCGAACGGCGGCAGGACGGACACCACCAGGGTGCGCCGCAGCGTGCGGATCAGGGCGGCGTCACCGCGCCCGGCGATCCAGTACGAGATCAGGTGCAGGACGCGCACCGTGCCGTAGCAGAGGACGAAGACCAGCGGGGCGTGCAGGCCGCCGTGGCGGTCGGCGTACACCTCGGGGACCGTGAGCGAGACGACGAACACGGCCGCCATCACGGCGACGAGGACCGAGAACAGTCCGCCGGAGTCGGCCCGCACCACGTTGCCCAGCCAGGAGAAGCAGCACCAGCACCACCAGAGCAGGGCGAGCACCACCATCGCGCCGAGCAGCCGCGGACCGCTGGGGTCGGCCGCCATCAGTGCGGTGACCTGGGTGATCGCGTACACGAAGACCAGGTCGAAGAAGAGCTCGGCCGGGGTGACCCGGTGGCCGTCCTCGGTCGCGATGAGCCGCGTGCCATCTCCGCGCACGGAGTACGTCCTTCGGTCGGAAGCGGATGGGTCCGGTGCGGGTGTGGCGGATGTTTGGCCAGAGAACTCCGCACGGTGAGCGGGTGGTTCGCCGCGAGGATACCCACCGCGACTCCCCGGAGCGGGGCGTTCCGGCCGGTACGTTCCGGGGGCGCGGGCGGTGCGGCCGGCGGGGATCACCCCACGGGTGTAGGGCGCCCCGGTGCTGCCACGGTGCCGCCATCCATAAGCAATGACTTGTAAAGCAAGGCTGCTGTCAAAGTTTGCCTTGTTTTACATTGTCTTGCATTTATTTTACCTTCATGTTCACATAGTGACGCGAGGTCGGGAGGGCCTGCGGGGGGACTCTCCCGGCCTCGCTCCGGCCTGCCGGTCACTAGCGTCGGGATCATGAAGCGCGCCCCCGCCGTAGACATGATCCATCTCCTGGGAGGCTTCCAGATCTCCCAGGCCCTGTACGCCGCCGCCCGCACCGGTGTCGCCGACCGGCTCCTGGACGGGCCGAGGGCCGTGCCCGAGCTGGCCGCCGCCACCGGCACCCGGCCCGAGCTGCTGCGCCGGCTGATCGGCACCCTGAGCGCCGAGCGCGTCTTCACGTACGACGCCGGGACCGACCGGGCGGGCCTGGGCCCCCTCGGGCACACCCTCGCCGAGGGCCACCCCGACTCGGTGCGCGCCGTCGCCCTGATGTGGATGGAGACCCACTACCTCCCCTTCAGCGGCCTGTACGAGAACCTGCGCGACGGCGTGCCCGCCGCCGAGCGGGTCCTGGGCGAGCCCTTCTTCGACCACCTCGCCGCCGACCCCGAGCAGGTCGCGGGCTTCAGCGCCGCCATGCGCGACCTGATGCACGCCGTGCGCCGCGACGCCCTCGGCGCCGTGGACCTCTCCGGCGTCCGGCGCCTGGTCGACATCGGCGGCGCCGACGGCACCGCCCTCGCCGGACTGGCCGCCAAGTACCCGGGCCTGCGCGGCACGGTCTTCGACCTCCCGCACGTTGTCACCGCCGCCACCGCGCTGCTGCGCGAGCGCGGCCTCGCCGACCGCGTGGACACCAGCGGCGGCGACTTCTTCGAGGCCGTCCCCGGCGGCGCCGACTGCTACCTGGCCTGCTTCATCCTGCACGACTGGGACGACGCCAGGGCCGCCCGCATCCTGCGCCGCGTCCACGAGGCGGCCGCCCCCGGGGCGCGGCTGTTCCTGGTGGAGTCCGTGCTCGGTGAGGGCGCGGCGCCGGAGCTCGGCGGGCTGCTCGACCTGACCATGATGGCGATGCTGGGCGGGCGCGAGCGTACCCGGGAGGACTGGCGGGAGCTGCTCACCGGCGCCGGGTTCCGGCTCGACCGGATCGTCCTCACCGACGGGCCCATGTGCGTGGTGGAGGCCACCCACCAGCCCTGACGCGCTCCCCGTGTGAACGTCATGCGACACGCGGCCTTCCCTGTAAGGGCGTTGACCAGGAGGCGCCATGTCCTGCGCTACGGTGGGAGCAATATTTGACCGATCGTTCTGTATAGTCGACACGAACCTGGGGGACCCCCATGCCTTCACCCGCGACCCCGTCCGGACCCGCGACGCGGCAGGTCGCCGTCCTGGGCACCGGCATCATCGGCGGACCCGTCGCCCGGCACCTCTCCGGCGCCTTCCGGGTGCGCGCCTGGAACCGTACGGCCGCCAAGGCCGAGGCGCTGGCGGCGGCCACCGGTGTCACCGCCTGCGCCACCCCCGCCGAGGCCGTCGAGGGCGCCGACCTCGTGGTCACCGTCCTCAAGGACGGCCCCGCCGTCCTCGACGCGATGACCGAGGCCGCGCCCGCGCTCAAGAAGGGCGCCGTCTGGCTCCAGTTGAGCACCGTGGGCGTCGACGCGATCGACGGCCTGGCCGCCTTCGCGCGCGAGCACGGCCTGGTCTTCTACGACGCGCCGGTGCAGGGCACCCGGCAGCCCGCCGAGAACGCCCAGCTCGTCATCCTCGCCTCCGGTCCGGCCGACCGGCGCGAGGAGGCCGAGCAGGTCTTCGGCGTCATCGGCAGCCGCACGGTCTGGGTCGGTGACGAGAGCGGCGCCGGCAGCCGCCTCAAACTCGCCCTGAACAGCGTGGTGTTCGCCCTCACCCACGCCACCGCCGAGAGCCTGGTGCTGGCCAGGGCGCTCGGTGTCGACCCGCGCCTGGTGGTGGACGTCATCTCCGGCGGCCCGCTGGACAGCACCTACTTCCAGCTGAAGTCCAAGGCCGCGCTCGACGGCGACTTCACCACCAGCTTCTCCGTGGCCAACGCGCTCAAGGACGCCCGCCTGGTGGTGGAGGCCGCCGAGGCGGCCGGGGTGACCCTCGACGTCGCGGCCGGCGGCGCCCGGCGCTTCGAGCGCCTGGTGGAGGCCGGGCACGGCGAGGAGGACATCGCGGCGTCGTACCTGGCCGACTGACCGGGGACGACGGGGGACTTGGGGCGGGGCGGCCGGGCGTGTGGGCCGCCCCGTCGGCGTACGACAGGCGCGGGGCGGGGGCCTGGAGGGCGCGACCGGTGCGGGCCCCGGCCCGCGGCGCGCGCATCCATGTGCGCGAACTTCCTTTGTGTGCTGGCCATTAGTGTGCGGCGCACAGTATCGTGTGTCGCGTGTCCACCGAAGAGCTCGTCCTCAGCCAGTCCCAGGAGCTCCGGCGGGGAACGGTCGTCCTGGCCTGCCTCGCCCTGCTGGAGGAAGCCCAGTACGGCTACGCCCTGCTGGAGACCCTCAACGACGCGGGGGTCAGCGTCGACGGCAACACGCTGTACCCGCTGCTGCGGCGCCTGGAGAAACAGGGCCTGCTGACCAGCGAGTGGAACACCGACGAGTCCCGCCCGCGCAAGTTCTACCGGACCAGCCCCGAGGGCTCCCGGGTGCGGGTGGGGCTGGAGCGCGAGTGGCAGGACCTCGTGGCCTCGATGGCGCGACTCACCAAGGAAAACAGGGGGATCCGATGACGACCAGCACGCTGACCGACCGCTACGTCCACGAGGTCGTGCGGCGCATACCGGCCGACCAGCGCGACGACGTCGCCGACGAGCTGCGCGCCACGATCGACGACACCGTCGAGGCGCGCGAGGAGGCCGACCGCGCCGGGGCCGAGCGCGCCGTGCTCACCGAGATGGGCGACCCCATCCGGCTCGCCGCCCGCTACGCCGACCGGCCGCTCGGCCTGATCGGCCCCGACTGCTACCCGGCGTACGTACGCCTGTTGACGATCCTGCTGTGGACCGTCCTGCCGATCGTGGTGGCCGTCTCCGTGGTCGCGGACCTCGTCGACGGCGACGGCATCGGCAAGGCCATCGGCGGCGGCGTGGTCGCGGTGCTCACCGTCGGCGGGCAGATGGTCGCCTGGCTCACCCTGGTCTTCGCCCTCGTCGAGCGCAACGCGAAGGGGCGGCGGGCGCCCGCCTGGTCGCCGGACCAGCTCCCGGAACCGCGTACTGCCGTCAAGGGCGAGCGTGACACCGGTGACTACGCATCGGCCGTGTGGCACGTCCTGCTCATCGGCCTCATCCTCTGGCAGCACTTCGCCAAGCCCTACCGGGCCGAAGGCGGCGCCCAGTTGGAGATCCTGGACCCCGGTCTGTGGTCCGGCCCGATCTGGCTGGTGCTCGCCGGGCTCGCGGGGATCACCACGCTGGAGGTCGTCCGGCTCGCGGGGCGCGCGTGGACCCTGCGCCTGGCCCTGTGGTACGCCGCCGCGGAGGCGCTGTTCGCGCTGTCGACGGCCTGGATCCTCAAGGGGCACGACCTGTTCGAGGAGCGCTTCCTCAGTGACGTGAACGGCGGCTGGAGGGTGCCGGGCGGCTTCTACACGGTGGCCGCCGTGCTGGTGCTCGCGGTGAGCGCGGGCGAGATCGTCAAGCGCCTGCGCGAGGCGCGTGCCCGGGGCTGACGCGTCATCAAGAAGTGCCGGGGTGGCGGCCGGTGGGGCGGGGGAACGGCCCGCCCGGTCCGTACGGACCGCCGCCGGGGGAGGGCGTCAGCCGCGCAGGCCGACGGCGTCCACGCGCAGCGCGCAGGACACGGTGTCACCGGCCGCAAGGCCGTACACCAGGTCCGGGCCGAGGCCCAGGGTGACGTGGACGCGGGCGGCCACCACGTGCGGCCGGCCCCCGGTCTCCTCGTCGCACAGCGAGAACAGCAGGTCGTACGTGTACCGGGTGCGGTCGGGGCCCTCCTCGTGGAAGGCGACGTACGGCAGGTCCCGCTGTTCGCGCAGCCCCACGAAGACCCCGGTCAGGGCGGCCTCGGTGCGCTCCCAGAAGACCTCGTGGGCGAACGGCTGCCCCAGCGCCTGCCGTACGGCCTGCATCAGGGTCAGCACCATGACGTGCACGGGCGCGGTCTCCTGGAGGCCGAACCCGGGGATGATCTTGGTGGTGGTGACGCCGGGCAGGTCCTCCAGCGCCCGCCGCACCGCGCCGAAGTCGAAGGGGGCGTCGGCGGCGGGCGCGACGGCCGCGCCCAGCCGGTCGCGTATCGCGAGGACGAGGTCCGCGCCGCCCGGCAGGGCGGGCGGGGACTCCTCGGCGGGACGCGCGGCGGTCTCGTGGAGTTCGGCGACCGTACGGAATGTGGAGCTGTCGAGCACTTCGGAAGCCTCCGGGTCGAGGGAACAGGGCAGTTCAGCGCGCCAGTATGCCGGTAGGCCCGGACGCGGTCGGCGGCCGGTCGCCCGCCGTCCGGCATCCGGGACGGACCGCCCCGGCCCGCCCGCGTCCCGCCGCGTCCCTCCAGGGCCGCGTCCCCACCGTCGTATTCCGGCCAACCGGGGCGCGGCCGCCCCCGGCCGCCCGGGCTCCGGGCGCGCCCGGCCCACCGCTGGTCACCGCCCGTCGCACCCGACTCCGCCGTACCCGCGGACCCTTTGCTTCCCATGGCAAACGGGCAGGTGGCACGCGGGTTGTCGATTTCAGGCCACCAGTGGCCCGTACGACCGGAATGGTCCGGACCGCCGCTCCAGGGGCACCCGAGCGACCGTCGAGCTCCCCTCGGGGCGGGACGCGATCCGGCCCGGGCCCGCCCGGGGGCGCTGCGTCGGCCCGGGCCGGTGTGGCACGGTGCTCGCGCGCGTGCGTGTGTTGACGGGCACAGGTAACGCGGACGGGTCCCGGGGTAAGCGCGCGTCGGCGGGACGACGTCCGCCGGCGTCGACCGGGGAGGGCAGATCGGTGTTGCGGATCCACTTCACCAGCGAGGACCTGCGCCGGGTCGTGGTGGCCGACGAACCCGACCCCCTCTGGGACGTGCTGCTCAGCCTGCACATGCTCCAGGAGCGGGACACCTCCCTGACCTTCGACGAATGGCGCCGCAGGACCCGCGCCGCCAGCGCCCCGCACGCCCGGATCCTGGCCGAACTCGCCCGCCCCTGGGGCTACTCGCCCGACTTCCTCACCCCCGGCCGGGGCGACCTCTGCTTCGAGGAGCAGCTCGACCGGCTGCTGTGCACCCCGCGCCGCCGCCTGGGCCGCGACATGCACCGCCTCGCGGACGAGACGCCCCTGTCGCCGTGGGCCAAGGCCCTCGCCGTCGGCGACGGCGCGGCGATGCGCCGCCTGGGCACCGCGCTCACCGAGTACCGCAGGACCGCCCTCACCCCGTACGAGGACATCACCCGCGTCCACGTCCTGGCCGACCGCGAGCGGCGGGCCGCCTCGCTGCTCGCCGGGGGCGTCGACCAGCTGCTCGCCGAGCTGCACCCCAGGATCCGGTGGAACCCGCCGGTCCTCGAACTGCCCGTCTACGCCGACCAGGAGGTCCACCTGGAGGGCCGGGGCCTGGTCCTGGTGCCTTCGCTGTTCCTGCGCATCCAGCCGATCACCCTGCTCGACCCGGAGATGCCGCCGGTCCTGGTCTACCCGCTGCCGCCGCGGGTCGGCTGGCTCAGCGCCGACAACGGGCGCGAGGGCGGCGCCCCGCAGCCCCGGGACGTCCTGGTCACCTTGCTCGGCCGCACCCGGGCGGCGGTCCTGGAGGCCGCCGCCAACGTGGGCACCACCACCGAGCTGGCCCGCAGCCTCGGCGTCGCGCTGCCGGTGGTCAGCCGGCACACCGCCGTCCTGCGGGAGGCCGGGCTGCTGGCCACGCACCGGGA
This sequence comes from Streptomyces sp. NPDC001941, assembly GCF_040296945.1. Lineage (NCBI taxonomy): Bacteria > Bacillati > Actinomycetota > Actinomycetes > Kitasatosporales > Streptomycetaceae > Streptomyces > Streptomyces sp. NPDC001941. The sequence goes on along the minus strand of NZ_JBEOYE010000047.1, from coordinate 25,548 downwards.
CGGCGGGACGGTGCGGCACAGCGTCACCGGCCTGGGGCTCGCCCTGCTCAACGGCCGTCTGCCGTAGGTCCCGAGGGGGCCGTGGGCGCCCGTGCGAAGCGGAACGGGCCAGCGGGTTTGCCCTGCCAGGCAAACCGTGGAGACCGGCGTCCGGGTCCGTCACAGTGAGGGCAGGACGGGCCGCCGCCCAGCGCGGGTCGCCGTGGTGGAGTCAGTACAGGGGTCTGACTCGGCCACGGTGACCCGGCCGAACGAGCCGCCGGCCCGCGCGCGTCGCAGCCGAGGGGGACACCCGGACTCCGCGCGCGGGCCCGGCCACCACGACCCGCGGATCCCCTAGGGCCTCGCCTTCTCGTGCGCCGCGATCGCGCGCACCCGCCCCCGTACCGCGTACCAGCCCGCCACCAGGGCCACCGTGATCGGGACGAGCAGCAGGACCGTGTCACGGCCCGGTCCGTCCGTGTCGAACCAGAGCATCACGATCACCGCGAACAGGAAGGCGATCGTGACCAGCTCGATCCAGGGCGAGCCCGGCAGCCGGAACGCGGGCCGCTCCACGAGGCCCTGGCGGGCCCGGCGCACGAACATCAGGTGGCAGAGCATGATCATCACCCAGGTGCTGATGACGCCGAGCGAGGCGATGTTGGTGACGATCGCGAACGCCTTGTCCGGCAGCCAGGCGTTCAGCCCCACCCCGATCAGCGACACGAACGACGTCAGCAGGATGCCCGCGTACGGGACCTGGCTGGCGCTCATCCGGGCCGTGAACGAGGGCGCCGAGCCCGCCACCGCCATCGAGCGCAGGATCCGCCCGGTCGTGTACAGGCCCGAGTTCAGGCTGGACATCGCCGCCGTGAGGACCACCAGGTTCATGATGCCGCCCGCCGCGGGCACGCCGATGTCGGAGAAGACGGTGACGAACGGCGACTGCGAGGCCGAGTACGACGTCCACGGCAGCAGCAGCGTCAGCAGGACCACCGACCCCACGTAGAACAGGGCGATGCGCCACACGATCGAGTTCACCGCCTTCGGCACCACCGTGCGCGGATCGGCGGTCTCGCCCGCCGTCACGCCGACCATCTCCACGGCCGCGTACGAGAAGATCACCGTCTGCGTCACCAGGACCACCGGGAGCAGGCCCAGCGGGAAGAAGCCCCCGTGGTCCGTGATCATGTGCAGCCCCGGCACGTCCCCGTCCACCGGCGAGCGCGACGCCAGCAGCCAGGTGCCCACCGCCAGGAACGCCACGATCGCGGCGACCTTGACGATGGCGAACCAGAACTCCATCTCGCCGAAGCTCTTCACCGACACCAGGTTCACGGTCACCACCACCGCCAGCGCGACCAGCGCGAGCACCCACTGCGGCACCGAGGTGAACGCCGACCAGTAGTGCACGTACAGTGCGATCGCCGTGATGTCCGCCATGCCGGTGGTCGCCCAGTTCAGGACGTACATCCAGCCCGCGACGAACGCGCCGCGCTCGCCCAGGAACTCGCGCGCGTAGCTGACGAACGACCCCGACGAGGGCCGGTACACCACCAGCTCGCCCAGCGCCCGCACCACGAAGAACGCGAACACGCCGCACACCAGGTACGCCAGCGCCAGGCCCGGGCCCGCCTTGGCGAGGTTCCCGCCCGCGCCCAGGAAGAGGCCGGTGCCGATGGCGCCGCCGATCGCGATCATGCTGATGTGGCGCGGTTGGAGCGTCTTGCTGTACCCGCTGTCCCCGGGGTCCGGCAGCCCGGTGTCCAGCGGTTCGGCGTGTTCCTCGGCCGGGGTCGGGGAGGCGTCCTTGGTCACGGGGCTGCGACTCACCTTCGTGTGGAACAGAGGGTGGCCCATCGGTCACCCAGCGGAACCGACACCCTAGGGCGGCGGCCGACCCGCGCTCCGGTGACTCGCGGCCCCGTTCGACCCGCCCCACCGTTTCGAGCGGACTTTTGATTGGATCGGGGCATGAGCGATCTCTTCGTCAAGATCTGCGGGCTGCGCACCCCCGAGGACGTCGACACGGCCGTGCGCGCGGGCGCCGACGCCGTCGGCTTCGTCTTCGCCGAGAGCCCCCGGCGCGTCGACGCCGCCGCGGCCCGGGCCCTGGCCGCGCGGGTCCCCGAGCACGTCCTGACCGTCGGCGTGTTCCGCGGGCAGCCCGTCGAGGAGGTCCGCCGCCTCGCCGAGGAGAGCGGCATCCGCGCCGTACAGCTGCACGGCGACGAGGGCCGGCCCCACTACGAGGCCCTCGCCGGACACGGCCGGCTGCTCCTGCGCGCCACCGCCGCCGGCTCCGCACCCCTGCGCTGCGGCGACCTCGGCGAGGACCTGCTCCTGCTCGACGCCCCCGAGCCCGGCTCCGGCGCACCCTGGAACTGGGGCTCCCCGGACTTCACCGCCCCCGAGGGCCGCTGGCTGCTCGCCGGCGGCCTCACCCCCGCCAACGTGCGCGAGGCCGCGGAGACCACCGGCGCCTGGGGCGTCGACGTCTCCAGCGGCGTGGAGAGCTCCCGGGGCGTGAAGTCGCCCCGGCTCATCGAGGAGTTCCTGGCGGCGGCCCGGGGGTAGACGACGGACAGGGAGCGCGCCGCCCGGGGCCGCTCACGCTCTGGGACGGGCGGCGCGCCCCCGCGCCGCGCGCCCTCACCCGTGGAGCGCCGTGCCCACCTCCCGCGCCAGCAGCTCCACGTACCGCGCCGCCCAGCCCTCGACCGTCGGCCGGTCCCACAGGTCCGTCGGGAACGACAGGTACCCCGCGAGCACGTCCCCGACCGGGATCAGCCCCACCACCAGGTCCACCCGCGCCACCGGCGCCGTCAGGTCCTCCACCGCGACCGTCACGCCCGGCAGGTCCAGGTCGGCGCGGGTCGAGCTCTGGTAGGCGAACGCCAGCGGCAGCTGGTCCGGCATCGGCGCGCCCGTGCGCTCCCGCAGCACCGGGGCCACCTGGCGCGGCGCCAGCGCGTGGTCCAGGCACTCCGCCGCCGTCACGCCCACCCGGTCCACCAGCTCCCCGAACGGCTCGCCCGGCACCTCGCGCACCCGCAGCGCGTACGACGCCGCCGTGCACGCCACCAGCGACTCGAACTCCCGCCGCTCCCGGTTCGCGTACGAGATCCCCAGCAGCACGTCCGGCTGCCCGGCCTCGCGCGCCAGCAGCCGCCCCAGCGCCGCCACCGTCACCGTGAACGGCGTCGTCGCCCGCCGCGCCGCCAGCCGCTCCACGTCCTCGCGCACCCCGGCCGGCACCGTGAACGCCACCATGTCGCCGTCCTGCCCCGGCCGCTCGCCGCGCGGCCGGTCCAGCGGCAGCGCGTGCGCGAAGGAGGCGCCCGCCAGCTCCCGCAGCCAGAAGGCCAGGCGCCCCTCGTCCGCCGCCGGATCGGGCCGCTCCCGCTGCCAGCGCGCGTACGCCGACACCTGGAACGCCTCCGGCAGCGGCTCGCCGGGCACGCCCGACACCTCCTCCGCGTACAGGACGGACAGTTCCTCGAAGACCCGTGACAGCGCCCATCCGTCGCAGGTCGCGTGGTGCGGTACGAACATCAGCGTCCAGGACCGCTCGCCGCGCCGCAGCAGCCGCAGCCTGGGCGCCGCGCTCACCAGCACGTCCAGCGGCGTCTCCGTGCACTCCGCGCTGACCCGCTCGACCTCCGCGTCCCGCTTCACCGCGTCCAGGCCCGTCAGGTCCTCCACCGCGAGCTCCACCGGGACGGGCCGCAGGACCTCCTGCACCCACGCCCCGTCCCGCCGCGCGAACCGCGACCGCAGCCCCTCGTGCCGGGCGAACAGCCGCGTCAGCGCGGCCCGTAGCGCCACCACGTCCAGGGCGCCCTCGAAGGACAGCCGCAGCGCCACGTTGAAGATCTGCGGCAGCGGGTGCGCCAGGTGCGCGTCGAGGAAGCCCGCCTGCTGGAACGTCGCGGGCGCCACCTGCTCCAACTCCACCGCGTTCTCGGCCAGATGGTCCGCCATGTGCCCCAGCGTCGGCGTCCGGTAGACGCGCGCCATCGGGTACTCGACGCCGAACTCCTCGCGGACTCGGTTCACCAGGCGGATCGCGGTGATCGAGTGGCCGCCCAGGTCGAAGAAGGACGTGGCGGGCGTGAGCGAGGCCGGATCGACGCCGAACTCCTCGGCCCACAGGGCGGTGACGCGGTGCAGGGCGCCGTCCGCGCGCGGCCCGGGACGACGGGGCCCGGGGATCCGAGGTCCGGGGTTCTGTGGTTCAGGGGTCCGTGTGTCGGGGGTCCGTGTGTCGGGGGTCCGCGGTTCGGGGTCCTCCTCGTACGCCTCTCCCGCCGTGCCCCGCACCGCCGCCGTCAGGTCCGTCTCCGGCAGCGCCGCGCCGTCCACCTTGCCGTTGCCCGTCAGGGGCAGCGCCGTCAGGACGGCCCAGGCGCGCGGCACCAGGTGGTCGGGGAGGAGCGTGGCGAGTCGGCCCGCCAACTCGTCGGCGACGGGCCGGTGTTCCGCTGCCGCAGTGCCCCGCGTCCCGTGCGGCACCACGAACGCGGCCAGGTACGCCTCGCCCCGGCTGTCGCGCCGCGCCACCACCACGGCGTCCCGCACCCCGTCCAGCCCGGCCAGCGCGCGCGACACCTCCTGTGGCTCCACCCGGTAGCCCCGCACCTTCACCTGGTCGTCCGTGCGGCCGCGGAACTGCAGGACGCCCCGTGAGGTCCAGCGCACCAGGTCGCCCGTGCGGTAGCGCCGTGCGCCCGGGCCGCCGCCGGGGTCGGGGGCGAAGCGCGCCCCGGGCCCGTCCTCCGGCTCGTCCAGGTAGCCGCGTGCGACCCCGGGCCCGGCGACGTACAGCTCACCGACCGCACCGACCGGGACGGGGGCGCCCGAGGCGTCGAGCACGCTCAGCCGCACGTTGTCGACGGGGCGCCCGAGCGGGATCTCGCCGTCGTCCGGCCCGGCCGGGCGGACCGTCGCGGTGGTGCACAGGACGGTCACCTCGGTCGGCCCGTAGACGTTGACCGTCTCGTACGCCGCCTCCGGGCGCGGGCGCACCCGCATCACGTCGCCGCCCAGCAACAGGGCCCGCAGTGGCGGCTGTTCGGCGGCGGGCAGCCGCAACACCGCCTCGCCCAGGGCCGTGGGCAGGATGCTGAAGGTGGCGCGCCGCTCGGTGTACCAGCGGGCCAGGGCGAGCGGATCCGTGCGCACCGCGTCCGGCGCGATCACCAGCGAGGCCCCCGAGGTGAGCGCGGGCCACACCTCCAGGACCGCCGCGTCGAAGCTCTGGCCGCACACCACGGCCGACCGGTCCGCCGCCGTGAGCCCGAACCGCCGGTGCGCCCAGCGGCAGCGGTCTACCACGGCCCGGTGCGGCACGGCGACGCCCTTGGGGCGGCCGGTGCTGCCCGAGGTGTGGATGACGTAGCAGAGGCTCTCGGCGTCCGTCGCGGGAGCCGTGCCCACGTCGCCGTCCGGGGGTTCCGTCGCGTCGGGGGAGACCGCCACCACCCCGTCGGGCAGGGCGAGTTCGGCGACGCGGTCCGCCGGGGCGACGACCGTACGGGCGCCGCACTCGGCGATCAGGCTGCGCGCGCGGGGCAGGCCGAGGGAGGGGTCCAGCGGGACGTACGCGCGCCCCGACCGCAGGACCGCGAGCATCGCCACCACGAGGTCCACCGAACGCGGCAGCCACAGGGCGACCGTCGGGCCGGGGCGTTGGTTCAGCACCCGCACCAACTGATCAGCTTTGTCGGACAATTGACGGTACGTGAGTTCCCGCACGCCGTCGTCCACCGCCGGGCGGTCCGGTCCGGCCGCCACCTGGCGGGCCACCAGCTCGTGCACGGTGGCGGCGTCCCGGGCGGGGACGACCGGACCGCGCGTCCAGGCGTCCGGCACCGGATCGCCCTCGGCGACACTCGCGCGCAGCCGGGACAGCGGTGCGCCGGGGTCGGCGACGCCCGCCGCGAGGAGGCCGCGGAAGGTGGTGAAGAAGCCGTCCACGGTCCCGGCGTCGAACAGGTCAGTGTTGTACTCCAGGTGGCAGAGGATCCCCTCGGGCCGGTCCGTGAAGTGCACGGCGAGGTCGGACAGCGCCTTGTCGGGCCCCGACGCCAGGGGCGTGACCCGCACCCCGGGCAGGTCGAAGTGGAAGGGGTCGGCGCGCTCGAAGTCGGCCAGCGTCTGGAACACCGGGGTGCGGTCGGTGCCGCGCGCCGGGGCCAGTTCCCGCACGACGGTCTCGAACGGCACGCCCGCGTGGTCGTACGCGTCGAGCGCCGTGCCCCGCACCCGGCCGACCAGCTCGGCGAACGACGGGTCGCCCGACAGGTCCAGGCGCAGGGCCAGGGTGTTGAGGAAGAGGCCGACCACTCCCTCGGCCTCCTCCGGCCGGTCGGAGGTGGGGACGCCGACGACCAGGTCCTCCTGGCCCGTGACGCGGTGCAGCATCGCCGCGTACCCGGCGAGCAGGGTCATGAAGAGCGTGGCGCGGTGCGCGCGGCCGAACGCCCGTGCCCCGGAGGTCAGTTCGGTGTCCAGGTGGTGGAAGGCCGCGCGGCCGTTCGACGTCATCGGGTCCGGCCGGGGCCGGTCGAGCGGCAGGGCGAGCACCGGGAGCAGACCCGCGAGCCGTGCCCGCCAGTGGGCGATGTCCGCGCGGGCGCCGTCGTCCGGAGCCGCGGCGCGTGTCGCCAGGACGCGCGCGTGATCGGCGTAACTGCCTGTCAGGTCCGGGAGTTCGGCCGTCGTGCCCTCGCGCCCGGCCCGGTAGAACGCGGCGAGGTCCCGCACCAGGACCGTGGCGGACGACGCGTCCGCCACGATGTGGTGCAGGGACAGCACCAGCACGTGCTCCTCCGGCGCGAGGCGCACCAGCCGGGCCAGGAACAGCGGGCCGGACGCCAGGTCGAACCGCCGCGCGCTCTCCTCGGCCCGCACCCGCTCCACCGCGCCGCGCGGGTCCGCGGCGGCGTCGACGACCGCGAAGTCCGCCGCCGTCGGTGTCAGTGTGATCTGCTCGGGCCCCTGCGGGCCGTCCCGGAAGACCGTCCGCAGGCACGCGTGGCGGGCCACGAGGGCGTCCAGCGCGCCCCGGAGCGCGGCGGCGTCGAGCGGGCCCTCCAGGCGGATGGCCTTGACCTCGTTGTAGGCGGTGCCGCCCGGGTGCAGCCGGTCCGCGAACCACAGGCGCAGCTGGGCGGGGGAGAGGGGCGCGGGCGCGGCCACCCGGTGCGGCGCGGACCGCGCGTGCGCCGGTGCCGCACCGCTTCCCCCGGGGCGTTCCGCGCGCTCGGCGTGCTCCGTGTGGCGGCGGCGCAGGCCGTCCAGGTGGACCAGGCCCGCGCGCAGCGCCTCCGGCGGCACCCCGAAGTCCACCAGCGACACCACTTCGTCGACGCCCGCGTCCCTGACCGCGTCCACCACCGGGGAGACGCCGTCCACGGAGCCGATGAGGGCGCGCTGGTCGCAGTAGCGGTCGTAGGCGCGCCGGAAGAGCGTGTCCAGGTCGTCGGCGCTCATCGACGCGAGGTCCACGTGGTGGCCCAGGCTGTTGGTGAAGCCGCCGAACAGGGACAGCGAGGCCCTCATGTACCGGGAGAGCGGCTCGTACGCGTCCCGGCGCGCCGTGGCGTGGTCCGCCGCCAGGTAGGTGTGCAGCAGCACCGCCACCCGCCCCGCGGCCGGGTCGAGGCCCTGCCGGGCCCGGGCCGCCCGGTAGCGGGCGACGTTCTCCGCCAGCTGCTCCACGGTCTGGGTCATCAGGTTCGTCACCACCCCCAGGTCGTGGCGCCCCGCCGCCTCGAAGGAGGCGGGATTTCCCACCACCGCCGTGTGGAACGGCGGCGCGTCCTGCACCGGCCGGGGGAACAGCCGCACCTCCGCCTCGCCGTCCCCCGAGGCACGCCGGAGCGCCCCGCCGCCCCACAACTCCCTTACCTGGGCGAGCTGTTCGTACATGACCTCCTTGTGGCGGCCGTACCGCTCGGGGAAGAAGACGAAGTCGTTCGCGTGCCAGCCGCTGGCCACGCCGATGCCCACCCGGCCGCCGGAGAGGTTGTCGACCATCGACCACTCCTCGGCGACCCGGATCGGGTCGTGCAGCGGCAGCACCACGGAGCCCGCGTTGAGCCTGATGCGCTCCGTCTCGCGGGAGAGGGCCGCCGCGAGTACGGCGGGGTTGGGGAAGAGGCCGCCGAAGGAGTGGAAGTGCCGCTCGGGCATCCAGAGTGCGTGGAACCCGTGCCGGTCCGCGAACCGCGCGGTCTCCAGGAGGGTGTCGTACTTGCCGGGCCGCGACCCGGACCCTGCCCCGCCCACGGACCCGGATTCGTCCTGCGGGTAGTCGCCGAAGAAGTACACGCTGAAGTCGGGGGCCGGGCGGCTCGGTGGCGGGGCGGGGGCGGGCTCCGGAGCGGGCTCGGGCTCCCGGGCGGGCTCCGTGCGGGTGGCCGCCTGGACGGCGGTCGTGTTCCAGGGCACGGCGACGACCCGGGGCCTGTCGGACGGGACCGGCTTGGGCGGCCGCCCCTGTGCCGTGGGGCCGGCCGTCTTCCGGGCCGACGGGAAGAACCCGGCCGTACGCAGTTCCCGCAGCGACCCGCGCACCGCGTCCACCACCCACTCGACGTCGGCGTCGGTGTGCGCGGTGGAGAGGAAGAAGTTGCGCCACTCCCACACGTGCACGCCCCGCAGCAGCAGATGGGGGTAGAGCAGCTCCATGTCCGCCCGGTGCTCGAAGCGGAACTGCGAGCCGTAGTGGGCGACCCTCAGCGGGAACTCCTCCGCCTCGAAGAAGGAGTTGAGCTCCCCGGCCATCGCATCCGTACGGGTGTTGAGCCGGTTCTGGAGTGTCGGGCTGTGCTCCTTGAGGTGGGCGAGCACCGCGCGCGCCGCCACCATCGACACCGGGTGCTGGAGGTACGTACCGCCGAAGAAGGTGGTGTCGGCGGGCGGGTAACTGGCGTCCCCGTAGCTCCAGTGGCCGCCGTCCACCCCGTCCATGAGGTCGGCGCGGCCCGCGATCGCCCCGATGGGGAAGCCGCCGCCGAGCAGCTTGCCGTAGGTCGCCAGGTCCGGCACCACGCCGTACAGCTCCTGCGCGCCGCGCGGTGCCGGGCGGAAGCCCGTCAGCATCTCGTCGAAGAGCAGGACGATCCCGTGCCGCGCCGTCAGCTCGCGCAGCCGCCGGACGAAGTCGACCGGCCGCAGGCCCGGATCGCGGCTCTGCACGGGTTCGACGACGACCGCGGCGATCCGCGACGCCTCCCGTTCGATCTCCGCGAGCGCGGCGTCCGAGCCGTAGTCGAGGACCAGCAGGTCGGCGACGGCGCTGAGCGGGATGCCGGACGAGACGGGCACCGTCCCGGGGTCCCGGCCGCCGGACGAGCGGCCCAGGACGTTGTCGGCGTGCCCGTGGTACGCGCCGGTGAACGTGACGACCACGTCCCGGCCGGTGGCCGCGCGGGCCAGCCGGATCGCGGCGGAGTTCGCCTCCGTGCCGGAGGTGGCGAACGCCACCCGCTCGTGCCCGGTCAGCTCGGCCAGCAGCTCCGCCGCCTCGCCCGTCTCCGCCGCGCGCGGGCCCAACTGGATTCCCCGGGACAGGTGTTCGCGCACGGCCTCGGTGACGAAGTCGGGATCGTGGCCGAACAGCAGCACCCCGAAGCCCATGGTGATGTCCACGTACTCGTTGCCGTCGACGTCCACCAGCCGCGCCCCGCGCGCGCTGCGGCCCACCAGCGGGTACAGCATCTCCTTGGTGGCGCTGCGGAACCCCACCACCGCCCGGCTGTCGGCCAGCACGCGGCGGTGGCGCTGGGCGAGGTCCTTGGAGGTCGGGGTCCTGGCGTTGAACCGGCCAACCAGGTCGTCCAGATGGGCCCGCCGGCCCGCCTCCGCACCGGCGCCCACCATGCCGGACGCGCGGGGCACGGTGACCCGGGGGCCGTGCACGACCGGGGCCGCCGCCGGGGCGTCGGCGGGTGCGGGCGCGGCCTGCGGCGGAACCTGCGGTGCGACTCGGGCTGCGGACTGCGGCGGAACCTGCGCTGCGGTCTGCGGTGCGACCTGCTCCATCTGCTCGGCGATGCGGCGGGACAGCGCCGCCATCTCCGCCAGCTTCTCGTCCAGGGACGTCACGGGGTCACCCGGCCGGTCTGGTCCGGCCTCACGCCCTGCCCGTTGAGCTGTGCGGCCGCCGAAGCGGCCTGGAGCGTGAGCAGTTGGGAGAGCTGGGTCATCATCTGCACCTGGACGGCGGTCACGTGCTCCAGCTTCCTGGTCAGCTCGGCGACCTCCTCGCGCGTGGCGTACGGGGAGGGGGCGGCGGGAGCCGGGGCCGTGGCCCCGCTCTCAGGACCGCCGTCCGGGAGGCGCGGGGCTTCGGGAACGAGACCGCCGTCCGGGAGGCGGGCGGCTTCGGGAGCGAGACCGTCCCCCGGGAGGCGGTCGGCGATCAGGCGGGCGAGCTGTCCCGGCGTCCCCGTCTCCTCCAGGAGTTCGCGCATGGTCACCTTCACCCGGTACCGCTGCTCCAGCTCGCGCAGCATGCTGATCATCAGCAGGGAGTCGGCCCCCAGGTCGAAGAACGACGTGTCCCCGGCGATCTGCGCCGGATCGTGCTTCAGGTGCCGTGCGGTCGACTCGACGACACTGCGCAGCACCTGCTCCACCTGCTCGCTCACGGTCGCTCCGTTTCTCGGTGGTGTGGGGACGGCCGGGGCCGTGGGAGGGGGGCCCGTCCAGTGCTCGGTGTGCTGGAACCGGTAGCCGGGCAGCGGGATCCTCCCGCCGCCGCTGCCCGCGAGGAGCGGTCCCCAGTCGAGATCGGCTCCCGTGCGGTGCAGACTGGCCGCCGCGCCCCACAGGGCGGAGAGCCCGGTGGAGCGCCGCAGCGACGGGAGGGCGGCGAGGCCGGGCAGCGCGCGGCGCGCGAGCCCGCTGAGCGTGGTGTGCGGGCCGATCTCGACCAGGGCGGCCGGTCCGTCGTCCGCGTCACCCGGTGGGGCCGCCAGGGCCGCCAGGACCAGGTCGAAGCGGACCGGCTCGCGGGCGTGGAGCAGCAGGTGGTCGGGGCCGGGCGTCCAGCCGGGTTCCCGCACCACCCCGTCCACGGCGCTGATGAAACGCGTCTCGACCGGGCGCGCGGCCACCGCGTCCACGGCCGCCTCGAGTCCGGGCAGGGCGGGTTCGACCGCCGACGTGTGGAAGGCCCGGTCCACCGGCAGCGTCCGCGCGGGCACCGCGCGCGCGTCGAGCAGGGCGCGCAGCCGCGCCACCGCCGCCACCGGTCCGGCCAGCACCTGGCTGTCCGCGCCGTTGGTCACGGCCAGTTCCACCCCGGGCACCTCGGCGGCGAGCGCCGACGCGTCGGTACGGGACAGGGCCACCGCGACCATCGCGCCGGGCGCGCACCGCTCGCGCATCAGGCGCCCGCGCAGGGCGGTGAGGCGCAGCCCGTCGTCGAGGCCGAGCGCGCCCGCCGCGTACAGGGCCGCGTACTCGCCCACGCTGTGCCCGGCCACGACGGCGGGCCGCACGCCGCACTCCCGCCACAGCCGCACCAGGGCGCACTGGAGGACGTACAGCGCGGGCTGCGCGGCGTCGGTGGGCCATGGCCGGTCCGGGTCCTCGCCGGACGGGCCGCCGGTGCCGGCGAGGAGTGCCGCCCGCAGCGAGCCGCCCGGCACCACCTCCCCGTACAGCCGCTCGCAGTGGTCGACGACCTCGCGCACGACCGGGAAGCGCTCGTGGAGGGCGCCCGCCATGCCGGGGTACGGGCTCGCCTGGCCGGTGAAGAGGAATCCGGGGCGCCGACCTGGTTTCCGCTCCGGCAGCGCGCGGTCGCCGGCCAGCCAGGCCTCCAGCGCCGCCGCGAACTCCGGGGCGCCGGATCCGCGTACCGCAAGCCGGTGCCGGTGGTGGCGGCGGCCCAGGGCGGCGGTGAGGACCAGGTCGGCCGGGTGCCGCCCCGGCCTCGCGCGCAACTCGCCCGCCAGGGCCCGGGCGTTGTCGGCCAGGGCCGCCGGGCTGCTGCCCGACACCAGGAGGACGTCCGGCGGCGGTACGTCGGCCGTACGGGGGCGGGGCGGCGGCGCCTGCTCCAGGACGAGGTGGACGTTGGTGCCGCCGACGCCCAGGGACGACACCCCGGCGCGGCGCGGCCCCCCGACGTCCGGCCAGGGCAGCACGGTGCGCGGCAGCCGGAAGGGGCTGTGCTCCAGGTCCAGGAGCGGGTTGGGCGTGTCGAACGCGGCCAGCGGCGGGATCACCCCGTGCCGCAGGACGAGGAGCGTCTTGATGAGCCCCGCGATGCCCGAAGCCGCGTCCAGGTGGCCGATGTTGGACTTCAGTGCGCCCACCGCGCAGCTGCCGACGGGCACCCCGTCCTCGCGGAAGGCGGCCCCCGCCCCCGCGAACTCGATCGGGTCGCCCTTGAAGGTCCCCGTGCCGTGGGCCTCGAAGTAGCCGATCGAGTCCGCCCGCACCCCGGCCCGGTCCAGCGCCGCCCGGATCGCGGCGCGCTGCCCCCGCGCGCTCGGAGCCGTGAACGCGGCCTTGCCCGCCCCGTCGTTGTTCACGCCCCAGCCCCTGATCACGCCGTGCACGGTGTCGCCGTCCGCGAGCGCCCGGGCCAGGGGCTTCAGGACGACCGCGGCCACGCCGTTGCCGCCGACGGTGCCGTCCGCCGCGGCGTCGAACGCACGCAGCCGCCCCGACCTGGAGAGGATGGAGCCCTTCACGTACCGGTAGCCGAGCACCGCGGGGACGTGGACGGCGACGGCCCCCGCCAGCGCGATGTCGCAGTCGCCGAACAGCAGCGCCTGGATGGCCTGTTGGACGCCCACCAGGCTGCCGGAGCAGGCGGTCTGCACATTCACCGCGGGTCCTGTCAGGTCCAGCCGGAAGGCGGTGCGGGTGGCGGTGTAGTCGGCGTAGTTGCCCACCAGGACCTGCATGCGGGAGAGCCAGTCGTCGGCGGCCTGCTCCGGCAGCACGTTGTTGAGCAGGTAGTTCTGCATCGCGTACAGGTGGTAGCCGGTGGAGGCCCACACCCCGATCCGGGTGCCGCCGCGCTCGTCGGGGTACCCGGCGTCCTCCAGGGCGTGCGCGGCGCACTCCAGGAAGAGCCGCTGCTGGGGGTCGGTGATCCGGGCCTCGTGGCCGCTGACGCGGAAGTGCTGCGCGTCGAAGCCCGCGATGTCGTCCAGGGACGCGCCCGCGCCCACGAAGTCCGGTGCCCTGTAGTGCTGTTCGGGCACCCCGGCCGCCGCGAGCTCGGCCTCGGTGAACCGGGAGACGCGCACCTCCCCGTCGCGCACGACGCGCCACAGCTCCTCGGGTGTGTCCGCGCCGGGCAGCCGGAAGGCCGTCCCGATGACGGCGATCCCCAGGTCGCCGCCCGGCCCGCCGTACGTCATGGTCCGGCCCCCTCCGCGACCGAGGCGCCGGGCTGTCCCCGCCCGGGTTCCGCACCGCCGGGCCCCGGGGATCCGCCGCCGTCCCGGCCGGTCGCGCGCAGCCGGGTCAGCAGGACCAGCATGGCCACGCACAGCAGGATCGCGAGCCCGTGGAAACCGGCCACGACCGACAGCGGCGGGAAGTGTTCCAGGAGCGCGCCGCTGACCAGCATCCCCAGGCCGAACCCGGCGTTCTCCACCGACGCCGAGAGGCCGAAGAGCCGCCCCCGCCGCTCGTCCGGGGCGGCCTGCAGCCGCGACACGTACACGACCTCCGTGAACCCGTCGGCGGCGCCCGCGACCAGGGCCACGGCGAGCGTCGGCAGGGTCGGCAGACCGGTGAACACCACGATGAACGCCGCCGACATCACGCACGCGCCGACCGCGAACGCCCGCTCGCCCGGGGCGGAGGAGGCCCTCCTGCCCAGCCGTGCGAGCACCTGCTGCGCGAGGATGCAGCCCACCGCCCAGACCGCCCAGAACTGGCTGATGAACGTGGCCGGATGTGACGGGTCGAGGCTGTCGGAGTACAGCGGCAGGGCCACGTTGTGCGAGGACGAACCGAGCCCGTCCACCGCGCGCACGGCGATCATCGCGGCGAGCAGCGGCGCCGCACGCGGCAGGGTGCGCAAGGCGAACTCCCTTCCGGAAGCGCCTGCTTGATCGCCTGAATCCTCCTCGGCGGGCCGGGCGTCCCCGGACTTCGCGCGCGTGCGCACCGGCAGCAGCGCGAGGACCGTGGCCGACACGACGAAGGACGCGGCGTCCAGGACGAAGGCGGTGGTGTACCCGAACCGGGCCACGACCACGCCCGAGGACGCGAAGCCGGCGATCATGGCGAGCGAGCGCCCGGTCACCAGCAACCCGTTGGCCCGGGTGCGCAGTTCGGGCCCGACGATCTCGGGCACCGCACTGCGCAGCGACACCTGGGAGAGCGTCGAGCAGGCCCCGGACACGACCGCGAGCGCGAACACCAGGGCCACCCTCGCGCCCCCGGGTGCCAGGATCAGTGCGAGGAGCGCCGCGGCTTGGGTGAGGTCGGCGCCGACCATCAGGCGCTTGCGGTCGTGGCGGGAGGCGAGCCGTCCGCTGGCGAAACCGGAGGCGACGCTGGTGCCGAGGCGTACGGCCATGAAGAGGCCGGCGAGCAGCGCGCTGCCCGTCGCGTGGTAGACGAAGACGTTCAGCGCCACCATGTTCAGGTAGCTGCCGTACGCCGAGATGCCGTTGCCCGCGGCGAGCAGACGGAAGTGCCTCATGCGCGTTCCCTCACGGTCGGCCTCGGGGGTGTGTGCCGCCTTGATCTCTGCCCCGCCAATCTCGCGCCTGCCCCGAGTGGCGGAGGAGACGCGCGAGTTGGGGACTTGACAAGTGCGGCCCGGGTGCGGCCTGTTGGGCGGGAAGGCGACCGGCGGCAGCCTTGCGCTCCGGTGGCATCGTGATTGAATCGCCTGTGTGTCGATGCGGAGCGGCGGCGTGGAGACCGGGACGGCGGACCTGTCGCCCCGCGAGCGCGAGGTGCTCGCGTACATCGGCGCCGGTCTGACGTACCACCAGACGGCCAGGCGGCTGGGGATCAGCGTCCACACGGTCAGTACGTACCTGCGCCGGATACGCAGCAAGCGCGAGGCCCCGACCCTCGCCGACCTGGTGCGTCTGAGCATGTCCCAGGAGCAGCGCTGAGCCGGGGCCCTCGCGTGCGGATGCGGCCCGGTGGCCCGGGCCACCGGGCCTAAGGGGCGGGGACCAGGCCGTCCGCCACGAGTCCGCGCAGCACGGCGTCGCTGAGCGCCTTGAGCGCCGAGAGCGGCCGGACCATGACCGTGAACTCCTTGACCCGGCCGTCCGGTTCGAAGTTCAGCAGGTCGATGCCGTGGATCTCCTTGCCGTCCACGGTGGCGCGGAAGACGAGGACGGCGGAGGGCAGCACGGTCCCGTCGGCACTGGTCTGGGACTCGCCCTCGTACGCGCCGACGTAACGGAAGTCCTCGAAGGTCCGCAGCAGCACCCCGAACAGGCCGAGCACCATCGGCTTGCCCTCGAACGGGGTGAACTTCACGGGGCTGTAGAAGCGGATGTCGTCGGTGAACAGCGCGTCGATCGCGTCGAGGTCCCGCTCGTGGACGGCGGTGCGGAACCGGTCGGCGGTGGAACGGAAGAGCTCGGCGTCGCCGGTGGCGGCATCGGTCATGGCTTCTCTTCTCCCAGGCCTCGGATACTCAGAAAGATGACTAGTAGGAAACTTGAGTATCACGAGGAGGGGGCCGCTGAACAGGGGTTGACGCCGAGGCCGGACGCGGGGGAGGGAAAGACCTCCGGTCAGGCCGGGCGCCGGAAGAGCCCGGCCCACAGGAACGGCTCGCCGAAGCACGCGGAGTCGGGCGCCTCGTCGCGCATCCGGCGCAGCTCCACCTCCTCCAGGCCGGCGAAGATCCAGCGCAGGGAGGCGTCGGTGAAGGCGAGCCCGCCGTGCAGCCCGCCGGAGCGGTAGAAGGTGGCGTCCGGCTCCTCGGACCCCATGCCGCCCTCCCCGGCGGCGAAGGCGGTGAGGGCGAGGTGACCGCCGGGCGCCAGGTGGCGCTCGACGAGGGCGAGGTAGCTGACCCGGCGGTGCGGGGGCAGGTGGTGGAAGCAGCCGGAGTCGTAGATCAGGTCGTAGGACCCTTCCAGCGCGGTGAACTCGGGGTCGAAGGCGTTCCCCTGGTGGAAGCGGATGTCCGCGCCGGCCTCGCGGGCCCGCTCCCCGGCCCAGGCGAGGGCCGTGGGGGAGAGGTCGACGGCGTCGACGGCGAAGCCCCGCGCCGCCAGGTACAGGGCGTTGCGCCCGGGGCCGCAGCCCAGGTCGAGGGCCCGGCCCGGGGTGAGGGTCCCGCGCTCCAGGTGCCCGACGAGGTTCTCGTCCGGCTTGGGGACGAAGAAGGGCACGGGCTTCTCGCGGTCGGCGTAGAAGCCGTCCCACCAGTCGGAGCCCGCCGCCGTCCAGCGGTCGGCCTCGGGCGCGAAGAGATCGTCCATCAGCTTCAGTACGTCCTCGACGGAGCGCACGTTCCGGTCCACAGGTGTCATGGGTCCCCCTGGTAGTGACAAGCACCTTGAATTTTGACTGGCGACAAGCGTCTTCCAGCCGTCCGCGCGGCGCGCGGGGCAAGGAGAACGGTAGGCGAGGAGCGGAAGTATTCCCAGGTCAGCGCGGTGCGCCTGCGGCCCTGTGCGGGTCGTGGCGGCCGTGTGGGGAGGGGGCCCGCCCAGCCCCTCCGGAGTGGGGGAGGGCGGGCGTGGACGGGGTCCCACAGGGCCGTCCCGGGGGCGTTCCGGCGGGCGCCCGGGTGCCTTTCCGTACGGATTCCGGCCGCCGGGCCGTACGGATTCCAGCGCCCGGGCTGCGCCCGGACGGGAGCGGGGTCGGGGGCGGAGTGAGGGTCGGGGGCGGGGGCCGGGCCGGGGCGAGTCGGGGCCGTGCGCCGGAGCCCCCAACTCCACCGACCCATTGACGAGTTGGGAAACGGCCCCTACAAACTCCTTGAGAGCGCTCTCAAATAACATTCCGCACCATCCTCACCGGAGGTGTCCCATGAGCCGCGGTCCCACCCCCGCCCCCCGAAGAACCGGGCGGCACCCCGTCACCACCGTCTGGATCGCCACCCTCGCCCTCGCGCTCACCTCGGCCCTCGCGCTCGCCGTCGGCGGGGCCGGCCCGGCGCGCGGGGCGGTGCCGCCCGCCCCCGGCTGGAACCTCCAGTGGAGCGACGACTTCGACGGCGCCGCCCGCACCGCCCCGTCCTCGGCCAACTGGCAGGTGGACACCGGGCACGCCTACCCGGGCGGCCCCGCCAACTGGGGCACCGGCGAGATCCAGAACTACACCTCCAGCCCCGACAACCTGAGCCTCGACGGCTCGGGGAACCTGCGGATCACGCCCCTGCGCGACGGCGCGGGCAACTGGACGTCGGGCCGCGTGGAGACCCGGCGCTCCGACTTCAAGGCCCCGGCGGGCGGCACCCTGCGCATCGAGAGCCGCATCCAGATGCCGAACGTCACCGGGCAGGCCGCCCTCGGCTACTGGCCCGCCTTCTGGGCACTGGGCGCCCCCTACCGGGGCAACTACTGGAACTGGCCGGCCATCGGCGAGTTCGACATCATGGAGAACGTCAACGGCATCGACTCCGTCTGGGGCGTCCTGCACTGCGGCGTGAACCCCGGCGGCCCCTGCGGCGAGACCACCGGCATCGGCGCCAACCGGGCCTGCCCGGGCTCCACGTGCCAGTCCGCCTTCCACACGTACCGCTTCGAGTGGGACCGCTCCGCCAGCCCCAACGAGCTGCGCTGGTACGTCGACGGGCAGCTCTTCCACCGCGTCGACGAGAACCGGGTCGGCGCGAGCGCCTGGGCCGACATGACCTCCCACGCGGGCTACTTCGTCCTCCTCAACGTCGCGATCGGCGGCGCCTTCCCGGACGCCCTCGGCGGCCCCACCCCCACGGCGGCCACCGTCCCCGGACGCCCGATGCTCGTCGACTACGTGGCCGTGTGGACGCGCGGCGGCGGCACCACGCCGCCCCCGACGGACCCGCCGCCGTCCGGCTCCGCGCAGCTCTACCTGCGTACGGGCGGGGGCGCGGGCGACGCCGACGCGGCCGGGACCGCGACCCTGGCATCGGCCGGCGGGGCCAACCACGACGGCACCCCGGCCAGTCCGCAGGTCTACACCTCGGGCCCGGTCACCCGTGCCTACAACGGCGGCACCACCCGCTTCGACCTGTTCGTGGACGCGGGGACCGTCGTCGCCAACGGCCAGCAGGTGCGGGTGAGCTACGACCGGACCGGCGACGGCACCTGGGACCGCACGGAGACGTACCGCTACTTCGCGACCGACCCCGTGCCCGGCTTCGAGCACTACACGGAGGGCGCGGGCCTGGTGTCCGCGACCGGCAGCCACGGCGACCTGCGCGGCGGCAAGGTGCGCGTGGAGGTCTGGAACGCCATCGGCAACGGCCCGAGCACCCTGGGCACCGGCAACTGCTCGGTGGTGCGCATCCCGTTCTCCTGAGGGCGCCCCGGCCCCTCCACGTACGGGTCCCGGGGGCGTCCCCCCTCCGGGACCCGTACGCCGTCCGCCCTCCGAAGCCCCCTCCGCCGCCTACAGCTTCCCCATCTGCTCCTCCATCCGGTGCCCCAGGCGCCTGCGGAACTCCTCGCGGAACGCCACGCTGAGCGGCGGCCACCCCCAGAAGTCGAACGCCAGCGCCCCCAGGTCGAAGCCCGAGGCGAACTGCCAGTCGGTGAGCCGCACCGGCACCCCGCACGTCGAGCAGGCCAGCACCCCTTCCCCGGTCTCCTTCCACACCGCGATCGCCTCGCGGAAGCGCCGCCACGCCTCCTCGTCCGGCTCGAACGACTCCGGGTAGTCGACGATCACCGTCCGCTTCCCGCAGCCCGGACAGACCACCGCGTCCGGCTCGTCGGCCCCCTGCCCGCCCACGTGGTAGTCCCGCCCGACCAGGACGGCCACCGGGCCCGGCAGCCAGCCCGGGTCCGAGGGGTCCGACACCGCCTCGTGCCAGCGCGGCCCCGGCACGTACCCCGTCCTGACCTGGCTGCTGTACATCCCCTCGGCCGACCGCTCGCGCGTCAGCACCCCTTCGGACACCAGCCACTCCACCATCCGCTCCGCCAGCGGCCCCGCCTCCCCGGCGTCCACCTCGACGTCGACGAAACGCTCGTAGAAGTCACCCATCGGTCGTTCTCCACCCCTTCGTGCTCCCCTGCCCGGCCGCCGCACGCCCGGCCGCGCTCCCCGCACGACCGTCACGCACAGCACCGACCACTGTGCCACCCGTCACTGACAACGCACCTCCCCCCGTCACCCACACGGGTCCCGGTGCCTGCCGGAGGCGCCCTTGACGCCGCCCGGCCCAGGTCCTACCCAGGGGAGGTACGCCCGCACCCCGGGAGCACACCCGGAAGGAGAGGCCCATGACGCGTCCGGTCGGGATCGACCTCGGGACGACCAACTCCGTGGTCTGCGTGCTCGAAGGCGGCGAACCCACCGTCGTCACCAACGCGGAGGGCGCCCGCACCACCCCCTCGGTCGTCGCCTTCGCCAAGAACGGCGAGGTCCTCGTCGGGGAGGTCGCCAAGCGCCAGGCGGTCACCAACGTCGACCGCACCGCCCGCTCCGTCAAGCGCCACATGGGCGAGATCGGCTGGCGCTTCCCGGAGGTCAGCGACAACGACAGCGGCGGCAGCGGCGGCAGTGACATCGGCGGGCGGCGCTACAGCGCCCAGGAGATCTCCGCGCGCGTGCTGCAGAAGCTGAAGCGCGACGCCGAGGCCTACCTGGGCGAGCGGGTCACCGACGCGGTGGTCACCGTGCCCGCGTACTTCGACGACACCCAGCGCCAGGCCACGAAGGAGGCGGGCGAGATCGCCGGCCTGAACGTGCTGCGCATCGTCAACGAGCCGACCGCCGCCGCGCTCGCGTACGGCCTGGACAAGGGCGACGACCAGACGGTCCTCGTCTTCGACCTGGGCGGCGGTACCTTCGACGTCTCGCTGCTCGAACTGGGCGACGGCGTCCTGGAGGTGAAGGCCACCAACGGCGACACGCGCCTGGGCGGCGACGACTGGGACCAGCGGGTGGTCGAGCACCTGGTCACACGGTTCAAGAACGCGTACGGCGTGGACCTCGGCAAGGACCGCATGGCGCTGCAACGCCTGCGCGAGGCCGCCGAGAAGGCCAAGATCGAGCTGTCCTCGGCGACCGAGACGACGGTGAACCTGCCGTACGTGACCGCCTCCTCGCAGGGCCCGCTGCACCTGGACGAGAAGCTGACGCGCGCCCGGTTCGAGGAGCTGACCGCCGACCTCCTCGCCCGCTGCGAGGCGCCGTTCCACCGGGCCGTGAAGGACGCGGGCGTACGGCTCGCGGACGTCGACCACGTGATCATGGTGGGTGGTTCGACCCGGATGCCCGCCGTCGGCGAACTGGTGAAGCGGCTGACCGGCAGGGAGCCGCACAAGGGCGTGAACCCCGACGAGGTCGTCGCGATCGGCGCGAGCCTGCAGGCCGGCGTCCTCAAGGGCGAGGTCAAGGACGTGCTCCTGCTGGACGTCACGCCGCTGTCCCTGGGCATCGAGACCAAGGGCGGGATCATGACCCGGCTGATCGAGCGCAACACGACGATCCCCACGCGCCGTTCGGAGACGTTCACCACGGCCGAGGACAACCAGCCGTCCGTGTCGATCCAGGTCTTCCAGGGGGAGCGGGAGATCGCCGCGGACAATAAGAAGCTGGGCATGTTCGAGCTGACCGGACTGCCGCCCGCGCCGCGCGGGGTGCCGCAGATCGAGGTGGCGTTCGACATCGACGCCAACGGCATCATGCACGTCACCGCGCGCGACCTCGGCACGGGCACGCAGCAGAAGATGACCGTCACCGGCGGCTCGGCGCTGCCCAGGACGGACATCGACCGCATGGTGCGCGAGGCCGAGCGGTACGCGGAGGAGGACCACCGCAGGCGGGAGGCGGCCGAGACCCGCAACCAGGGCGAACAGCTCGTCCACCAGACCGAGAAGCTGCTGCGCGACACCGAGGGCATGACGGACCGGGTTCCCGCCGACGCCAGGAGCGAGACGGAGGCGGCCCTCGCGGAGCTGAGGTCCGCGCTGAAGGACTCGGCGGACGCGGCGAAGGACGGCTCGGCCGACCGGAGCGGGGACACGGCGTCCCTGCGCCGGGCCGTCGACAAGGTGGCCACCGCGGCCCAGCGCATCGGCACGGCGCTGTACGCGCGCGGGGACGGGGGCCCGCCGCCGCACGGCGAGCAGGACGCGCGCGGGGCGGCGGCGGACGAGGTGGTGGACGCGGAGATCGTGGACGACGACACCGGCGGGGACGGCGGGGGAACGCGGGGGCAGTAGGCGGTACGGAACTCCCGGCCCCGTACCACCGGGGCGAAGCGCACCCCGGCGGGGCGGGGCCGACGCGCCTGCGCGAACCGGCCCGTGCCGCCCCGCACCCGTTGGAGCCGCGCGTTTCGGGGAAGGCGTAGCCCAGTGGGTCCCAGCTGGGGGTGAGGCACGTGGAGCGGCGCAAGAAGGTCCTGCTCGTCGACGACCGCGAGGACGGCCTGTGCGCGCTGCGCGCGGCGCTCGACCCGCTCGGCCTGCCGCTGGAGCCCGCCGCGACGGGCGAGGCCGGGCTCAAGGCGGCGCTGCGCGGGGACGTGGGGGTGGCGGTGCTCGACGTGTCGCTGCCCGGCCTCGGCGGCCTGGAGGCGGCGCGCTACCTCGCGCGCCTGGAGCAGACCCGGCACATACCGGTGATCCTGGTGACCGGAGCCGACCGCGAGGGCGGCCTGGAGGCGCAGGCGGCGGGCCTCGGCGTGGCCGACCTGATGCCCAAGCCGGTGGACCCGTGGTCGCTGCGGATCAAGGTGCGCTACCTGTACCGGATCAGCCAGCGCCTCCAGTCGGCCGCCTAGGGCGTGTTGCGGGCCGGGCACGCGCGCGTGCCCGGGCACGTCCCGGACGGTGGCATGATCGGGGGATGTCTGCACGCATCATCGCCGCTTGTGACGGATCGTCCCGGGGCAACCCCGGACCGGCGGCCTGGGCCTGGGTCATCGCCGACGCCGAGGGGAACCCCGAGCGCTGGGAGGCCGGGCCGCTGGGCACCGCCACCAACAACGTGGGGGAGCTGACCGCCCTCAAGCGCCTCCTGGAGTCCGTCGGGTCCGAGGTGCCGCTGGAGGTGCGCATGGACTCGCAGTACGCGATGAAGGCGGTCACCGAGTGGCTGCCCGGCTGGAAGCGCAAGGGCTGGAAGACCGCCTCCGGCAGCCCGGTCGCCAACCGCGAGCTGGTCCAGGACATCGACGAGCTGCTCGCGGACCGGGACGTGGAGTTCGTCTACGTACCGGCGCACCGCCAGGACGGCGACCACCTGAACGCCATCGCCGACCAGGCGGCCAGCGATGCGGCGACCAGCCAGCAGGCGGCCGGGACCGCGCTGGGCCAGAGCGACATGCCGGTTCCGGACGCGGCGCGGGCGACGCCCTCGCGGGCCAGGGCCGGGTCGGCGAAGCCCGCGAAGAAGACGGCGGCCAAGCGTGCGTCGGGCGGCGGTGCGCCGACGCTGAAGGCGAAGTTCCCGGGGCGCTGCCCCTGCGGCAAGCCGTACGCGGCGGGGACCACGATCACCAAGCTCGACCAGGGCTGGGGCCATCCGGAGTGCCGCACGGCGGCGGAGTAGCGCTGGGAGCGGGACCGGGGCGGTGGAACGAAGCGGCCCCGGGCCGCAGAGCACGGGGGAAACTCGGCGGCCCGGGGCACGACGTCGCACAAGTTACCGGCCCCGGGGCGCCCTCCGCGAGGGCGCACGACGCCCAGGGACGCCCGGGTGGCGGGATTCGACTCCCCTGTAGAAACGAGTAAACGGCCCTCGGCGTGCGTCCCCGCGGGCCCGTCCGGGCGTGTGACCACTGCGGCGCGGGGCCGCGCCGCCGCCGGACCGGCCGCCACGCGCGCGTGCCCGGTCCGGGCACCCCGCGGGCATCACCGACTCAAAGTCGACGGCGCGCCGGGTGGCGTGCGCCCCGCCGGGCGTTCGTACGACAGGACGGCGCGCGGCCCCGGACACCCGCCGCCCGCGCGCACCGCCCGCGCGGCGCACGTGGTGGTACGCGCGCGGGCGGCGCCCCGGTCAGGCGGGGTCGGTCACCCGGCCCGTGACCTGTCCGACCTCGTGGGGGGACCAGTCGGCGTCGTAGTACTCGACGAGCAGCCGCACCGACTCCTCCGGTTCGGCCGCCGTGTCCGCCCTGGTCGGGATGGCGATCTCGGTGCTCGTGCTCCCCGCCGGGACGTCGAAGAACCATTCCATGCCGCCGTCGACCCGCGACAGCGGCACGGCGGGCTCGGCCGGGACGCCGAGGACCTCGTCCAGCCACCCCGGGTCCACGTCCGCCGTGGACAGTTCGGGGCCCCCGTCGGCGGGCGGCAGGAACCGCGCCGTGTACGTGAGGCCGACCTCGGCCGGAGCCGACAGGGACACCCGCCAGGCGAGCTTCCCGCCCTCGGCCACCCGGTCCGCGACCGGGGCGAGGGTCATCTCCGGCAGTGGGTCGTCGTTGAGCGCGAGGACGCCGCCCCGGTGCGCGCCGACGGACGTCCCCCGTACGGCCTTGGCGAGCACGCCGTACGAACGGTCCCAGCCGAAGGCCGTGTTGCCGCGCACCGTGACCGGGACCTCGACGTCCTGGCGGCCGGGGCGGACCGTGGCGAGCCGGGAGCCGACCGTGCCCGTGACGGGGTCGGAGACGAACAGCCGCACCTGGCCGCCGCCCTGACCGCTGACGTGCACCGGGACGCGGTAGGTCCGCTCGCCCGAGTCGCCCTCCCGGACCTTCAGCCGGCCCACGTCCACGCGCGCGAGGGCGGCGGGCCGAGCGGCCGGGGTGCCGGGGCGCCAGCCCCAGGCGTCGATCAGCCAGGTCTTCCCCGCTCCGGCGCGCGCCACGAGCTCCAGGGTCCGCACGCGCGCGAGGTCGAGCCCCGCGCTCCGGGCGGCGGCCAGCGGCAGCCGCACCTCACGGGCCCAGTGGGCGGCGGTGCCGTCGCTGCCCGGCAGGCCCTCCACGCGCGCGGTGCCGAGCGAGGCGCGCCGCCCGGAGGCGTCCACGATCCGGACCTCGACCGCGGTGTCCCGGCTGCCCGGCGGCACGATCAGGCGCAGCGCCAGGGACGAGGAGTCGCCGAGCGGGAAGGGGCGCCCCGGGGTGAGGGCCACCGGGGCGCCGGAGGAGGCGCCGTCCAGGACGACCGCGCGGCGGCCTTCCTCGGGCGAGACCTCCCAGTACGCGAAGTGGGGCGAGCGTGCGGACCAGCCCGGCCCGTCGGCCATGCAGTCGGCGGGGTCGTCGAACGCCACCTGGGAGCAGATCCGGGCCGGTCCCGTCACCTCCAGCGGGGCGTCGGGGAGCACCGCCGGGGTGCGGTGGCCGCCGACGGCGTGGGTGAGCACGCGCGCGTCGCCCGCCGACGGGGCGCGCCGCCCGGTGCCGTCGAGCAGCGGCCGGACCCGGTCGTCGCCCCCGACGAACAGCCGGGCCGCCGCCGCGATGTAGGAGGCGCCCGCCCGCTGCTGCCGGGCCGCCGTCAGGCGCGTTCCGGTACCGGGGGAGCAGACCGGGTCGTCCTCGCCGCTGAAGTCGTCGAAGGACGGCGCCTGGGACTGGCCGGGCGTCCACTCGCTGTTGAAGAAGTTGTGGTTGGCGCCGATCACGTACGCGGCACTGTGCAGGGCGGTGCCGCGGCCCACCGCGCGCGTGGCGTCCAGGTACAGCTCGCCCTGGAGGTCGGACACGTCGCCGTCGCAGCCGGGCAGCAGGGTCAGCGAGGGCACGTCCGGCACCGGGTTCTGGCCGAACAGCGTGGGGCCGATCAGCACCGTGCCGCGCACCGTCCAGCGGGCCGGTCCCGGCGCGCCGTCCTCGGCGGCGGGCGGCGGCGTGAGGCTGTCCAGCGCCGCCCGGTTGACGCCTTCGCCGCCCCGGGAGTGGCCCACCAGGAGCACCCGGGACAGGTCGGCGCGGGACACGGCGCGCACCGCGGCGGGGGCGCCCGCGGGCTTCGCCGCCCAGTCCGCCCAGCGGGCCAGGTGGCGGCGGACCAGTGCGGAGCGGGCCTCGGCGCCGGCGTCCTCCACCGCCGCGTCCTGCCCGTTGACGCCGTTGGCGGAGACGGACAGGGTCACGTACCCCTGGGAGGCGAGCAGTTGCTGGGCCCGCAGGTAGCCCTGGTGGCTGGGGACGGGCCGGGAGCCGGGCGCGCACGGCCAGACCAGGGAGACCTCGCCCGCGGCGTCGTAGCAGGTGTAGTGGCGGCCGTGCAGGAAGAGGGCGACCGGCCGCCTGCCGGGCGCGCCGACCGGGCCGACCACGGTGGCGCGCATCTCGACCGCCGCGGGGTAGCCCGGCAGCTTCACCGGGGCCAGCGCGTACTCGCCGCGCGCGGTGCGGTACGGACCCGGTGCCCTCACTGGGCTGGAGTACCTGGAGCTCGGGGCACAGGACTGGCGCGTCCTCCTCGATGCCAAGGCCGTCCCTCGCGGCCTGTCGGCGGCCTTCAT